>JANMBZ010000203.1:0-18740 GCA_031360765.1 Chitinophagaceae bacterium
CCATAACCCGTTCGGAACGCCCGATCACCCGTCCTGAACGCCCCCATAACCCGTCCCGAACGCCCCCATAACCCGTTCGGAACGCCCGATCACCCGTCCTGAACGCCCCCATAACCCGTTCGGGACGCCTGATCACCCATCGGGAACGTCCTCATTACCTCATTTTGGGGTAAACAATCGCTTTTTTGAGTTTATTTTCCACCACAGGCAACTGTTCCCTCCCAAAATCATTAATTCAAGTGTTAAGATTGTGGGATCTTGTGTCTACCAGTCCTGGCGGTTTGCAATCGCAGTTTACTTTAGCCAAACAATAAAGAGGCATTTATACAATGAGCAGCCACACACTCCGTCTTCTGCAAATCTCTGCAATTGCTTGTTTTCCTTTACAGTCACCGGATATAACATAGGTATGCTAACATTTCTGTTTTGCCCAGGCCGGCAACGATAGTAATCATTAATCAGGAGTATTAATATTTAGAATATTTTATTATATTGGTCTATAAAATATTTTTCAAATTTCTGCCGCATGGCAGAAAACTAATTCAAAAAAAACATGAAAAAAATCATTATTGCCATTTGCCTGCTCTGCTTAGGTATCAGCGCTAAAAGCCAGTACGAAACCATGAGCCCGATTGCCGGGGCTAAAATGTATTTCTCCGATAAGCCTTTTACCAATAATCATGAGGGCAGTAAAACTTCTTTTAAATCGAGCGACTTTATTTATGGCCGCATAGAACTTAATAACCAGACCCTGCTGGAGGCATTTAAAATGAGCAGTATTAAAACAAAATATTACTACCTGCGGTTTTGGGTATGTTCTTATAAAAACGGCGAACAGCAGGGCTCTAAAAACTCCTGGGAATACCTGCTCATAAAAAATGAAGACGATGTAAAAAAGAACTTCCTGAATTTTGATATACTGCCGGCTCCAACGGCAGCTACCAGTGCCATGTGCGGCCTGGATGATTTTTCAAGCAATATTGCAGGCGGCCCGCTTTATTTTATTATTAACCAGTCATCATTTCCGGATGATGGTGAGTACAGTATACAGGTAAGATTATTTTTAGAATCATTTGACGGCTGGGGGAAATCGCAGGACTTTGAAAAATGGCCCGAAGTGAAAGATGAATTTAAATTCAATTTTAATTCCGGAGATATACAAACGCTGAAAAAAAATGGCGAGGCTGGTGATGAACTCGTTCGTAAGAATACCTTCCGCCTGAGTAAATTACCCGATTATTTTTCAAAACCAAATACCCTTGGTGATCCATTGCTTAGCAATGCAAATATAAGTGCAGTATTAAAAAGAGACCTGCCTTCGGGGAATATGACGCTTTTGAAATTTGCCGTGGGTAATTATACTGGTGCCTTGTGGCAGGTAGAAAAAAATGAACTGGGCATTATACTTCGGCGCTTTGTTACACCCGATATACAAATTGCATACAAGTTTCAGGACGATTGTTATGTTGGTTACGCCCGGCTTTGGCAGGAGTATGTTGGCGGAGGAAAATATGGGCCATTGATAGTGGGAAGAAGAAGCTGTAACAACTGTGGCGATAAGATAGATTGCAACCTGGTAAAATAAAGCTTTATCAAAAAGAAATTAATGTTTAAACAGGGGTATTAATAATATCCCTGTTTTTATTTCATCACAACTTTGTAAATAACTTCATCATTAAAAACCCGAAGCTTACTATAAAACTTAAATACTCCAGCTTATTAAAAGGCGGCCTAAATAAAAGAAAGAACCGTAGCGGTAAATAAAAAACAAACAGGCAAATGATGGCCAAATAGGGGGCTGCTATAAAGCCTGGTTGCCAATGCTGTAAAGCCATCAATAAAAATGCATAGCTAAAAAAGAAGAAGGCAATAAGTATTAAAGTGTTGCATATTTTCAAAATAACAGTTTGCGAAGTGTTATTTACTTTTTTATTATTAACAGTTCCTGCTACTACCCCCATAAATGTAATGAAGTAAACCATGCCTCCTATAATAAACCCTGTTTCTGTTACGCCCATTTTTTTTACTGCAGCAAATGGAACAAGCCACCAGCAAAATGCAAGGCAGCTGATAAAGGCTGATAAACCCATAACTGCACTCTCAAATGTGGATAGTGAGTTCTTATATTTTACCATGGCATCTGTATCTGCTAAAGCGGTAAAAAATGTGTAGCAACCTATGCCAATGGCTATAATATTCAGCCCCATTAAAATAGTGCAGGATAAGGCCAGATGCTGCTGTTGCCACGCCATCAGGGGATCAAGCAAAGCGAAATACAATATCATTACAGCAATGTCGGGTATAAATTTATCCCAATTCAGTTTTGCGCCAGATGTGTTTTGCATATTGCTATAATTCTATTTTAGCTTTTATAAACAGTAATGTGGTTAAAGCCAACGTTACACCATAAGATATAAAGGCAGCTTTGTATACGCCACCTTCTAAAACTGATAAGAGATAAAGGAAGAGTGCAGCAGTTACCCATATTAATAAAATTATACTCCACCGGGTAAATTCATTTTTAACCGCAGCATACCCAACTGCTTTTGAATAAGTGAATACACAGGCAAAAACATCGCCCACTGTAATAAATTTTCACTTATTATACTCATACCCCGTTTCCACAAACACTCCATTCTTAATAATAAAAGTGTTTTTACCAACTTTTAAAATTTCTCCTTCCTTTAATCCGGATAAATTATACAAATCACTTTCCATTAAATGCACAGAGCCTTTGGTTTTACGTGCCAGGTTCAGGTAATCGATATTTACATTAAACTCGGTGGCACCGCACACTACAATTCTTACCGGCTTTGTAAGATGCTGCCAAAGTACTTTATCTTTTATGGCCGCCCAGTTATCTGCAATCATAACCTGGTATTCAGTTTCGGGAAAAGCTTTTTCTCCTTTAAGCAATGCCTCAATATTATTTTCGGGATAATCGCCTCCATTCCCTTTTAGCATTGTTGTTTTCATCAAGGTTTCAACCTCTGCATAATTGTTGCACGTTTTAAAATAAACACCACCGGTATTGCCTAATTTTTTATCCTTATCAGGCATATTATCCCCATCATTAAAAAATACAAAATTTTTTGAAAGGCTGCCAATGGGATTTGCTTTTACCCACAATAAAAGTTGTGCAGTGTATTTGTACATGCTGCCGGTTACATCGCCTACAATGGTTGCATTCTCCCACCTGGTTCGGTCAAGTATTTTTAAAATGGAAGAATCGGGTATTTTATTTGTTTTGGTAACAAACATGGGTTTTTCAACAACAGTTGCTGGCTTTTTTGGAACCAATGAATCCAGTACAAACCAGCGGGGATAATAAATACGGATGGAAGTGGAAGACTTAAATTCTTTATATTCTGCTTTGTCAATCAATCCCTCTACTAAAGCATCTTTTGGCTCCCGTGTTACAAATGAATCAAGCCGCGATTTTTTTGGCACATCGTGATCTGCAGATACAACGCCGCCCCGGCCCACCTGTATATACCAGGTACCGTTTTGAAATTTGCGGGGCCGTTGTGCCAATATCCTTTCGAGTTCTGTACTTACACTATCTTTTTTTTTAGTTAAGGTTGCAGGTTTTACTGGTGGGCCTGGCAAGCCTGTTTTTACAATTTCTTCCAGCTTTACAACTTCTTTTTTTGCATTTTCAATATTTTGTTTTGGCCTGAATTTAATAATCAAACCATGAAACATCGTCATCGCTTTTTCTCTTAAAGCGCCATCGGTTTGCTGAAAAAAATTTATCTGTGCCAGCTGGCTTTCTTCAATAAAAGGGAAACGTTTTAAAAAAGAAGCTACCCTGCTTTTATTGAGGGCTTGTAACGATGCATTGATGGGATAATCGGTACAGGCAACATCAATAAAAATATCACCCGCAGTTTTTAAACCGGCTGTATCACCAAAAATATTAATAATATTAGCGTAACCAAAAGGCATTTGCACAATAACCTGTCCTGCATTTTTTATTTCTGCCGGTAAATTATATTTTTCAATAAAAACAGTTTTCTGGCAATTGGTTTTAATTGATACAAATAATATCAGAAACAGTAGAAGGAAATATTTCTGCATACAAGCCATTAGTTTTTAATAAAATAGTGTGGAGTTAATTAACCTGCAAGTTAATATTTTTACATAAACACAGTTGCTATTACTTGCACCGGCCGGCATATTCACTTGAAGGCTCAAGCTACACGCAACAGGGGCTTAATAGAGTAAAAGATGAGACCATAAAGGATATTGATATTAGAGAATCTTATTTCTTGAAAGGCTTAAATAATGCTATCAGGTTTTTTTACTAATTATCAAAATTATAAAGGCTGGATATCAAATTAATTCAAATGGAGGATAGTTTTTCGTTGAAGATGAAATAGTTTCTCACGTGTATTTTTGGGCAATCAGGCAATAAAATCATGTAGCATTTTAATTATGATTGCTGTTATTTAAACATATCCTAACCTACTGAATAATTAATTTTTTTTTAATAGACCTTAAGCACATCAAAAAATAAATCTTCACATAAATTATTACTGGAACAGTTTTTGTCTGGGTATTAATAAATTAAACAACTATGAAGAAATTATTACTAATTGCATGCATTGTGGCATTTACAGCAGTATCATGCAAAAAAGACAATACAGATTCAACCTCATCTAATACTGTTTGTACCACTGCCAAAATTCATTATGGTGGCGATCCTTTAGCAGATGGTACAGGCTGGGTTTTAGTTACAGATTCCATTGCAGGTGTATATGAAGTGCCTGAAAACCTGGATATGGGTTATAAAACAGAAGGATTGCTTGTTGATGTTTGTTACTACAAAAGCCTGAATGATTTTGTTTGTAGTTGCTCACCTCCCAAAAAAAAGGTACACATTACATCCATTAAAAATCATTGATGTTTATGTTCACTCAAAATACTATTATAAAATTTGCGGATGTTATTAATTCAGCTTGATATTTCAGTTGTAAATTTTTAAAAACCTACTTGCCTATATAACTACTTTCTCTATATTTTGGTGGTTAATTGCCTGCCTTGTAACGAGGCTTCCTGCTCTGCCGGTTGAACCTGTTATACTGATTTTCATTTTTTAAGTAATTAGATTTTTGGGTCATTTATAATTCATTTTCGCTTTTAATAAAAAGGCAGTACAATTATAAAATTTCTTAAACAAGTTATAAAATTATTCTATTAACGTCCTGTTCCACGCATTTCAATATCTTTAGTCTTTATCTTCAGGCGTATATGATAAACCATAATGATTAAACAGGGTTGCTATATCTCTATTTTTTTTGCTGCATTTATTTTCTTTTATAAGCCCGCTGCAGCTCAGGATAATCCTGCAAAAGAAGATACTTTTTTTCTTGCCAAAAAAAGAGGATTGCTGGGGAGATTTGGTAAAAGTATTTCTCACACACCACCCGATGATGCACCTGTTAAAGTTGAAAATCCATTTTTAAAATACAAAGGAAAAATAATCAGATCGGTTGAAACCATCAGGCTTGGTTTTGAATATGACATAGATGATACAACCAAAATTAAAAATGATTTTGGCGTACGCATGGCAAGAACATTTCATAAAAATTCAACAAAAAATGTAATTGAGAAAAATTTATTTTTTAAAAAAGATGATCGTCTTTCGCCATACCTGCTGGCAGATAATGAAAGGTATTTGAGAGAACTGGTGTATATAAAGGATGCCAGAATTTATGTAGAGTATGCAGAAGGTAGCAGTGATTCTGTGGATGTGGTGGTGGTTACCAAAGATGTTTTTTCTATTGGTGGAAAAATTAATATCAGCAGTAAAGACAGAGGCAGAATAGAATTGCGTGATGAAAATTTTATGGGTAGCGGCAATCAGATTTTGGTTAGCGGCTACTATGAAAAAATACGATCACCAAAAACCGGCATTGGCGCCGAGTTTATAAAACGCAATATTGGCGGCTCTTTTATTGACCTGGTTGCGGGCTACCAGGATTATGGAAAAGCTTTTAGCAGCGACCGTGAACAAGAAACATTTTTTTATACAAGGCTTGAAAAACCACTGGTTACCCCTTACATACCAACAACCGGTGCATTGGAATGGACATACCGCCGAACAAGAAATGTATATGATACCGATTCTGTTTACCAAAACAAATTAAAATACATCAACTACGGTTTAGATGCCTGGTTTGGGTACAGTTTAGATAAAAAACGTTCGCTTTATGAAAATAAGGAAATACGCTTGCATCGTTTTGTAGCTATAAGAGGTCTCAGAAGATTTTTTCAAATAATACCTACCCAATACAGAATAAAGTACAAACCCAGTTACGCCGATTTTACTGGGGGATTGGCATCCATTAATTTTTTCAGACAGATATTTTATAAAACCAGTTTTATTTATGGATTTGGAAGAAACGAAGATATTCCCGAAGGTTTTAGTGCTGCTACAACTGTAGGATATGTTAGAACACAAAGTGGTTTAATAGACAGCCGCAGGCCTTATGGAGGTATTGATCTGGCGCTTTCTAATTTCAGAAAAAAGGGATTGTATGTTAATTACACATTTAAACTGGGCGGTTATTTTTATCGCCGTCAATTTGAAGATGTAGACATGCTGTTTAATGTTGATCATTTTACACGGCTGCGAAAATTAAATCCTGCATGGTATAACCGTTTATTTATCAGCACAGGTATCAGTGCCCAGGCTAACCCTGCTTTAAATGAGCCTTTATACCTTAACAGTAATTTTGGGCTACCTTATTTTAGCAATGATTCGCTTCAATCTGATTTAAGAGCAACCTTAAAAATTGAATCGGTTTTTTACAACACAACAAAAATACTGGGATTTAGATTTGCACCTTTTGTATTTGCAGATGGGATATTGTTGAAGCCATCTAAAATGAATTTAAAACACAGTGATATTTTTGGAGCAGTTGGCGGAGGCGTACGTACCAGAAACGAAAACCTTGTTTTTGGAACAGTTGAAATAAGAGCATATTATTTTCCGAGGCTTAACGGGAATATGAGCCCATGGAAGATAGAGCTAAACAGTAATATCCGCTTTAAATTCAGAAGCAGTTTTATAAGCCGCCCCGATTTTGTAAATGGCAACTAAAACAAAGCCATCCGCTGCTGGGCGAATGGCATATAAAATTTTTAGGAAGAAATCTACATCAGATCAAGCGCTTTGGCAAAAAAGGTAACATTAAACGGCAGCACCATCGAAACCCATGAGCCCCAGGGTGAAAATAGCACTACAAAAAATACTACAACAGAAAGTAAGAATAATATCCAGAAAAGGCCGGTTCTTTTTTTGGTTGTTTCCATTTTAATTAATTTTTGCAAATATAAGGCAGAACTTTTTATCAGCTGCATTTTATACATTTGCATGCAATTTTTTTTGTAAAGTGTTATCTTGCCACTACTTAACCCAATCGGATGATTTTACATTTTTATATACGTTATGCCACTAAATTTGGCCAGTTACTTTTTGTTACCGGCAACACACCCATATTGGGTAACGAGGATATTGCCAAACCCTTTGCCCTTGATTATTTAAACGACCAGCTATGGCATGGAAGCGTTGAAATTGAAGACAAAGACCTGTTAGAACCGTTATGCTATAAATATATTCTGCTGGATGAAAATGGCGAACAGTACATTGAATTTGGTGACGACCGCATCATAGATTTTAGTAACGTACAGGCATCTAAAATTGTATTGTCTGATAGCTGGAACAACGCCGGGCAATATGAAAATGCATTTTTTACAGCGCCTTTTACCGATGTTTTGCTTAAGCCAAAATCCGGAGCAGCAAAAGTAATAGAAATTGAAAACGCAACGCACCTCTTCAAAATTAAAGCACCCCTGCTTAATGAAGATGAAGTGATTTGCATTGGCGGCTCATCGGCAGCTTTGCATGATTGGGATGAGCAAAATGTATTGTTGCTTACCAAAAAAGATAATTGGTGGGAAATAAAAATCAACCTGAGTGAATCCACTTTTCCGGTTGGTTACAAGTACGGCGTTTACAACAGCCTTGATAAAAAATTTATCCGTTTTGAAGATGGCAATAATCGTGTTTTATTGAGCGAAGATGGAAAAGATGCATTCACCATTATACATGATGGCTTTGTAAGATTGAACAATATTAACTGGAAAGGTGCCGGAGTTGCCATACCAGTATTTAGCTTGCGCAGTAAAAAAAGTTTTGGAACCGGTGAGTTTACCGATCTGAAATTATTGGTTGACTGGGCAAAAATTACCGGCCTTAAAATGATACAATTGTTGCCCGTAAATGATACTACATCAACTTACACCTGGAAAGATTCTTACCCATATTCTGCCATATCAGCCTTTGCTTTACACCCGCTGTTGTTGAACCTGGAGGCTGTTGCCGGTAAAAAACATGCGTCTGTTGTTACAGCACTTGCAACCAAACAAAAGCAATTAAATAAAATCGATACGGTAGATTATGAAGCCGTAATAAAAGTTAAAATTGCCGCAGTACGTGAATTGTACATGCTTGAAAAAGAAAACTTTAAAAATGATCTTGACTATATAACTTTTTTTGAACTTAACCGCCATTGGCTGGAGCCTTATGCAGCTTTCTCTTATTTAAGAGATAAATATAAAACTGCAGAATTTGCTAAATGGAAAACTAATGCGGTTTACAACGAAAGCGAAATTCAGCAATTGGTAAGTCCGTTAAAGGCGCATTACGATGATATTGCCCTGCATTATTTTACACAATATCATCTGCATCTACAGTTAAAAAATGCAACAGAATATGCTCATAAAAACGGCATAATTATAAAAGGCGATATACCCATCGGTATATGCCGCGATAGTGCAGATGCATGGGTAGAACCGGGCCTGTACCACATGGATGAGCAGGCAGGCGCACCGCCCGATGCTTTTACTGCAAAGGGACAAAACTGGGGTTTTCCTACCTACAACTGGGAGGCCATGCAACAGGATAATTTTACCTGGTGGCGCAAACGGTTTGAGCAGATGAGCAATTATTTTGATGCTTTTCGAATAGATCATATCCTCGGCTTTTTCCGCATCTGGAGTATTCCGGCTCATGCCGTAGAAGGAATTATGGGCCGCTTTATACCTGCAATACCGGTTAGCATAAATGAGCTATTCTCAAAAAATATTCTTTTTGAAAGATACCGCTATACGGAACCTTATGTAACAGATTCGATACTGATTGAACTTTTTGGCGATAAAAAAGAAGATGTAAAGAAGACCTTTTTTAATGGTTTAAAACTCAAAGAAAAATTCAGTTCCCAACGTAAGGTAGAAGCATTTTTTAAAACCGATCACACATTTGATTATAAAGTAAAACAGGGCTTATACGATCTGATAAGTAATATCATCTTTTTTGAAGTACCCGGTTCAAATGGCCAGGAGTTTCATTTCCGCATTGCCATGGAAGATACTTTCTCTTTCAAAAACCTGGATAAACATTCGCAAAAAGAATTGAAAGCGCTCTATATAAATTATTTCTTTGAGCGCCAGGATGAGTTGTGGAAAAAAGAAGCATTGAAAAAATTACCGGGCCTTAAAAGCAATACCAACATGCTGGTTTGTGGCGAAGACCTGGGCATGGTACCTGCTTGTGTGCCTGAAGTGATGGAGCAACTTGGAATACTAAGCCTGGAGATACAGCGGATGCCTAAAAAAACCGGTTCCGAATTTTTTCATCCCAACGATGCGCCCTACCTCAGTGTGGTTTCGCCATCAACACATGATATGAGTACCATACGTGCCTGGTGGGAGGAAGATAGTTTTAAAACAAAACATTTTTACAATTACCTGATGGGGCAACAGGGTGAGCCGCCGGTTTATTGCGAGCCCTGGATAAATAAAGAAATTATTCTGCAACACCTGTATTCACCGGCCATGTGGAGTATTTTTCAATTGCAGGATCTGATGGGAATTAATGCGGAGATAAGAAGAGAAAATCCGCATGATGAAAGAATTAATAACCCTGCAGTAACAGAGCATTACTGGAATTACCGGATGCATGTTAGCCTGGAAGATTTAATAAAGGGAAATACTTTTACCGATGAATTGAAACAATATATTAAGGAAAGCGGCAGATGATTACCACATAAATGAAACTTCAATACAAAACATACAGCCTTCCTTTTCATCACCCGTTCACCATTTCAAAAGGAACCAAAACACATCAGCCTACATTAATTGTTGAGCTCGATTTTATGGGCATTAAAGGTTATGGAGAGGCACCTGCTATTGCTTACTACGATATCACTGTAGAAAAAATGGTGGAGGATCTGGAAAGAAAAAAAATATTTGTAGAAAAATTTGCATTCTCCGATCCTGAACGTTACTGGCATTACCTGCATCATCTTTTTCCTGCAAATCCGTTTTTGGTTTGTGCTTTAGATATGGCTGGCTGGGATATTTATGGCAAACTAAAAAGAAAACAGTTGCATGAATTGTGGAATCTAGATACTGCAACAGCACCGCTTACAGATTTTACTATTGGCATTGATACTATTGAAAATATGGTTGCTAAAATGAAAGAAAAGCCATGGCCTGTTTATAAAATAAAAGTTGGGGTGGATGGTGATGTAGAAATGGTTAGTGAACTACGTAAACATACCGATGCCATTTTTAGGGTAGATGCAAATGCAGGCTGGACGTTGGAACAGGCTTTGCAAAAAATACCATTGTTGAAACAACTGGGTGTTGAATTTGTAGAGCAGCCTTTGGCAAAAGATGATTGGGAAGGTATGAAAGTTTTATTTGAACAATCTGTACTGCCATTAATAGCCGATGAAAGTTGTGTAGCTGAGGCTGATGTTGAAAAATGTGTTGGTCATTTTCATGGCATTAATATTAAATTAACTAAATGCAGCGGGATTACGCCTGCAAGGCGTATGATAACCCGTGCAAAGGAACTGGGCATGCAGGTAATGGTTGGTTGCATGAATGAAAGTTCGGTTGGTACTGCAGCCATTGCACAACTGGCACCCATGCTGCATTATGTGGATATGGATGGGCCACTTTTACTGGCAGACGACACGGGTGCAGGCGTGCTGTTTGAAAATGGTAAAATTATTTATTTAGATGTGCCAGGCATTGGGGTACAGGTTTCGCCTTTTTAAAAATATCTTTATAGCCGGCGAACAATTGTACCGGTTTACTTATTTTGCATAGTATGCTTTTTAGTTTTAGTTTTTACAGTTCTTTACTGCTTATCTTTTTTGTACACGGCCTGGTGTATGCAGTACTTTTGTACCGTAAAGGAAAATCGAATGATAGCAAAGCAGATAAATGGCTTTCCTTTTTTTTATTGCTATGCATACTTTATATAGCGCCGTGGATGCTTGGTTTTGCCGGCTGGTACGATAACCAGCCTTACCGGGATATTTTGTTTTATACTCCCATGCAGCATTTATATTTTATGGGGCCGGCCATATTTTTTTATGTGCAGAGTTTATTAAACCCTTCTTTTAAATTTGGTAAAAAAGAATGGCTGCATTTGTTGCCGGGCTTTCTTTATCTGTTGTTCAGCATTATTGTGGTTGTAACCGATAAGCTTGTTTTAAAGCGTTATTATTTTCTGGCCAATGGCGGAGATTTAGATTTTGATACCTGGTACCAGGTTAGCGGTTTTTTCTCTATGCTGTTTTACTTTTTAATTTCGCTGCGGTATTATAATTTGTATAAAAAATTAATGATGCAGGTAGTTAGCTATGCAGATGTTGTTTTGTTCAGGTGGGTAAAAAATTTTTTATACGCTTTTCTTTTTATGCTTATATCCGAGTTTTTATTTTACGTTGCCAGTTTCTTTCCAGCATTTGAAAAACTGCGCTATGTGGGTATGTGGTGGCAGTATTTTTCTTTTGCCCTCATTTTTTACTATATCGCAATAACAGGGTATGCTAATTCTATTGAAACAAAAGTGCCTTTTAAATTCAACCTGTTAAACTACCGAACACCTGTGTTGTTAACTTATTCGTCTGTTGAAAATAAACACAACATTATAGAAGATGCAGAAATATTGGAAATGCAGGACAGCAAAGTTGAAAACAATGAGGATACGCTTTTGCTTAAAGAATGGAAACCTAAAATAATAACACTGTTACATGATGAAAAGATATTTGAAGATCCCGAGCTTTCCCTTACACAGGTTGCAAAACAATTAAAAACCAATCCATCAATAATTTCAAAGGTAATTAACCAGGGATTTCAGTTAAACTTTAATGATTTTATAAACAAATACCGCATTGAAGCGGTAAAAGAAAAATTGCAGGCTGGTGAGCAGAAAACGCAAACTTTATTGGGTATTGCTTTTGACTGTGGCTTTAATTCAAAAGCAACTTTTAACAGGGCGTTTAAAAAACTTACAGGCTTAAGCCCAAAAGAATGGATGGATAAGGGTTTGGTGTAACGATCTTGGTTCTGCATTTCTAAATTAAAAAATATTTCAGTAAAGTAGATGAGCTGGAAAATTTTCCGGCTCATCTACTTTAAAAAATTTACTTAGCTACATTATCACCATAAGGTACGGCCCAATCAGAATTGCTAACTACAATGGCATACTGAAAGTAAGATGTGGTTGCTGCTTTTTTATTACCAGCCCAGTTAAATGTTTTATCAAATTGAGAGGAAGACTCTACCAGGTTAAAACCTTTATCAAATGGCGATGCCGGTGCATTGAGTTTAAAAATTACGGATTCATCTTTGCCTACAAAATTCCTGAAAGTCTTTATACCTTCTACCGTGTAAACAAAACTATCATCATTTACCATAGCCGATTTGCTGAAGATGGTTCCTTTTTGCTGCGCCATTGGCGGTAAAAAGGCAGTAGGTAACATAGATGCACTCTCAACACAAAAAACCGGTATAGAAATTATTTTATTGCTCAGCGGTAAGCCACTTTTTTTAAGCATACCTGCAAAAGGCAGGGCACTGTTAATGCTATCCTGCATTGCATGAAAGCGGCCCCAGAAGCCATACATTTTTTCGTTGCTCAATTTATATTCTGTGTAAAGGCTGTTAAAGTTCTCAAATATTTTTGCCTCTCTTCCTTTTTTAGAAGCAATATTGTCAATAATAAAATAGAAATCGAAATATTTATTTTTTAGAATTTTTTTGTAAGCCGCTTCATTCAGGCTTACATCTGCACTCAATCTCCTTACAAATTTCTTAAAACTCTTTGTAGTATCTTTTTCTACATCTTTATTTGCAAAGCCAAGCAGGCTATCAAGCATTAAATTGCTGTTGTTTTTATATTTCACTTCTTCCAGAATTTCGGTAAGCCGCTTTTCGTTTAAATTTAAACCCTGTGCATTATCCAACCCAAGCACTACTATTTTTTTGTTTTTGGGAAGGGTTTTATTATACGCATATATTGATCTCCATTTTTCAAAACCGGTTTGGTTACCCCATTGTGCCCTTTCATCAAACCAACGCTGGTACATATTTTTTAAAAACCCCTCGTTACCGGTGTTTAAATACTTATTAAGGTAGAAGGCCTGGCTAAAATCAATTTCGGCCAGGTAATAACGCATACCGGTTTTTTGGCTGATCATTTTAAAAAGCTCCAGATCCAGTTGATGCGGTTTCATATAACCATGCGATTCGCTTACCAGAAAAACCTGGTTGCTGTAAAAGGCATCGTCAAAAATGGCCAGGGTTTTATTGCTACCGATAGTTATCTTTTCGTGGTTGCTTTTTAAATAGTTGGTATAGCTGCTGTCTTGCGCTGCTGCCTGCTGGCCAAAAAAACTGCTGATGATAATTAATAAGATGTGCAGTTGGCTGGCTGCTAAGTTGCTGCATTTGGAGATTGCTTTTTTCATAATATTTTTATTTTTTGTTGTTATTGATACTGTAAAAGTACAGCCAGCGAACACCCGGTTCCAAATGGAAGGGCTTACCTGCATTGCGTTTGGGGCCAATTGCACGCCTTGGGGCAGATAGATTGATTAGGAAAGATTTTAGGGGCGAATTGCAGCCAGTTTTTCTTTTATAACCTGGTTTAAATTTCGGGATACCGGTAATGTCTCAGTCAAATTGGTAAGATGAAGCCGGTAGCCCTGTGCCGTACCGCTTAAATTTTCTACAGCGGCCATGTTAACAATGGCGGTTCGGTGGCAACGAAAAAAATCCGGAAAGGCAACTGCATTATCTTCTACCTTTTTTAAAGTAGTACGGAGCATGGCAGTTTTAAGCTTATCATTTTCTGCATAATAAATTTTTACATAATTATCTGCAGAAGTGGCCGCTAAAAAACTGGTAGGTGCAATTGTAAGATTATCCTTTGGATTTTCGGCCTCAATTAAAAATTTACCAGGCGCATCTGTAATAACTTCCGTTTTTTCTATATCAGCCTTTATTGCAATTATGGGTTCAAGCGCAGAAACCGGTTGAAGCTGTTCATTTATCTGATTAACTTCTCCACGGTATTTTTTTAAAAGCCGGGCCTGGTTTAATAAAATGCTGGTGGTAGCCGGTGCAATACCAATTACGGCTGTGTAAAAAATCATCCTCAGCCAGTTAAGTACCGATATTTTTACTGCCCAAAAAATACTGCCGGCAAGCACATTTAAACTGGCGATTGTGGTAATAATGATAAGCGTTAAAAGTATTTCCCGCCCAATGTTCCATTTTTCTTCATTAAAATAACCCGGAAATAAAGGGAACAACAAACTAAAAATAATGATGATGGCAGTGAAGGTGAGTGCACCAGCATAAGCGGCGTTTAAAAGAAGATTGCTTTTATCGCCAAATGGGTTAAACAAAAATAAAAAGAGAAACACGATACCCCCAAATAAAAACGCAAGTTTAAGTTTTGCCCATTTTCTTTCTTCAAATGGATATGGTTTTTGCAGAACGGCCAGTATTGTATTCATAAAAACCAAAAATAGGGTAAAATTATCTGCACACATACAATTACATGGTTAGTACATATCAAAATCAAATACTCAAATAAAAAAATTATAGCTATTAAAACGGCTCAAATTAAAAATACACAATTTGATACCTGTTTAACTGGGCTCAAATCATCATTTGCAGCGACTGACGGCCCCCATGCCCCCATCTTTGTGAAAACAATTTATCAAACTAAAAATCAACATTATGAAACAGCTATTTTTTTCATTTTTACTTTTAGCGGCAGTATCAATTACTGCTTGTTCTCAAAACAGTTATTCAAAATACAACGGCAAAACCTGGGAGCAGGTAAGTGGCAGCGGTAAAATGATCAATCTAAACCCTGCTGTTGAAACTTTTAATAATATAGAAGTTAAACACTTAAACGCAAAAGTGATAATAGAAACCGGAGGCAATGAATATTCACTCAGCCTTTCTGTTGATGATAACCTGGCAGGTTTTTTCAGAAGTAAAGTGGTTGGCAATACCCTGCAGTTGTCATTTGATTTAAGCGGTGGCAAATACGATCGCTGGTTATCAGATAACAATACCGTAGTTACCATTAAGGCTCCATCCATCGCTTCAGTAATTAATAGTGGCAATACCGGTTTGCAGATAAATATTCCGGGCCAGCCATCTTTTAGTTTACAAACTGATGGTAACCCAAACATTGTATTGAAAGGAGAAGTTGATGAGCTTGTTTTAGAATCGAAGGGTAATGCAGATATAAAAGCAGGCAATATGCTTGCACAAAAAATTACAATCAGCAGCAATGGCAATGCAGATATTCAAGTAAATGCAAAAGTCGTAGTTGAAAAATCGGTTAACGGAAATAACGAGATCAGTAATCTTTTTTACAAAACAAAAGAAGAAATTGTTGCTGAAGCTGAGATGAAATCTGTTGATCGGGAATTGATTTCATTCAGGTTGAAAAATAACAGCCTGCTGCCCGCCAAAGTATCACTTATCAGTTACAGGCCCGATGAGAAGGGAAATGGCACCACTTTATTTACATTGATTTCTTTGGGTACAAAAAGATTCAGTTTTCCGGAAGGCACTAAAATTTACCTGGCAACATCCGACCAGGTAAACATAGTAATGAGCGGCAAAAAAATTATAGACGAGCCTGCATTTTTAACGGTTAAAAAAGAAGACGACAATAAAGTATTCGATATAAAATAACACAGTAAAGCCAACGTTTATGAAAAAGATTTTACCGGTAATTGTTTCCCTGTTTTCTTTAACTGCTTTTGCACAGCAAAAAGATAGCCTGCCAAAAACAGACACAACCTCGTTTAACAAAACACAAAAATTAAATGAAGTTGTAGTAAAAAGTAAAAAGCCATTTATAGAAATGCAGGTAAATAAACTGGTGATGAATGTACAAAGCGATATTGTTGCCAGCAGCGGTAATGTATTTGAAGTATTGCAAAGGGCTCCAGGCGTTTCCATCACCAACGATGAAAATATAAACCTGGCTGGTAAATCGGGCGTTAATGTTTTAATTGATGGCAGGCCAACCCAGTTAAGTGCAAAAGACCTGGCGGTTTATCTAAAATCAACACCGGCATCGGTTGTAGATAAAATTGAAATCATCATGAATCCCTCTGCAAAGTACGATGCACAGGGCAATGCAGGTATCATCAACATCAGGCTTAAAAAAAATATGGTTAAAGGCACCAACGGAAACCTGAGTACAACATATACACAAAGCATACATTCTAATATTGATTTTTCGGGCAACCTGAATCACCGCAAGGGAAAATGGAACTGGTTTGCAAATATAAATGGCCGTAAATCCAAGCAGCACACCAGTGGGTCCATCAACCGCTTTGTAAACATCAACAACATTCAAAAAACTTTTGAAAATAAAACGGTAGATCAGGATTCTTCTAAAAATATTGGATATAATGCCGGTGCCGATTTGTACATCAATAAAAAAAGCACTTTTGGTTTTTTAATTAAAGGAAACGAATATGGTAGCCGTTTGTTTACACCCGGAGCCACGTTGATAAAAACAAACAATGTTACCGACTCTTCACTCAGCACAATAAACGACAATAAAGAAAGAAGCAGCCAGTTAAGTTTTAACCTGAATTATAAGTATGAAGATACGCTGGGCACCGAGTGGAATATAGATGCAGATTATGCAGGCTATAAAAAAAATACTTTCGGTTATGTAACTACCGATTTATTAAACGGGCAAAATATTAAATACGGTTATACTGCAAACGATCAGCGTGTTTTAACCAAAGTAAATATTTACAGTATTAAAACCGATTTTGCTAAGCAGATAAAAAAATACAATGCAAAATTAGAAGCCGGTGTAAAATGGAATATCGTAAAAACAATAAACGATCTCGATGCTTTTGTATGGAGTGTAAATAATTTCAAAGCAGATACAGGCCGTACCAACCAGTTTAATTATACCGAAACACAGTATGCAGGCTATGTAAACTTTTCTCAAAAAATTAAAAAATGGGAATACCAGGTTGGTGTAAGGGCCGAGCAGACAGTTGTTACAGGTAAAAGCATTGATCTTAAAAAAACAACACTTAATTATCCTGATACAAGTTATCTCAATCTTTTTCCATCGGCTTTTATCCGTTATACATTGAACGATAAAAATAGTTTTGGTTTATCGTACAGCAGACGCATTAACAGGCCCGGTTATCAGGATCTGAATCCCTTTGAATATATTTTTGATAGCTACAGCAAGCAAAGAGGAAACCCTTACCTGTTGCCAGAATTCAGCAATAGTGTAGAATTAAATTACTCTTACCGCGGCGCATTAAATGTAGCGTTTGGTTACAGCAAAACAAATAATTCTTTTCAGGAAATTGCTACATTAAACGGCGAGATAACATCAGTTACAAATTACAATGTTGGGCACGAAAACCGCCTATACATGAATTTTAGTTTGGGAATGCCGGTAACAAAATGGTGGAATAATTACATTAATCTAAGCCCGCATTACAAAAAATTTACCGGTGCTATACAGCAAGGCAGTCTTGATAACAAAGCATGGGGTATGGGCTGGTACACAAGCCAGACATTTAGTTTGCCTAAAAAAATTAAAATGCAGTTGAGCAGTTGGGGCAATATTGCAACCCGTAATGCCATGAGCAAAACGGCCTGGCTTGGTAGTGTAGATGCAGGCGTTGGAAAATCTGTTTTAAAAGATAAACTCAACATCCGTTTTTCGGTAACCGATATTTTTAACACGCAACGCTGGAGGCAGTCTGTTGATTTTGGAAACGTTAATTACGATTACCAGCGTAAGTGGGAAAGCCGCAGTATGCGCCTGCAACTTACCTGGAAATTTGGTAAAACCAGCTTTAAAGCAAGAGAGCGGGAGTTGGGTGCACAGAGCGAAATGAACAGGGTAAAATAATCGTTTGCTTAATAAAGCTACCGGAAAATAAATACTGTATTCATTCCTATATTTTTTTCTTAAACAAAATGGGCTGATTTTATTTATCACTAAAAAGATTTTTTTGCCTGCAGATAATATTGTTAACTTTCAAAAAATAAGCTTTATGAAAAAACAATACCTGGCAACTGCATTATCGCTTGCAATTATTTTCAGTATCAGCGAAAGCTGTAATAATAATCAAAAAGAAAAAGAGAAGGAAGCATCTATTGAAACCGATGGACACCAGTCGTGGACTGCTCAAAGCAATATTTACGAAGTAAACCTCCGGCAATATTCTGCAACTGGCAGCATTACAGCTTTTGAAAAACATTTACCTCGTTTAAAAGATATGGGTGTAGAAATATTGTGGTTTATGCCCATTACCCCCATCGGTTTAGAGGGTAGAAAAATGACA
>JANMBZ010000004.1:0-5690 GCA_031360765.1 Chitinophagaceae bacterium
GATGAACCGCCTTGTGTAAAAGTTTGCCCGGTAGATGCAACATTTAAAAGACAGGATGGAATTGTTTTAATTGATAGTGACCGTTGCATTGGCTGCCGCTTTTGTATGGCTGCTTGTCCATATTCTACCCGGGTATTTAATTGGGGCGAACCCGATTTGCCCCCCGAAATTGCCGACCTGCATTATAATCCGGAAACAAGTATTCCGCAGAAAAAAGGTACGGTTGGCAAATGCGATTTTTGTGCCGATATGACCAAGATGGGCATGTTGCCACATTGTGTATCTGCCTGCCCCAATGGTGTTTTTATGTTTGGAGATATGATTGAAGATACGGTAACAAACGGCGCTGAAACATACAGATTTAGTGATCTGATAAAAGATAAAGCCGGTTACCGGCTGATGGAAGATTTAGGAACCAAACCCAGTGTTTATTATCTGCCCCCTGTAAACCGGAATTTTAAATTTGAAGACGGGCTTAAAAAAGACGAGCCTGCCGAAAAAAAATTATAAACTCTTATCGTGGAAAAGCTACAAAAATTTTCTCCCGAAAAAATCACCAGTGATTTACTGCCGCAAAAGTTTGGCCGCAGGGGAATGATATGGACCGGCACCTTACTTTTTATTTGTGCCATTGGTGCATTTGCCTACATACAGCAATTAAGAAAAGGGTTGATTGTTACAAACATGGGCGATTATGTTTCGTGGGGAATTTATATCTCAAACTTTGTTTTTTTTGTTGCCATTAGTTTGGTTGGTTCATTAATTACCGCCATCTTTCGCCTGGCAAATGTTCCCTGGCGCACACCACTTACCCGCATTTCAGAAATGATCGCCATAGCTGCCATCACCTTTGCATCGCTGATAATTATTGTGGATATGGGCCGGCCAGAAAGATTGTTTTATCTTTTTACCCATGGCCGTATTCAATCGCCTATTATGTGGGATGTAATTGTGATAACCACTTACTTTTTTTTAAGCCTGTTTTTATTATACATCACATTGCTACCCGATATCCGTATCATGATATTGGCTAAAGAAAAAATGGGAAAGCCGTTTTCAAAACTCTATTGCTGGCTGGGCTCATTCTGGAAAGCTACTCCCGGTCAGGAAAAAATAAGAGACCGCTCAATCACCATACTTTGCATTACCATCATACCCGTTGCATTTTGTATTCACACAGTAACATCCTGGTTGTTTGCTACCACATACCGCCCCGGTTGGGATAGTACCAACTTTGGTGCATACTTTGTTTCGGGTGCATTTTTAGTAGGCGCCGGTGGCGTTGTGGTAGCCATGTATATTTTTCGCAGGGTATATAAACTGGAACACTATATTACCGAAAGGCATTTTGATAAGATGGGAAAAATATTGGTGATGCTTGCATTATTGTACCTGTATTTTAATGTTAACGAATACCTAGTACCGGCATTTAAAATGAAAAGATCGGAAGAAGAACATTTAACCGGGTTGTTTACCGGCGAATTTGCACCCATGTTTTGGTTTGCCATTTTTGTTGGTATGATCATCCCCATTTTTATACTTGTATTTCGCAAAGGAAGAAAACCCAACGCTATGTTTGTGGCGGGGGCAATGGTTGTAATAGGCGCCTGGTTTAAACGTTACCTGATTGTAACGCCAACAATGCTGCATCCTTTTTTACCAAAATACGATGCACCGGCAAGGTACAGTCATTATTTTCCGAGCTGGCAGGAGTGGGCCATTGCCATGGGTTCACTGGCGGGCGTGTTGCTGATCATTACCATTTTGGCAAGACTGTTTCCTGTTATCTCAATTTATAAAACAATAACCGATCATGAAGAAGAACAACCATCATAAACTGTTAATCATTTTACTGCTGTTATTGGCATTTGGTAAACTGCAGGCGCAGGACTCTGTTGAAGTATCTCCTACCCTACTTTCTTTACGCTATTTTTTGCCCGAAAATAAAGTGCCGTATATAATTGTAAACACCAAAAAGAAAGTGGGAAGAAAATTTGAACCCGTAAAAAATATAACCGTACATGTTTATTACAATGAAGCAACACAAAATAATTTACTCGGAAAAATAACTACTGCAGAAAATGGGGAAGGCAAAATTGCTTTTGCTCCATCCTTTAAAAATACATGGGACTCTGTTAATGAATTTAAATTTGTTGCAGCATCCGTAGCTGCTAAAGGCGAAGAAGTTTTAGATGCTGACCTTACCATTAAAAAAGCAATACTGGTAATTGATACATTGATTGATGCAGAAGCAAGAACAGTAACCGCACAGCTTAAAGAAAAAATTGGAAACGAATGGGTGGCAGTTAAGGAAATTGAAATGAAGCTGGGTTTAAAACGTTCGCTGGGTAATTTAACCGTTGGCGATGCTGAAACCTTTACATCCGATTCAACAGGTACTGCCAGTGCAGCTTTCATCAGAGATTCGATGCCGGGCGATGAAAAAGGAATCCTTGTTTTAGTGGCCCGGGTAGAAGACAATGATATTTACGGAAACCTGGTAGTTGAAAAAATGGTACCATGGGGTGTAAAATTAAAAGCTGAAAATAACTTCTGGCACCGCACGCTTTGGTCAACCGGTAACCGGGCACCTGTTTGGTTATTGTTTTTAGCGTTATCTATTATCATTGGTGTTTGGGGTACTTTGTTTTACCTGGTAAGGCAATTGCTGAAAATTAAAAAAATGGGCAAAGCTTACGAAAAGGTAAGCAGCACTTAAAAATTAAACTGAAATCAAATATTGTGCATTTGTAAGTTAAAATTTACAAACAAAACATTCATCTTACAGTACAGATGAATATTTTTGTTTTTGAATGAAGCAGCTATTTTACGCCGATTAACATCTGTAATTTTGTAAAACTTTTTTAAAAAAGAATTCAAGTATGAAAAAAAATCTGCTGCCCACATTAATTTTTATTTGTTCAATCATTTTTATAGGAGCCTGCAATACGCCCAGGCATATTTACAGCCCTGTTGCACACAATGTGCCGGTGCTTACAAAAAAAGGCGATAGCAAATTAGGTGCAGTTTATTCTACCAATGCAGTTGGCCAGGAAACAAAAGACGGTGTAGAAATAGATAACCGCACCCGTGGTTACGATTTGCAGGGAGCCGTGGCCATCACCAATAATTTTGCCATACAGGCCGCTCATGCTTATCGTTGGGAAAAAACTGAAGGTGGCCCCGACAGCATTACCATAAAATATAAAAGAAACCTTACGGAGTTTGGCCTGGGCTATTACCTGCCCATAAATGATAAAAAGAATACTTTTTTCCAGATTTTTGCAGGTGGCGGTTTGGGTAAATTTAGTTTTACAGATGTTGACAAAACAGGGGCTTATTTTCACCAGGCAAACATTACCAAAATATATCTGCAACCTGCTTTTCTTTATAAAACCAAAGGAAGTTTTACTACTTCTGTTGCTTTAAGATTCAGCGGCATTAATTATAGTAAAATAAAAACCAATTACTCCGCCAGTCAGTTAAATGATTATCACCTTGATGATTTAACAGGCAGGATGAAATGGTTTTTGGAGCCTTCAAGTGTAAGCAATTTTGGTTTTAAAAATGTGCCTGGTTTACGTTTTGAAGTTCAGGCAGGCTTATCATTTTTAATGGCTAAAAATTATGTTGACTACCGCAAATTCAATTTCTCTATAGGTAGCTGGGTTGATATTGGCTCTTTATTTGGCAAAAACAAAGAGTAGCAGAGTTCCTGTTTTTCTTTTTTACAATCTTTAATCAGTAATTTTACAATTCGATTGTATGCTTTATGCACTGCCGTAAAGTAAAAAAATAATTGCTGATTAATTATGTCTTTCACATTACAGAATAAAGTACGGATTGTTACAGCCGCTGCCCTGTTTGACGGCCACGATGCTGCCATCAACATTATGCGCCGCATTATGCAAAGCAAGGGCGCCGAAATTATTCACCTGGGCCACAACCGCAGCGTTGCCGAAATTGTAGAATGCGCCATTGAAGAAGATGTGCAGGGCATTGCCATTACCAGTTACCAGGGCGGCCATGTTGAGTTTTTTAAATACATGAAAGACCTGCTGAATGAAAATGGTTGCGGACATATAAAAATATTTGGTGGCGGTGGAGGAACAATCTTACCAAGTGAAATTGAAGAATTGCACAATTACGGCATCACAAGAATTTACAGTCCTGATGATGGCAGGCACATGGGGTTGGAAGGAATGATTGAAGATGTGGTTAAAAGCTGCGACTTTCTTTTAAATGGCAATGGCGATTACAAAACTGCCATGACTTTGGGTGAAGTAAATGATGTTAGAAAAATTGCAAGGCAAATAACGAATGTTGAAAACGGAATGTCTGCTTCAGACAAAGACAACAAAAAGAATGAGAAAAAAATCCCTGTATTAGGCATAACAGGTACCGGTGGAGCAGGAAAATCTTCTGTAACCGATGAAATAGTGAGAAGATTTTTGAACGGATATTTGGATAAAACCATAGCTGTTATTTCTGTTGATCCATCAAAGAAAAAAACCGGCGGCGCATTATTAGGAGATAGAATAAGAATGAATTCCATCTCTTCTCCACGGGCTTACATGCGTAGCCTTGCAACACGTGAAAGTGATAAGGCGCTAAGTGAATATGTACAGGAAGCCATTGACATCTGCAAAGCAGCTAACTATGATTTTATTATTTTAGAAAGTGCCGGCGTTGGGCAAAGTGATGCTTCCATTCTGGATTATGTAGATGTAAGTATGTATGTGATGACACCAGAATACGGCGCCGCAAGCCAGTTGGAAAAAATAAACATGCTCGATTATGCCGATGTGGTTTGTGTAAATAAATTTGATAAGGCCGGTGCGTTGGATGCTTTGCATGATGTACGTAAGCAATACAAACGTAATCATGCATTGTGGAGTGCAAAGGACGAAGAGCTACCAATCATAGGCACCATTGCCGCTCAATTTAACGATGCTGGTGTAAATGAATTGTTTGAAAGGCTGATGGAAAAAGTTGCCGAAAAATGTGGCGTTAAATTTTCTGGCGAAATTGCACATCATGCACATACAAAAGATACATTCAGTCAGTCAACAATCATCCCACCCAAAAGAGTAAGATATTTGGCGGAGATTGCTGAAACGATTAAAACTTATGATGAATGGGTTATTGAGCAATCCACCATTGCAACGAAATTGTATCAATTAAAAGGGGCTTGTGATATTATAAAAGAGAATTTTGGACTTGAAGCGCTTAAAGCCTCCCCTTTCGGGGGAGGTTTGGAGGGGGCGTTAGAAGAACAGCTTCATCCTGAGTGTAAAAAATTAATTGAAAACTGGCCATCAGTTTTAGAGCGTTACAAAAAAGAATTTTACGAATTTAAAGTAAGGGATAAAGTAATTAAGCAACCGCTTACTTACAAAAGTTTATCAGGCACGGTGCTTTCAAAAGTCATCTTACCAAAATATAAAGATTGGGGCGATATTTTAAAATGGCAGTTGCAGGAAAATGTGCCGGGCGAATTTCCTTTTACCGCAGGTGTGTTTCCTTTAAAACGTGAAGGCGAAGATCCTACACGTATGTTTGCCGGCGAAGGCGGGCCCGAGAGAACCAACAGGCGTTTTCATTATGTGAGTATTGGACAACCTGCAAAGCGCCTCAGTACCGCGTTTGACAGTGTTACTTTATATGGCGAAGATCCTGGTCACCGCCCC
>JANMBZ010000006.1:0-13480 GCA_031360765.1 Chitinophagaceae bacterium
TTAACAAAATATATCATTACCAGAATAATTATAAAACACAGTTATGTTACTTTTTAAAACTTCTCAGGCAACATTAGATAATGTAATTTCTAATAAAAAGCATGCATTACATCACGAACCTAAAAGTTGGAAAAAGGGTGAAGTCTTGCTAATTAGTAAAAACAAAAGAGATTGTAATAAGGATGAAAAACAAATTCAGTTTATTATGGAATTAGAATCCATAAAACAAATGACTGATAAAGCAATTAAATTGTATTGGCCACAATCAAAAAACAATTGGCATTTTCTAGTAACCTGCAAAAATGTAAAGAAACTTAAGACACCATTTAATTTAAAAGATGTAATAGGATCTCGGGCTTCTCAATACAACCCAACATTAAAACCTAAACAAATTTTTGAAGAGGATGAAAAAAAAATCATTGACTTCATAAATAAATAACATTCGCTAACGCAGTTATGCAGAATGCTTATTCTCTCTTGTTGTTCGCCATCATCGAAAGGAGAAAGATATTGATTTTATTGCCACAAATACGCCATCGCTTATTTAGCTGCGCCGGTGGGAGAATATACTACTGGTTATTTAAAATCGCATGCTTGGCAATGTATAAATCGTTAGAAAAAATCATTAACTCTTCCCCTTTCATTACAGTTCCTGCACTGTAATTAAGATTATATTTTACTTGCCGGTATTTATTATATAATTTCTGAATTGGAGCAACATTATCATAGGTCACGATCCATTTTTGCTGCTTCATTTTTTCAATTGCGGTAGCTATAATTTGGTGGTCATCAGCATCGTAAAAATTTAAGTAAAGATCTTTTCCTTTAATGTAATATGGCGGATCAAAATACCAGAGTGATTTTTTAGGAAGTTTTTTATCAAGGGTTGTAATCAGTGAAACAGCATCAAGGTTATGGAGTTCAATTTTATCTTTGTAATTGGCAATTCGCTGTATTCTGGATATTAAATCTTTTTTATTATATCTGGCATCAATCTTATAATTACCGGTTTGATCATTGCCCCCAATTACACCAGCTTTCAAAATACCGGATCGGTTTGTACGGTTTAGGAAAAACGTTGAAAATGCAACCCGTAATAACCCATATTGTGCCTTTCTTTTTTGAATATCCTTTTGTTCTCGCCATGTATTCATTGTTACCGGAGTATCATTAATCATGCGACAGAGTTCATCCGGTTTATTAATGACCGAATGCCAAAATGCATAAATAGATCTGTCAATATCATTAATAATAATCTTAGACGCATACTCATTAAACAATAACGAAAGTGCAACAGAAGATCCACCGGCGTAAGGTTCAACATAAACACCATCACATAATAAATTATCCTTAAAAATCTGTTTAAAATAATCAGATACCTTCCCTTTGCCCCCTGGATAACGCAGTGGTGAATAGAATTCCATAAGTTTAATTTACATTGTTCCACAATATTATCATAAAGTCCTGAATGTTGTTCCAGGATTTGATTAAATTGTCAGCTTTGGGTGATAATTTATTATTGTGTACGTATCCATTTAATGTATCAACTTCTAATATTCCATTCTTCTCTTTAATTTCATTTTTTATGCCTTGACAAATATTTGTATCAGCCAACCCTTTAGTTTGTAAATGATTTGCAACTGTATTTACTTTTTGTTGAAAATTCATTCCTGATTTTGCAGAAGAGATTACGCCAGCACCGGCTATTTTATGATGATCAATATAACTATCAACGCTTAATTCCATAAATACTCGAAATAAAACTGCTCCAGCATTCGTGAATTTTGTTATGTCTAAACGTAAAAATTCATGATAAATATCATTAATCTTAGGGTTATTAATTTTCATCACTAAATTTTTCGGCATCAATGTAGTCCGATCTTTTGGAATACGTTTACCAGTGCTTTTAGCGGCAGTAGGTTGTGTTAAAGCCTTTGAATTTAACAACCATGGTTTAGGTGCTTTGTTTATCTTATTTGGAATGCTATTTTTGGGAAATGCTTTTACGAAATCTTTTCTATCTTCCTTTGTATAAATTTTACCAACTTTAAAATCCTTATGGAGCAAGGTTTTGACAACATGAGTAAGACCTTTAATTACTTCCTTGGGATCGAGATCAGACTGAATATTGCCCTCATTAAATTCAATTCCCAAAAAATCACGAACGTCTGGATCATCAAGTAGTCTGGTCAAATTTGTAGCTTTAATATTATTTACATTATCTCTAATATCAGCCGGTACATTATCCGATTTTTTTATCAAATTGATCACTTGTAATGCAGTAGAAGTTACTCCCTCGGTACGTTGAGCAAAACGGTCCTTTTGTAATGGATCCCAACTATTGGTACTAACACCCGCGGGCCCATAACCATGTTTTAATCCGATCCATTTATCTGCATCTTTTGAGTCTTCGTATACTACACATTCTATCTGTGAAATAAGTTTACCTTTATTTTCTTCATTTAGTTTTTTGAATTTTCTTTTTATAGCGGCGAATTCTATTCCCTCAATAAGATCTGGATTATGGAGAAGCTTTAAAGTAACTGTACGTCTGTTGCCCTCTAAAACTATAAACTTTTTTGGATCATGATTTGATTGTAATACCTTCAATTTTTCGTACGGATCCAGTCCATTTGCAACGATATGTTCTGCCAGGTTAACCAAATTTAATTTTTGATCCTTAAGTATCTCGTCAATAGCTTCTTTCTGATTTGCAACCGGTTCGTAGCGATCATTTTGAGGATTGACTAATAAATTGGGCACAGGAATTTTTTTAAGCGTAGGCATAATTTTTATTTTATTGGGTGAAATCTTATTGAAAGATTCGATAAAGAATCTCTCTTAATCTGAAATATACAAAATTATTTATTTCTTTCCGCCCCGGTTGGTGTTCCCTTCATCCCGAAGAAGTGTTCCCAACACAATCGTTAACCTCGAAAGCAAACTTTGTGGGACTACTTGTGCCTCCCACTGGCGCAAGTGTTCCCCACTGGCCCCCCACTGGCGCAAGTGTTCCCACTCAAAATCATTAATTCAAATGTGATCATTTTGGGATCACTTGTGCCTTTTAGTTTTAGCGGTTTATAACCGCAGCTTAATCTGGCGAAAATATAAAGAAGCATTTACACAAAAGTAACCCCACCCGTGCAGAGGTATCCTACCACACCCTACGGCTCCTTATATGCCTTCCACGCAAGATTATTAATATCCGTACCAAAGTTCAATACATGATCTATCAGCAGGCTCTTTAGTTTGGTAATATACTCCGGGCGGCTGTTAAATATTTCAGGATATACCTCCAGTACTTTTTTATTCAGCAGGTCCATCACGGCATCTTTAAAAGTGATATCACGCAGGTTAAAAGGTTTAAGGTCATGGGCCATAGTTTCCAGTTCCTCAAATTTTTTTGAAACGGCAGCATGTTCTATGTCGGTTTGTTTTTTATTAATTGGAGTAAGTTTTTCTAAGCTGGCATTGTCGGCAATAAATTCGTTCACAGCGTTTTCAATATCATAACCTTCTTCTTCGGCAAGCCTTAGCACAACCGTTTCTTTAGGGCCAAACCCCGCAATCGAAGAACGAAGCTTATCAAAATAGGAAGCATCGGCCGGCCTGGTTGCAGCCAGGTGTTTAGTTAGTTTATAAAATGGCACAATGCAATGATATAATTGTGCATCTATTTCCAGTTCAACATTAAAAAACACAATATCATCACCGGTATCATTCAACATGTCCGTTTGTTCAAAAGATTTAATTGTAAAAGCTGGCAGCTGGCTCATAATAGGTGTATTTAAGTTATCTAAGGTAAAAAAATAATAGGCTTCCTCATCGCCTTTGTTCCTTTCTCACTAACCTAAATACAGCAATAAAAACAATTTAAAATAAATCAATCTCTTGGCTCATAAGAGTAGAATTACCAATGCCCAAGTCACAGTAGTACAAAAGCTATATCAGGGTACCATCCGACAAAGGGGATGTAATCCTTTGTCGGTCTCCTTTTTTGGTTCTTTTTTGGAGAAGCAAAAAAGAACAAGAAAACCTTTAGCTGCTGACTTTAATTTAACCACAGCCACTCTTGCAATCTCCGCCTAAAGATTAGTGCCTCACTAACCGAAATGTAGCAAAACAAAAAGAGCCTGTAAGTTTAATAAGCAACCACAGCCTTAAATCTAACGAGGCCCGTAAGTAAGTGTCGCCTTCTTTCGTTTCCCGGAAATCCCTATCCTTAATTTCTCTTGATAATCAACAATTTACACTAAAATCAACTCAATCAAAGAAGATGTAAACCCGTTCAAAGCACTTGTAAAACCAATCAAAGCAGTTATAAAACCGTTCAAAGCACTTGTAAAACCAATCAAAGCACTCGTAAAACCATTCAAAGCAGTTGTAAACTGCCTCAATGTCATCGTAACTGTCATCAATGTACTTGTAAAACTGTTCAAAGCAGTTGTAAAGTCATTCAAAGCACATGTAAACTCAAACAATCAACAGGTAATCCCCATCAAAATAGTTGTAAAAATATACACTAACTAAATTAGTTCATAAAATAAATAAGTAAAATGCATCGGCAGGTTCAAAAGTTTCAGCAATTTCTTCCAAAATTTCATTTATAAACTTATAAAGCCTCCGTAACAGCTTTTAATACTACCATAGCAAATTTTAATTTTATAATGTTAAAATTTTATGTCTTTCACAATTTTCTGCAAAATATTTTAATAAAAGGTTATGAAAATTAAATTTATTAAAGTAAGTTTATATTACACATTGTAACCTTATTAATTAATCTAAACCTTTTCAATTATGACAGCAGCACAAGAGTCTCGCCTTAACATGTACCGGTCCACTCAAAAACATTACACAGATAATCCGGCCATCGTTGCCACCGTTCCGGCATTTGCAACTACAGCCACGGCATTTAATACAATAATAAGTGCCATCATCTCCACCGCCCAGCAAGAAGACCTGCAAACAAAAGGAATTGCAATAGATAAAACCGAAGCAAGAATTAATCTTTGTCACCTGGCAGCAGATATTGCAGCACTTATATTTGCTTATGCATCATCTATCAACGATAACAAATTAAAACAGCAAATCAATTTCACCTATTCCGATCTGCTCCGCTCAAAAGATGATGAGCTGGCGCCACGTATCCAGAACATAATAGATACAGCCACACAAAACATTGCAAACCTTAAAGATTATGGCATCACCGCAGAAATTCTCACCACACTGCAAACAACAACCACCGACTTTCAATCCAAAGTACCAACACCACGTAATTCAGTAGCACAAAAAAAGACCATCAGAGAAAACCTTAGAAAATTATTTGCAGATGGCGATAAACTTCTAAAAGAGCGGCTCGATAAAACAGCCATCGGTTTTAAAAAAGATAACCCCGACTTTCTTTCAACCTACAAGGCAAACAGGGTAATTGTCGATCCCGGCACCTCAACAACCACATTAAAAGGCACAGTAAAAAATGCAGTAGATAAAAAACCCGTCAGCGGCGCTGGTATTGTAGTATCAACAGGCTCAAAAACTACCAGCAATGCAGCAGGCTCCTTCCAAATAAAACCCGTGCAGGCAGGTAAACTAACCATCAACGTATCTGCACCAAACTTTAAAGATGCAATTGTAGAAAATGTATCCCTAAAACAAGGGCAGTCAACAAATGTAACCATTGAGTTGCAGCCCGTTTAATGCAGCCATAGTGTAGGTTTTATAAGTAAAAAGGCCCCAACAAATGTTGGGGCTTTTTGCAAATAACTTAACCGGCTTATTTCTTCATCACAATCTGGCAAACGAAAATCCCCTGCATTAACAAGGGATTTAAAATTAGTTCTTTAAGTATAATTTACAGTCCGCTAAAATTTAAACCAATCTGTATAAGTTTAACATCGGCAGCAACGCCATCTTTAAAAATATTATTAAGCTGGTAACTGCCAAACAAAGAAAAATTACCGTAACCAATCCGTGCTGTAGCAGCAAGCCTGGTTGAGTTAAAATATGCTTTACCGGTTTCTTTGGCTGTGTAACTGTTTATGGTTGTACCATTTTTATCTAATAAAGTTTTTCCTTTGGTATGCACATTTAGCAGCGTACCCACTTTAACTCCTATTGCAAACTTCATACTTTTCATTTCATTTACGGGGTCAACGGTGTAGCGCAGTTCTAAGGGAATTTCAAGGAAAGCAGTTGTAAGCTTATATTTTTTAAAATGGTTTATACTATCAACACTGGTAAAAGGCAGTTTATTTGTTTTTGATTTTATATCAACAACCGTATTTTTAAAAAACATACTGCTTGTACCTACACCCAAACCAAAAGCAACACTCCACTGCGGGGCACTTTTAAAACGCTGGTCAAGTAATACATATACATTTGCTCCACGGGCAAAACCGTTTATTTTATTAGTAACACTATCTGGCGCCCCTGTCCAGTAGTCGCTGGTAAGCTGCAGCATTAAATGATCGCCCGTTCTGTTCATAAAACCACCAATCTTCTTTTTTTCCTGTGCATTGGCAGCAAAAGCAGTTATCAGGGCAAAAACAATGCACAGCATCCTGCGGATAAATGATATTTTCTTCATAAGTAATTTTGAAGCTGCAAATTAACGGCAAATAAATTAATGAAGCGTTAAAAATAAAATGGCTAAACTTTATTAGGATGCCCGTTTCACAGTCATAGGGCTTAATAAGCAGGCAGAAAAAAGAATCATTTAATACCTAAGAATGATAAATATCTTATTGAATAGCTAATTTAAAATGGCATTTATTATATTTGCAGCCTTGTTCTTCAAAACACACTGAAGAAAGGGCCTATAGCTCAGTTGGTTAGAGCACCTGACTCATAATCAGGTGGTCCCTGGTTCGAGCCCAGGTGGGCCCACAAAGCGTTCCGAAAAACACGGAGCGCTTTTTTAATAATATGGCAGCCACAAAAAATATCATTTTCGATTTGGGTGGGGTTTTGCTTGATATTGATTATCAAAAAACCATTACTGCCTTTGAAAAATTGGGATTAAAGGATTTTGAAACCATGTTTTCTCAATTTAAAGCCGATGAATTATTTGAGCGATTAGAAACAGGCCATATCAGCGAAGAAGATTTTTATGCCTCTATAAAACAAAGAACTAATATCCCATTAACAAACAAGCAGATTGAAGAAGCCTGGAATGCACTTATTTTAAATTTCAGAATTGATAGCCTTGTATTTTTAGAAAAATTATCAGCTAATTATAAGCTTTACCTGCTCAGCAACACCAACAGCATTCATTTAAATTATTTTAATAAATTATTTACCCTGCAAACCGGTAAACCCACGCTGGATAAGTATTTTATTAAGGCCTGGTATAGTAATAAGATAGGTTTGCGCAAACCAAACCAGGACATTTTTGAATTTGTATTACAGGAAGAGAATCTGCAAGCGGCCGAAACGCTTTTTATAGATGACACTTTTATCAATATTGAAGCAGCACAAAAGCTTGGCTTTAAAACACATCATCTATTACCAATAGAAAGAATAGAATTATTGAAGGGAAATTCTTTTTAAACGGCATATTTGCCAACTGTTACCTGCCAACTGCTCACTTCTTCACTTCCTCAAACTCAATATAATCTTCCTTAGCAGGTCTCGCAGGATTTTCTGCTGTAGTATTGGCCTGCTGTTGTCCACCTGAGCCTGCGGATTGCTTATTAATATGCTCATTCATCTTGCTCTGCATTTCGCCCATTTTTTGGCTAACCTGTTTGGTAGTTTTATAAACCGGAATAATAAAATCAAAAATTAATTTATAAACCAGGTATAGTACCAGCAACTCAAATATTATTTTAATTGTACCCATAAGGCAAAGTTATTAATCTATTAAATGTTAACCTGTTAAATTTTAGAAACGGCTAAAAACACAGATAAATAACATACTGTTTGGCAATTACGGGTTGGTAACGTATATTTGCAGCAGACAAAGATGTATTGAAGGGAACGAGGACGTTCCCTTCTTCTTTTATCATGACTCAGGACACACAAATACAGGCGGTAGAAAAATTGATTGGGTCATTGCTGTACGACGATATTTTTCTGGTTTCCATAAAAATAAAGCCTACCAACAACTTTAAAATATTTTTAGATGCTGATGGCGGCCTTGGAATTGAAAAATGCATTAAAATAAACCGTGCCCTGTATAAGATAATGGAAGAAATGGGCATGTATCCCGAAGGTGATTTTTCGCTGGAAGTTAGCAGCCCCGGACTTGATGAACCACTAAAACTGCTGAGGCAATACAAAAAAAATATTGGCAGAGATGTGGAAGTAACCATGAACGATGAGGTAAAAAAAGAAGGAAAACTTACAGCAGTTACAGAAGAAACAATAACTATAGAATACGCAGAGGGAAAAGGAAAAAAAGCAATTGTGAAAACCGATGAAATACCTTTTGCAGATATCAAGCAAACCAAAGTGCAGATAAAGTTTTAATTATTAAATAAAACCCCAACCCCGGCGGGGAAAAATTCCGTCCCGATAGCTATCGGGATCGGGAAAGTAGCCGGAGAGGAATATGGCAAGTATTAATTTAATTGACTCCTTTCAGGAATTTAAAGATGCGGAAAACATTGATCGGCCTACGCTGATGAAGGTTATGGAAGATGTGTTTAAAACACTCATCCGCAAAAAATATGGTAGCGACGAATGTTTCGACGTTATTGTAAACGATCAAAAAGGTGATCTGGAAATTTTCCGTCGCCGTACCATTGTTGATGATGATGATCTGTACAATACCCTTACTGAAATTGAGTACAAAGATGCCATTAAGATAGAGCCCGATTACCAGGTTGGTGAGGAACTGTATGAAGAAGTTGATATTCAGAAAGAGTTTGGCCGCCGTGCAATTTTGGCCGGTAAACAAACGCTGGCTGCACGTATCAACGATCTTAAGAAAAACATCCTGATAAAAAAATACGAAGAGCGTGTTGGAGAAATTGTGAGCGGAGAAGTTTACCAGGTTTGGAAAAAAGAGGTTTTGTTACTGGATGAAGAAGGAAACGAAATGTTGCTTCCTAAATCGGAACAGATACCTTCTGATTATTTTAAGAAAGGCGAAAGCGTAAGAGGTGTTGTAAAAAAAGTTGAACTAAAAAACAGCCAGGCTGTTATTATCATATCACGAACCAGTCCTTCATTCCTGGAAAAATTACTGGAAATTGAAGTACCTGAAATTTTTGATGGTCTGATTGTTGTTAAGAAGATCGTTCGTGATCCGGGTGAAAGAGCAAAAGTGGCAGTTGAAAGTTACGACGACAGGATTGATCCCGTTGGTGCATGTGTGGGTATGAAAGGTAGCCGTATTCATGGTATTGTACGTGAATTAAAGAACGAAAATATCGATGTTATAAACTGGACAAGCAATACACAGTTAATGATTCAACGTTCATTAACACCGGCAAAAATTACCAGTATGGAACTGGATAATGAAAAAATGCATGCCAATGTATATTTAAAACCCGACCAGGTTTCATTAGCGATTGGCCGCAGAGGCGTAAATATTAAACTGGCTTGCGAATTAACCGGTTACGAAATTGATGTGTTCCGCGATAACGAAGGTGAGGTAGAAGAATTTGATATTGATCTGGATGAATTTACAGATGAAATTGAACCATGGGTGATAGATGAGTTGAAAAGAGTTGGTTGCGATACAGGACGCTCTGTATTGGAATTAACCGCTGAAGAACTGGAACGCAGAACCGACCTGGAAAAAGAAACTATTGAAGAAGTAAGAAGAATATTGACTGAAGAATTTGGAAAAGAATAAGAACAGGATTTTTACGGTCCCGATAGCTATCGGGAGTTTATTTAGAATACTAAAAAGAAAAATCAGCCCGCTTTTCGATAAAGGGCTAACAAACAAAAGAATGTCAGAAGTAACAACACCCAGGTTAATGGCTGCGGCCAAGGAGTTTAATATAGGTACCAATACCTTGATAGATTTCCTTGTGTCTAAAGGCATCAATGAAGACCTGAAACCATCTACAAAATTAACGGATACCATGTACCGTATTTTGCAGCAGGAGTTTCAGCAGGATAAAGTGGCACATGAAAAAGCCATGCAGATCGACCTGCCCAAAGGAGCCAGTGCAAACGATATTAAAAAGAAAAAAGACGAGCAGGATCTCTCCTTCAACAAAAAATCCGCAGTATCCGGTGGAGAAACCAAGCCAAAACCGGCAGAAGAACCAAAACCGGTTGAACCTGTTGCTGAAGTAGTACCTGAACCTGTTGTTGTTGAACCAGTAAAGGAAATTGTAAAAGAAGCGGTTAAAGAAGTTGAAACATCCGGGATAACAAAAGTTAAGGCACCCGAACTGGAAGTACCTAAAGTACTTGATAAGATTGATCTTGATAAAATAGACTCATCTACCAGGCCAAAAAAATCTGCCAAAAAAGCTCCGGAAAAAGAGGAAGCAAAGAAAGCGGAAGCTCCTGTTGCAGTGGAGCCGGTAAAAGCTAAAAAGGCAGAATCGATAACAGAAAAGGTTGAGCAAAAAGTTGAGGAAAAGGTTAAGGTTGAGGAAAAACCGGAAGATATAGTGCCCGTTATTGAAAATATAACGGTTAAAAAATTAGTTGGGCCAAAAATCATGGGTAAAATTGAATTACCTGTTGATAATGATACCCGCCCTAAAAAAGGTACGCTGGATGAGAAGCGCAAGCGCAAGCGTATTCCGATGGAGAAAAAACCAGGGGAAAATTCGCAGCCCGCAGGATCCGGTGGGCAATCTCAACAATCAACTCAAAACAGAAGGCCGGGTGGTAGCACAACCGGTACTGGTGCATCAAACAGGGCCGGTGGTGGTCCCGGCGGCGGCAGGTTTAACAGGCCGGCAACTGGTACGCCAGGTACCGGGCGCAGAGAAGATAAAGTAATTGATGCAAAAGAAATTCAGGATAAATTAAAAGAAACACAGGCCAAACTGGCTGGTGCCGGCGGACGTGGAAAAAGCCTGAAAGCAAAATACCGTAAAGCAAAAAGAGATGAGCATGCTGAACAGGCAGGCACCGGTGGCGACGAAAGCAACAAGCTGCAGGTAACAGAGTACATCTCTGTAAGTGAACTTGCTGGTTTGATGGATGTAAGCTTTGCAGATATTATCAGCAAGTGTATGAACCTGGGTATAATGGTTTCCATTAACCAGCGTTTGGAAGCGGATGTAATAGAACTGGTTGCCAGCGAATTTAATTTTGAGGTAGAATTTATTGGGGTTGAAGATGCCGGTGATTTGGATAATGATGACGAAGAAGACAGCGAGGAAGATCTAAAACCAAGAGCTCCTATTGTTACCATCATGGGTCACGTAGATCATGGTAAAACTTCATTGCTCGATTATATACGTAACACCAATGTTATTGCAGGCGAGGCCGGTGGTATCACCCAGCATATTGGTGCTTACGAGGTAACATTGCCCGATGGCAGAAATATTACTTTCCTGGATACGCCCGGTCACGAGGCATTTACGGCCATGAGGGCCCGTGGTGCCAAGGTTACCGATATTGCAGTAATTGTGGTAGCGGCTGATGATGCCGTAATGCCGCAAACAAAAGAAGCCATTTCGCATGCGCAGGCTGCAAATGTGCCGATGATTTTTGCCATTAACAAAATGGATAAAGACGGCGCCAATCCCGAAAAAATTAAAGAACAGCTTTCCGGCATGAATGTGCTGGTAGAAAGCTGGGGCGGTAAATACCAGAGCCAGGAAATAAGTGCCAAAAACGGACAGAATATTGAACTGTTGATGGAAAAAATACTGCTGGAAACAGATATTCTGGAACTGAAAGCAAATCCCAACAGGGAAGCCAATGGAACTGTAATTGAAGCTACGCTTGATAAAGGCCGTGGTTATGTTGCCACCATTCTTGTTCAAAACGGAACATTAAAAGTGGGCGATATGATCGTATCTGGTCAAAACTTTGGTAAGGTTAAAGCCATGTATAACGAGCGTAACCAGCGTGTAGAAAAAGCACCCCCATCAACCCCGGTATTAATATTGGGATTAAATGGTGCACCACAGGCCGGTGAAACATTTAAAGTTTACGAAAACGAAAGTGATGCAAGGGCAAATGCTTACAAACGTGGACAAATTTTACGTGAACAAGGCATGCGTGCCCGTAAACATATTACGCTTGATGAGATTGGTCGCCGTTTGGCATTGGGCAGCTTTAAAGAGCTTAACGTAATTATTAAGGGTGATGTGGATGGTTCGGTAGAAGCATTAAGCGACTCTTTACAAAAATTAAGTACAGCAGAAATTGTAATAAAAGTAATTCATAAAGCCGTTGGTGCCATCACCGAAAGTGATGTTACCCTCGCAAATGCATCCGATGCCATCATCATTGGTTTTAACGTAAGGCCATCTATGCAGGCAGCTAAATTAGCTGAGCAGGAAGCCATACAGATAAAACTATACTCCATTATTTACAACGCTATTGAAGAGATAAGAAGTGCAATGGAAGGTATGCTTGAGCCAAGTGTTGAAGAGAAAATACTGGCCAATGTGGAGATACGTGAGGTATATAAGTTTGATAAAGCCAGTGTGGCAGGTTGTTTTGTGTTAGATGGAAAAATGGCCCGTAACAACCGTATCAGGCTTATCAGGGATGGTATTGTAATATTTACCGGCGAACTGGGCAGCCTGAAAAGGTTTAAAGATGATGCCAAAGAAGTTACATCCAGCATGGAGTGTGGTTTAACCATCCGTAATTACAACGATATTAAAGTAGGCGATATAGTAGAAGCATTTGAGGAGATTGAAGTGAAGCGTACGCTGTAAGAAGCTGCAAGCTGTCAGCTACAAGGGATAAGGCCTTAATTTAAAGCTTGCCCCCTTGTAGCTAGCAGCTTTTTCCCTTCGGCTATTCCGAATCTTTTGTTAAATGAACAACAGTAAACACGCCGTTATACAACCGAGGTTTATTTTTGACGCTGTTCTGATATAAATCAATTGCAGAACAGCACGAATAAAATTATTTTGATGAAAAATTTACTGCTTTTAGTTACATCTTTCACCTTTGCAGCTGCATCTTTTGCGCAAAATAGTCAGCCAAAAAAAATTATTGCCGATAAAATTATTGCCGTTGTAGGCGATAAGATTATTTTAAAAAGCGATATTGATAACAGTATTATTGATATGCAGCGGCAGAACATTGAGATACCTGTAAATGCACGCTGCAGTATGCTGGAGCAGGCTATGGGCATAAAAGCCCTGGTGCTACAGGCCGAAAAGGATTCGTTGCCGGTAACGGATGAGGAAGTAGAAACCATCATTGATAACCGCATACGGAGTTTTATAGCACAGTTTGGCTCAAAAGACGAACTGGAAAAAGTAGCAGGCAAAACCATTTACCAGCTTAAAGAAGATTTTAGAGAGCCCATCAGAGATCAGGAGCTTGCAAAAGCAATGCGCAACAAAGTGGTGGAAAACGTGCATATTAC
>JANMBZ010000056.1:0-17221 GCA_031360765.1 Chitinophagaceae bacterium
ACAGTTTATCTATAGGCGTACTCATGAACACCCGTGGACTAATGCAACTGATTGTTTTAAATATTGGTTACGATCTGGGAATACTTACACCCGAAATTTTTGCCATGATGGTGTTGATGGCACTGGTTACAACTTTTATGACGGGGCCTGCGTTGGATTTGATTAATTGGTTGATGAAGGAGAAGGTAGAAATAAATGAGATGCAAAGTGTTATTGAACCGGCTTCTGAATCAAAAACTGCCCCTTAAACTTAAAATGCACCAGCTCATCTTTAAAAAGTGAAGCCGCAATATTTATTGCGCCATTTTCATCGGAAGCATAACTTATAGAAGCATGTACCAGATTATTTTCAACCGGATTTATCACAGCTAAAAATTTCATATCTGCAGCCTGCACCAAATCTGTTTGCTTATCAATAACCTGTTCCAGTATTTCCTTTATCATCTGCATCATACAAACACCCGGTACAACCGGCTGGTTGGGGAAATGCCCTTCAAATATTTTATGATTGGCATTAATGCGCAACTCGGCCCAAATCTCTGTTTCGGAATTTACAGTATCATCAATGGTAAAAAAATCGTTTAGTAAGATCATCTTTCTGTTTTTATTAGGTGTCAGACCACTACAGATACTTCAAAATTTTAAAAGCAAACTGAGTTGCCTGTAATTTCACTAATGAAGAAACTGCTTTGTGATCAGGTACCTGCGGTATTATCTTTCTATCCTTTTAAGGCCAATGTTAAACTCAAATGTTTTGTGCGATATGCCGATGGTATCCGGTACGCCGTTCAGGTAATTTTTCATCACGGCTTCTACAATTGTTTTTTTGTTGGATGCCCGTTCCATACGAACTAACTCATTTCCACTTTGGTTTGTAATATAATAATTAAAGCCTTTGCTTTGCGGAAAAATAAAATAAGTGAGCCCTTCATTAGTCTTGATAACAGCCTTTGATTCATTCAGGTTGTTCATTAATATCAGTTCAAAATCGTGTTGCAATGTTTTTATTACAGATTTTTTATTTAGCTTTTTCATAATGGAATACACTTTAAAATTTCCGTCAGGTGCAAATTCAAAATCGAAAAAACTAAAACCCATTTCGTTACTAAAAACCATACGGATGCTACTGTCGGGCATTTTTTTAATAAGCAGTAAACCGCTTAAATGATTACCAACAACATCAACGGTAGTGTTATACAAAGCAACGGTAAAAGCAGGTTTAAATTTTTGCAAAACGCTTGCATCAGCTCCACGATAGCTATCGGGAGCCGATTGCATTTGCTTATAGGAAGGAGAGCAGCCAAACAAAATCCCGATAGCCATCGGGAGCAGGCAACTACTTAATATCAAATAAGGTATCCGGTATGGCCGCATTTATTTCTTTATTGGTAAAACGCATGATAGTATTATCGCCCGAAAGTTCCTGCATCTGAATGCTCAGCACAGAAAAATCTTTCTTATCAACAATTACTGTAATTGATTTAAACATTTCTTTCATACCCTTGGCTACCGGCGTTAACTCAACCAATGCATTTGTTTTATTATCAAAAACACGGGTTTTAAAATCGGTATTATCCAACGCTGTTCCCTGCATACAATCAATCATTATTTTATTTATCTGCTGAAACATCTTGTTAGATTTGGTAGATACTTTACTTTCTTTTGCACCGTCCTTTACATAAGCCTTATCCTTGTTGAGTATCATCAGATATTTAAACGGCGTGGTATATTCCATCCGTACACGACTGTCTTTTTTAAACCAGAAATTCCCTTTGGAAGTTATTTTTTCTGAAAGCATACTCAGGTTTTTATCCTGTGTAAAATCAGCTTTAATTGAAGTTGTTTTTTGTGCAGCAGCAGCAAAGCTGGCTTTAAATTTCGGCAGGTCGGCAACGGGGGTGTAGCCAGCATATTGTGCTTTTGTAACAAAGCTACTAACCAGTACCAGCAATAGTAATATAGTTTTACGCATAAGGCTGCAAAGCTAACAATTTATCCAACGGTATAATGTTGTAGCCTCTATTTTTAACTTCTTGTATAAAATTGGGTAGTATATCCAATGTGGTTTTACTGGTATCGTGAAAAAGAAAAACGGCACCAGGCTTTATACCATCATTAATCTTATCCAATAATTTTTCTCTGTCTTTTATAACTGTATCCATGGATCTTACACTCCAGCCAACCGGTATGTAACCACCGTTTTTAATTGCCTTTGCTAAATTAGGATTGGTAACTCCATAGGGTGGCCGGAATAATTTTGGTTTCAACCCGGTAACTCTTTCCATTTCGTAATCCATCTGTTTCAAATCTTCCTGCATTTTTTTTGCTGCATACATATCAAACCAAAAATGATGAGAGTAGCTGTGGTTGCCAATAATATGTCCATCAGCATAAACCTGTTTTAAAACCGCTTCGTTACCTCCAATGCGATTGCCAATGCAGAAGAATGTGGCTTTAACCTCCTCAGCTTTCAGTATTGCCAGAATTTCTTTTGTGTAGTTTTCTGCGGGGCCATCATCAAAACTGATGGCAATTTCTTTTTTGTCTGTATCAGCCTTACAAATAATGGGAATAAAAAAGTTAGAGCTAACATTGATACATCCCCAAAAAACAATTAATGAGCAGGCTACAAATAAAAGAAGATAAATATAAACCGGCATCCCATATTTTACATGCACGCCAATTAAAATGGCAAGCAGTGCAATAAAAAAAATATTTGTGTTGCGGAAGTTTAACATGCCGACAGTAAAGATAAAGAATGATGTATGCCCTGGTGATGATTATAAATTAATATCCGGTTTATCTTTTTATCAGGCGATGCCGTTTGATTTAAAGCAGCAGGCAGTTTTCCAGCTTTAACAGTTGTTGCCGCCAGCCACATTGCGAAAGACGCAGCCGTTGGATATTCGCCACAGAGATATTTATAGTTAACAGTTTCTTTATTATTGAAAACAGTTTTAGCTAAGTCATCGTACACTTCGTCTGATGAAGCATCCCCATTTTTTCCGGTGATGATGAGATCAATATCATCCATACTCAGCGCATGTTTTTCTAAAAAAGAAACAATCTGGTTTTCTATTTCGGCAATTCCTTCGGGCTTATAAAAAGTATGCAAACCATCTAATTTTGCATAATCGGTTGCAGATGGCTCGGTAGCTAATAAGAAAAATGCGGAGCCTTCACCAGCAATGGTTCCTTTGGATTTAGTTTTATAAAGACCAAGATTTGAAATTGAACCCTGCTTATAAAAACCCAGCCTGTTTAAAATGGTATGGCTCGTGTTTGTAATTTCATCAATGGCACCTACCAATACATTGGTTGCATCTTTTTCTTTTAGTAACATGATACCATCAAGCAAAGCACTCTCAAAAGAAAAACCCCTGTGTACAAATGCATTGTTATAATTATTGCATTGCAGCAATAAACCTATTTGTGCGCCAATGGTATTGTGAGTTGATTGTATGAAGGCAGTTGGTGTAAGCAATTCTTCATTAAACTCTACCATCTTGCTTAAAAAGGAATTGGTATCTTCCAGGCAGCCGTAAGCTGTGCCGGTAACAATGGCATCGGGTACTTTAACGCCGGCTTCCTGCAGGCATTCCATGGCAGCGGCCACACCCATGCGTATGATGCGACTCATGCGCCTTATTTGTTTGGGATCAATAAATTCCTTGTAATCGGGTTCAATGCAGGCAAGGCGGTTACCGGTATATGCAACAGGAGCATCCACCAATGGCTGGTGGCCAAAGGTTTTTTGCGGTGAGATGTTTCCTGTTGCTCTGATGTACATTTTTGTATTTAAAGATTTTTGGTTTTCTTGCTACGCAAGAAAATAGTTATAGCCACAAAGGCGCAAAGGCACGAAGAAAAATGGTAAACCATTTTATAATCAGACACTAAACTTATTTCGCAGAAATAAACTTAGTGCCTTGGTGTCTTTGTGGCTAAATTTCTTTCGCAGCGAAGCTGAGAAAATATTGTCTTCCTATCCATGATAAAGAACTTAATTTATTTCACTTTTTTAAACAACTTTCGAAAAAATCAATGACGAACAATTTCCCCCAAATCCAAATGAATTGGAAAGCACATGTTTCACTTTCACATTTTTTACCAATGATCTTTCCGGTACAAATGGCAAATCAACCATGGGTGTTTGCAAACGCAGGTTTGGAAAAATAATTCCATGCTGTAAAGCCAGTATGGAGAATGCAGCTTCTATGCCACCGCAAGCACCCAATGTATGACCGGTAAAGGTTTTTGTTGAACTCATTTTTGGATAGTGCGGATCAAACAATCTTTTAATAGCCGTACCTTCTGCAATATCATTATTCTGCGTACCGGTTCCATGCAGGTTTATGTAATCAATATCTGCTGGTTTTAAGCCTGCCCTTTTTAAGGCCCCGCTCATAGCTAAGTAAGATCCTATTCCATCCGGTGATGAGGCTGTTTGATGATAAGCATCGTTGGCATTGCAATAACCACTCAAAATAATTTCGGGTTTGTGCTTTAATGTTGATGCCACTTTCTCGGAAACCAAGACTACATATCCTGCACCTTCGCCAAGATTAAGTCCCCGGCGGTTTTCATCAAAAGGCTGACAAAATTGTTCGTCAACAATCATCAATGTATTAAAACCGTTTAGCGTAAATCTTGTCATAGAATCTGTGCCGCCTGCAACAACTACATCAACTATATTATTTCTTATTAATCTTGCGCCTAAAAAAATTGCATTTGCAGATGATGAACAGGCTGTGCTGATGGTGGTGATATAATCCTTAATGCCCAATGCATCGGCAACCAGTTCTGTTACGCTGCCACATTCGTGGTTAACAACATCACGTAATTTTCCTTTGCTGTTATCTGCTAAAAATTGGGTAAAGAAGTCTTCCGTTTTATCCATACCGCCCACAGAAGTTGCAGATATAAAACCTGTGCGTAAGTCTTTAATATTCTCAATGCCCGCAGTTGCAAGTGCTTCTTTTGCTGCTACTAAACTTAATAATGCAGTACGGCTTTTTATGTTAGGTAAGCCTGCCATGTACGCAAGTTCATCATTACTCAACCTTACTTCGGCAACCGGTAACCTTTTGCTGTGGAGAGATTGAAGGCGTTGCATTTGCCCCATGCCTTCCTCTTCATTTTGCAACGCATGCAAACAGGCTGCAACATTATTACCAATTGCAGAAATTATTCCTGTGCCGGCAACAAAAACTTTTTCGTTCATTATTAAGCATTCTGGGCCTGGTGGGCAGTTATATATTCGGCCATGGTACGCACGGTTTTAAAAACCTTTGGGCCGTCTTCTGCATTGGATAATTTTATCTTGTATTGTTGCTGTAATAAAACAATCAGCTCCAGCGCATCAATAGAATCGAGGCCAAGCCCATCTACAAACAATGGCTGATCATCTCCAATATCCTCCGGTTTGGTATCCTGCAAATTCAACTGTGCAATGATCTGTGATTTCAGATCCGATATTAATTTATCCATTTTGTAACTGATATATTTTATTGAGATTTTCTTTTGTAAAATTAACTGAATTGGCGCTTTTATCTTTCTCTATTAAAAATAAAGTGGCGTTGTAGTTGTCATTAAGCAGATCTACCCAACCACAAATACAACACTGCAAGATATTGTTATTAATCAGGTTGCTTACATATTGTTCAATAAATGTAGCATCAAAGCAGGGAAAAATGAAAAAAGCATTCTCCCCTTTTAAATAATGCCTGATGGATATTTCGCCAATCACAATATTGGGCAATGTGTAAACAAACTGGGCCGGACTAGCCATTGTTTTGGTTGTATCATAATATTTAATATCCGTATCAAGGCTGGCGTTGGCGTTTGATAAAATAATGCCAACATCTTCCGGCTTATATTTTTCTTTATTAAAACTGGCCTCTAATAAAATTTCGTTTGCCAGCCAGCCCAGTTTACTAAGATTATCCATCTTAAAAAACTTGGGGTATTGCAAATTAAAGTGCCGGTAAGCAGCCATAAAAAACGCTGGCAGCTCCAATTCTTTTTGTTCAAAAACGGATTGCCCGTTTTTATAAACCACATTATTTTGTAGAATGCAGCTTGCTGTTATATAATTTTCTCTATTCAATATGTATAATACACTTATTTTAAAACCCTGACTATTTTTTTAAACAGCAGCAATCGCATCTCTTACTTTAATAAGCTTTGATAATTTAATTAACGCTGTTGAATGATCTTTTACGTAAGGGTTATTGGTATCCCAAACATAACCGGCCAGTACTGAGCATATCATACTTTTAATATCTGCAACCTGGTTGTCGGCAAAAAAGATGGTATCCAGCGTTCCCTCGTACCAGGCCATTACATAAGAGCGGAAAGTGTTTACGCCCTGCATCATCACTTCGGTATAATCTTTTTCCCAATCTACATACTCACCCTTTAATTTTTTTATTACAAGATTTGCCGCCGTTTGGCTTGAAACTGTTGCCAGCGTTACACCGGAAGAAAATACAGGATCCAGAAATTCTGTTACATTGCCCGTTAATACAAAACCTTCGCCATAAAATTTATTGGTTGTGCTACTCCATGACTGAATTGATTTTGGCTCAAAAATGAATTCAACATCTTTCATTCTTTCTGCTAAATATGGTTGCGTTGCCAGCAGTGCCCTCAATTGTTCTTCAGGTGTTAATCCGTCTGTTGACTCAAAAAACGTAGGCTCACCAACAAAACCCACAGATGTATTTCCGTTGGAGAAAGGTATTACCCAAATCCATATTCCTTTTTGATGAACAATAATGGTGATGCGGTTTGGTTCATCATCCATGGTACGTTTAACATCCAATACATGCGTAAACAAAGTTTTGCGTGGCGGCAGGTTCGATGGTTTATCCATGTTAAACAACTTGGGTATCACCCTTCCGTAGCCGCTGCCATCAACAATAAACCTTGCTTCAATCTGTGATTGGTTGCCGTTGATATCTTCAACCGTTGTTACAGAATCAGATCCTTTAAATTCAATGCCGGTAACTGTAGTTTCGTAACTCACAGGTATGCCCATGCTTTCGCAAGTGTCTGCCAGGGTTTTATCAAACTCACCACGGGGCACCTGCCAGGTCCAGCTCCAGCCGGGTGTAAACTGATCGGCAAAAAAGTAATCGCACACTTTACCATTTTTTACAAACTTGGCTCCAAATTTTTCCTGAAAGCCTTTTGCTTTTACTGCATCTAAAAAACCGGCTTCTTCCAAAGCTTCCATGCAACGGGGCAACAGGCTTTCGCCAATTACAAACCGGGGAAACTTCATTTTCTCCACTATCTTAACCGAATATCCTGCTTTTTTAATGATAGATGCTGCGACTGTACCTGCCGGGCCGGCACCAATTACAAGTACATCTGTTTTTTCTGTTTTCATGTGTTTATTTTTATTGTTTTTTGTCATCCCAAAAAAATCGGGACAGGCTATGGAATTCGCCTTTAAACTCTTTGATTGTTATCAACGTTTTTCAGGGCTCATTTCTTCAGTTGGTATTTTTTATTTTTTTACATTTTAATAAAGTCTGGCTAATGCCGATATTATCTGTTTGGTCAACAATTTCAAAACCTGCCAGTTCAATACACTTAAAAAAAGTTTCGCTACTGTACATCTGGCTGTTGCCATTTGCCATTACAGTAAAGTAAATAGAAATTTGCTGCAGGCAAAATGCACCTACTTCAAATTTTTGCCTGTCCCAAAAAGGCTCCATAATTATAACCTGCCCGTTTTCATCCAGCGCCTCGTAACATCTTTTTAAAATAGAAACAATTTCTGTTTCAGAAAAACAATCCAGAAACTGGCTCATCCAGATGGCATCAAAACCGGTGGGTATTTTTGCACTTTCATCCAGTATGTTTACTTGTAAAAAACTAACCCTTTGGTGCAAACCCAATTCCTCTATTCTTTTCCTGGCCATGCTTAACTGGCCGGGCAAATCCATAATGGTTATGTGTACATCGGGTGCAAATGCCGAAGAAGCTATGGCCCATTTACCGGTATTGCCGCCAATATCTAATATATTTTTTGCACTGCCATCATACACCAGCGGCAGCACTAAAGGAAATGCATCATCTGAATAAAAATGATCGAAACTAAACCAGCTTTTTTGTACATGGGCTGGTAATTGAGAGAGGCCCTCATAAATTGTTTTCCAATCTCCAAAATGTTTTAAACCAACCGGTTTGCCGGTTTGTATGCTTTCTTCCAGATGAAAAAATCCTTTATAATTTACATCATGCACAAAATCCATATTACTGATGGTAAGTGCATCGTTTAAAATAAAATGACCGGTTTTGCCCAGTGTATATTTTTTATCATTAACCAGTACCAAACCCATGCCGAGTGCCGACTCCAGCAAAACCCTTACGCCGTAAACAGATAGTTTTACTTTTTCTGAAATTGCTTCAATTGAAATACCAGCCGGGCTGTTGTCTTCAATCAATTTTAAAATACCAGACTTTTTAAGCACCCGTGCCGACTGAAAGATAACCGGACCAAAAGCAATCCATTGCGCAGCTTCTTTTGCTTCAAAAGCCGATTTGCTATCTTTAGAAAAAAAATTCATATTGTTTTAAAGCTTGTTTATTGTTTACTAAAAACCATTGCTGCATTGCAACCGCCAAAACCCGATGCTGTTTTTAAAAAATGCTGTGCCGATGATTTATTTAATGATGAATATACATTTACCGGCTGACTTACCCCAATATTTTCAAATCCCCTGGTTGGTATCAGCAGGTTTTGTTTTAAAGATTGCATGGATATGATAGACTCAATTAACCCTGCAGCACCCAAGGTGTGGCCATAATAACCTTTTAAACTGTTTACTGGAGTTTGCTGCATACCTGCCAGGCAAATTGCTTTTGCTTCCATCTCATCATTAAAAATGGTGGCCGTGCCATGTGCAGATATAAAGCCGATATCATTTGCAGAAACACCCGAAGCCGCTAAAGCTTTAGTTATTGCAATATTCAATTCCTCACCGGTACGGGATGGTCCGCTGATATGATTGGCATCGTTGCTTACCGAGCCTCCCGCTGCTTTTACACCAGATGAATAATTTTTGTTGCTGGTAAGTATTATCGTTGCGGCACCTTCACCTAAATTTATTCCATCACGTGCTGCATCAAAAGGCTTGCAAGCCAAATGGCTTACGGCCTGAAAAGATTGAAACCCTGATAAAACAAATTTGCTGATAACATCTCCCCCGGCAACAACTGCATGCTCGTATTGGCCTGATTGTATAAGCCGCATACCGGTAAGTATGGCCAGTATGCCAGATATGCAGGCATTGGAAATAATTACAGGCCTGTTTACAAACTGAAAATGATCAGCTACTATTTGTGCAGATGTATTCAGTGAAATTCTTTTGTTCAATGCATCTGATGGCGCTTCGGTTTCCAGCAAACTTACATTACCCTTGGTAGATGAAATGATGAGTACTGTTTTATTATCGGTTGCATTTACCTGGCTGTTTGCCAAAGCATCTTCAATAGAAGCGATCAGCAGTTTTTCAAATTTTGTAAAATTATTTTCTGATTGATTGCTGTAAAAACTTTCATCATTAAATAAGGCCGCCTGAAACGGCTGATCAGACATTACCTTATCATCGTGCTGTTTTATGCCAGTAATATTTTGTTTAAGCTGCTCAAAATTTTGTGCAGTGGTTAAACCAATCGGTGATACAATATTATCTGAACTAACAAAAATTTCTTTCATAGTTTTTACCATTAAAACTGCTCATGCTCATTTTTCCATGCTTCAAAAAATCGCGGGTTGGATAACTGAAGTAACGAATCTTCTTTACTTAAAAATACCTGAACAGATGAACCGGTTGCAACCAGGTCGCCAGTGGCCGCGTTAAATAAACGATAGGTAAATTTTAATTTTGCGGCTTCAGTGGCAATGTACTTTGTTTCTACTCTTACCGTATCGCCATACCTTAGTGATTTTTTAAAATCGCATTGAACACTCACCACCGGGGTTACAAAGCCTTTTTTATAAACATCCAGGTATTTTAAATTGTACATGGCACCAAAAGCTTCACGGCCATCTTCAAAATAACGGATATAATGGCCATGCCATACAATGCCCAACGGATCGGCCTCATTAAAGCGTACCAATATTTCAGTAATGTTGTTCAGTTCGTTTTTCATAGGCTTATCATAAAACGCCGTATTTGCTTTTCCAGCTCTTGTATGTTTTTTATCAATTTACACAATGGTTTTCTTTGCGATGGAAACCCAGAATTACGAAATCCAAAACCTGCTGCCGCTTGTTCCATATACCCGGTTTGGGTTTAACTGTTGTCAATAAAATCTTTTGCCGTTTGCGCAAAGGATTGGGTGCTGCTTCCAAATAATAATACAAAGGCAAACCACCAGCCAGGCTTTTGCGAAGGTTTTACCATCATTAATTATTAAGTTGACTGATAAATATTTTCATTTTGCATTGAGCAACCATTTTCCCTTTGGAGGTTATTATACCTGATATTAATGTTACATCAAAAATCTGATTTTCTATCGTAATTTCTGTAATTAATTCATCCCCATTTTTGGGTAGAAAAAATACCTGCAGATTACTTACTGCACCGATATAACCAACCAGCACGGGTTTGTTTTCTGTATGCGAAACATAGCCTGCCCTTGCAGCTGCCGTTTGAGCAATATTTTCTACCAGGCCTGGCTCTTTAAACAATCCATCCTGCACAAAAATATTATCTGCCCTTATGTTGAAACTTGTTGTAGTAGCGGTTTCACTATAGGCCACTAGCTTGTCAATCATTACAAAGGGGGGCCTTTGCGGAATAAGAGATTGTATATCTTCAATTGTTATCATCGGCTTTGTGTTCCCAAAAATTATAATAGTTAAACCATTGTTCGGGATATTGTTTAACTTTTTTTTCCATCTCAGCGGCATAATCCATCAACATATGCGGTATCAGTTCTTTTCTGTCAACGGCTGAATAATCTTTTATTTCGCTGGCAAATAAATGATAATGCAATTTGCTTTCTTTTACCGCAAATACAAATGAAACTGGCACTTTAAAAGTTGCAGCCAGTTGAAAAGGGCCAATTGGAAACCGGGCCTGCTCTTCCAAAAATTTTGCGTTGATTGTTTTGTTGCCTTCTAAAAAACGATCGGCATGCATACAAACCAATTCGTTTTTACTCAATGCATCGCTGATGGCATAAATATGACTCAGGTCTTTTTTAATTACAATAATATTTACGCTCCGCTTGCCAGTAACCCCATCCAGGTATTGCTTTATCTGTTCATCTTCGCCATCGTACAAAACAATATTAATGGGGGTTTCCAGTCTTTTAAAAAAATGACCTGCAACATCCCAGTTGCCAATATGGGCACTTAATAAAATACCACCCTGCTTCATGGCTGCAATTTTGCGCAGGTTATCTTCGCCATCAAAATTAAAACTGAAATTGTTTTTTATGCCACTCATCAGCACCACTTTATCAATAATACCCTGGCCCAGTAAAAAATAATTTTTATATACTTTGATTATGGATGAAAACCAGTTGTAGCCTAATTTATAGCGATAAAGCAGATAAATTTGCCGGGAAGCTTTATACGAGAAAAAAAAATAATACAGTGCAACAAACCGAAGCAGAAAATAAGCAGGTAAAACACCAAATGTTTTTAAAACCCATACAAAAATGCGGTATCCCAGCGGAGTGCCTTTGGATTTACCATGCCATGCCGACATTATGCCAACTCTTTTGAATTTACACGGGAGATTACGTAATCGCAAAAATCCTGGTAAGTGGCTATATCTGTAAAATCTTCGGGCTTTACTTTAAAAGAGAAATTGCTTTCAATAATAACTACCAGGTCAATATAATCAAGGCTATCAAGCCCAAGGGTATCTTTTAAGTTAGCTTCGGGTACTAATTTTTCGGCATCCACTTCAAATTCTTCGATAAGAACTTCGTGAATTTTCTCTATAATTTCATTATTTGTCATAAGCCATACATTAAGTCAGTTTTCTAATAATAAGCGATGAGTTAGTTCCTCCAAATCCAAAGGAGTTCGACAAAAATACAACTATATCTTTTTCAACCGCCATTTTTGCTATATTCAATTTTGCTGAGTCTTCATCGGGATTTTCGAAGTTTATATTGGGTGCTACAAACGAATTTTGCATCATCAGTACCGAATAAACAATTTCACTTGCCCCTGCCATCCAGCACTCATGACCAGTCATAGATTTTGTGGAACTTACCAAAGGCCTGTGTTCACCAAAAACCTGGTCAATGGCTTTTGCTTCGCTGGCATCGCCTGCCGGTGTAGATGTTGCATGTGCGTTAATATAATCCACATCTGCAGCCAGTATTCCGGCATCTTTCATCGCCATGTTAAGCGACCTTACCGGACCATCTACCGTAGGGTTTGATATATGAGCCCCGTTTGATGAAAATCCATAACCTATCACTTCGCCCAATATTTTTGCCCCTCTTTTTTGTGCCGACTCCAGGCTTTCCAATACCACCGTTGCTGCGCCGCCGCTGGGTATCAGCCCGTCACGGTCTCTGTCAAACGGTCTGGATGCTTTTGTGGGATCATGTTCTCTTATTGAAAATGCAGACAAAGCATCAAAAGTACCCATGGCCAAATGATTTATCTCCTGTGCACCGCCGCAAATAATACAATCCTGTAAGCCCGATTTTATAAAATGATAACCCAACCCGATGGAATGGGAACCACTGGCGCAAGCCGCACTGATAGTAAAATTTACGCCCCGCAATTTAAAAATGGTAGCCAGGTTCATAGTTACGGTTGAGTTCATCGTTTGAAAAACCGCACCCGAACCCACCAACGTGGTATCTTTCTTGTCCCTTATAATATCATTGGCTTCAATAATTGATTTACCTGAGCTATCGTTGCCATATAAAATACCAATTTCATTTGCAGCAATGTAATCTTCATCAATACCGGCATTTTCCAATGCTTCCATGGTTGCCAGGTATGCATACTCGCCCTGCTGCGGCAACATGATACGTGCCCTGCGGTCTAGTTTTCCTTTAAGCTCCGGCTTATCTACAAAGCCGGTTAAGCCCGATCTGTACCCATATTCCTTACGCACAGGATCCAGTACGATGCCCGATTTGCCTTTGTACAGCGAATCCCGAACCTCATCCAGATTTTTTCCTATGCAGGAATAAATGCCCATACCGGTTATAACAACTCTGTTCATGTTTAAGTTATTGGTTATCGGTTATCCGTTATTAGCTATTCTGTGCTTGCTGTCCTTCTTAACTAATAACTATTAACTGATAACTTTCTAAGAATACAATCCCCCATTTACCGAAATAACTTCGCCGGTTATATAAGCGGCGCCTTCGGTTGCCAAAAAACCAACAGTATGTGCAACTTCTTCCGGCGTGCCAAATCGTTTTAATGGTACCATGTTTTTTAATTCGGCTTCATTCAAGCCTTCGGTCATATCAGTTTTTATAAAGCCAGGTGCCACCGCATTTACGGTAATTCCTTTGCGGCCTATTTCCTGGGCAAGTGCTTTGGTGGCACCAATTACACCTGCTTTGGCTGCCGAATAATTTGTTTGCCCCGGTAAACCCTTAAGCCCAGAAAGTGAAACAATATTGATTATACGTCCATATTTTTTTTGCAGCATGCTGTTAACTACCAAACGGGTTACATAAAAGAAACCATCCAGGTTTGTTTTTATAACACTATCCCATTGCTCATCTTTCATCCACATCATCAGGCCATCTTCCCGTATGCCGGCATTGTTTACCAGCACCTCAATAACCTTATCTGTATTGGCTTCCATCCATCCGCCGAGCTTGCTCATAATATCGGCTTTATCAGCTACATCAAACTGAATAATTTCTCCATCAACTCCTTTTTCTTTAACCGATGCAAGTGTGTTGTTGGCTTCTGTTTCGTTCGATTTGTAATTGATGAGTACATTATACCCCATCTCAGCCATTTTAATACAAATAGCCTTTCCAATTCCTCTCGACCCGCCTGTAACCAATGCAAATTTCATGAATATTTACGTTTTATGCTAATGTGTAATTGTTGAAATAATGTTATTACCTGTTATCAGGATGTTAGTTGCTCTGTAACTTTTCCCAATCTGAAAGAAACAACCGGATCCGATTTTTCGAAATATTTTTTTATCCTGTCCAGGTCTTTATACTTTGGTTCATCCTCAATGAACTTCGGAAACAATTTACGCATCTCTGTATAAATATGGTGTGTTTCGGTTGATAAACGGTCTGTGCATTTTAAATAATCAATCGCCTGTAACACGGTCATCATCTGTATGGCCAGTACTTCAAACGAGTTATCTATTACCCGTTTCGTCATCAAAGCGGCATTGCAACCCATGCTTACAATATCCTGGTTATCGTTGTTATTGGGTATGCTGTGTACATACATGGGGAACGACATGGTTTGATTTTCGGCTACAGTTGATGTAGCAGTAAACTGCATGCCCTGCATCCCAAAATTAAAACCTAAAACACCGAGGTTTACAAACGGCGGAAACTTCTGATTCAGCTTTTCATTCAGCAAATAATTCAACTGCCTTTCGCTAAGCATTGATAATTTGGTGATGGCAATTTTAAGTTTATCCATCTCCAGCGAAACATAATCGCCGTGGAAATTACCACCATGAAAAATGTTCTGGTTCTGATGATCAATCACCGGGTTATCGTTAACCGAGTTCAATTCATCTACCACCACTTTTTCTGCATGGCAGATGGTATCGTAAATTGGGCCCAGCACCTGTGTTACGCAACGCAGACTATAATATTCCTGCACTTTATCCTGAAACACTTCCTGGTCAAGCTTTTCGGGGTTGTACAAATGTTCGCTGCGGCTGCGTATCATTTTACTATCTTTCAAAATATCACGCAGTTGCGCCGCAATTTTATTTTGCCCGGTGTGGTGTTTTACAATGTTTAGTTCGTAAGAATAATGGTCGTCAAAAGCTTCTACCACTTCATTAATCATGGCAGAAAGCATAACCGACCACTCTAATAATTTTTGCGCCTGTATAATGTTTACCATACCAATACCCGTCATGGCCGATGTGCCGTTTAAAACAGCCAACCCTTCACGGATGTGAATGGTAAGCGGTTTAATTTTCAGCCTGGCAAATACATCTGCAGTTGGTTGTAAAGTGCCTTCATAAATCACTTCGCCTTCACCAATTAAAACAAGGGCAAGGTGCGCAAGCTGCACCAGATCGCCGCTGGCACCTACGCCGCCATGCTCAAAAATGCAGGGCGCAATATCTTTATTGATCAGCTCTTTCAGCAACTCCACTATTTCGGTATGCACACCAGAGTAGCCTTGCATCAGGCTGTTTAACCGGGCAATCATTACAGCTTTAACCAATATCGGACTCATCATATTACCAGCTCCCGAACTGTGACTGCGAATTAAGTTGTATTGAAGCTGCAACAGGTTTTTTTCGTTAACCTTATACTGCGCCATGGGGCCAAAACCTGTATTAATACCGTAAATGAGCTTATTGGAAGAGAATTTTTGCAAAAAGCTGAAATTTGTATCTACTTTTTCAACAGTCAAGGTATCCAAAGCAACCTGTTTTTGCTTGTACAATATATCTGAAAAATTATCCAACGAAAGTGCCCTGTCTCCTACATGTACCATGGTCCGAATTTTTTATTTTCTGCAGTAATAATTTTGGTAACCAAAGGGGTAAAAATAGAATAAAGAATTCAGATTTTTATTATTTAACCCATATATGTGAAGATATTGAACGATAACATAAAACAATGGTGGCTATTGGGTATTTTTTTACTGATTAATTTTATATACTTTTATGTCTTATCATTTTAAATAAACTTTTATATGAAACGATTAACAACTTTATTATTTCTCACTTTTTTGTTTGGCTTACAAATGAATGCCCAAAGGGTAAAAACCATCAGTGGCAGTGATGATATTTTAAAACCCGAAAGTTCAATTAACATCGAATTCAACTACGATAATATAAGCGTAGGAAAGTATAAAAATGAGCAGGAATATATTACTGCCAAAACAGAAGAGTACAACAAAAAAGAAGCAGGAAAAGGCGATACATGGGCTGCCAGCTGGAAAAACGACAGAGAGGCCAGGTACCAGCCCAAATTTATTGAACTGTTTAAAGAAAACAGTGGCATGAGCATTTTAACAAGTGCCACTTATACCATGATTGTTAAAACTGTATCTATTGAACCCGGCTGGAATATTGGAATAAGCCGCAAAAATGCCCAGATTGATTTAGAAATATGGATTGTTGAAACTGCAAACAAAAGTAACAAGCTGGCAACTTTTACAATTGAAAACGTACCTGGCGGAACCGCATTTGGTTACGACTTTGATACCGGACTGCGTATTTCAGAAGCTTATGCTAAAGCTGGAAAAAGTTTAGGTAAATTTCTTAAATAGTCATTAAAATAAATAATATTTGCAAAAGGCTTCCATCTTGGAAGCCTTTTATTTTTCTCAAATAAAAAAACATTCATGAAAAAACCTAAAATACTGCTCACCTTTTCTTTTATTTTATTGGCTATGTTTAACTGCTTTGCACAGGAAGTTGATTTAACAAAAGGCGATCTTTCTGTTTTAAAAGGAGAAACTACCATAAATATTGAATTTACTTTTGAAAAAATGAGTGTAGGCGATTTTAATAAAGAAGCCGAATACATAAAAAAAAGAATAGAGGAGGAAAATAAAAAAGATCCCCCTAACGGCGATAACTGGGCTGCCCAATGGGAAGAACAAAAGAAAAATTATTTTGGAGATAAGTTTATCCTGGGCTTTACCAAACAAAATAAAATGACCTTTAGTAAAGATGCCAAATACACGCTCATCTTTAATACCAAAGCTTTGGAGCCAGGGTACCAGGTGGGCATATCAAAAAGAAATGCCGGTGTAGATGGCAATGTTACCCTGGTAGAAACTGCTAAACGTGATAAAAAACTGGCCGTGCTTTTTGTAGAACGTGCCCCCGAAACAAAATGGCGTGGTGCTGCCTTTGATGCCAAATCAAGAATTGGCGATGCTTATTACATGGATGGGCAGAAAGTAGGGAAATTTATAGAAAAAAATATCAAGTAATATTTAACTTAATTAAAACTAAACCGTATTAAATGAAGTATTTTCTAGTGGCATTAATTAGCCTCTCCACCACATTGTGTTTTGCACAAAGCA
>JANMBZ010000093.1:0-38188 GCA_031360765.1 Chitinophagaceae bacterium
GGGGTGTGTTTCAAGACCATTAAAGTTGACTTTCTCAACGGCGCTATGTTGTTGTAGAAAGGCCGCAACACGTTCTGCATTGTCGCAATGTTTTTCCATCCGCAGCTCCAATGTTTTCATGCCTTGTATCAACAAAAAAGCATCAAAAGCATTGCTATTGCCACCCAGCAGTCGATGTACTTTGGTTATATGGCCGCTCATATGTTGCACATCTTTACCAAGTAATATGCCGCCAATGGCAGTACCATGGCCGTTTAAAAACTTGGTGGTGCTGTGCATTACATAATCAACCCCGTATTGAAATGGTTGTTGCAAATAAGGCGTTGCAAAAGTATTATCAACTGCAACAATTAAATTTTTGGTTTTAGCCAGCCGGGTTAATTCGTCAATATCAACACACTGTATGGTAGGGTTGGCGGGGGTTTCCAGGTAAAGCATTTTTATTTTGTCATCTGCATCCAGGGCTTTAACGGCTTTATCCATATCTCTCAGATCGGTAATGATAACCTCAATTCCCAATGGCGGCAAAAGCTTTTCAAGCAACTCCTGTGTGCCACCATATAAGGAGTAATGCGTTAAAACTTTATCCCCGCTTTTTAAAGTGCCAATCATTAATGTACTGATGGCGGCCATGCCGCTGGCATGCAAAATGGCTTTTAATGCAAGTGGGGTTCCATCATCAGCTGCAATACCAAAACTTTCGAGTGCTGCAATTTTTTCTTCGGCTTCGGTTATTGTTGGGTTGCCCCATCGGCCATAAATGTATCCTTTTTCTTCGCCACTAAAACGCCGCATGCCTTGCTCCGCCTCATCAAAAATATAAGTGCTGCTGGCGTAAATAGGAGTGAGGTGTGCATAATTGGGGTCTTGTTCTCCACCCCCATGAATGGCAACTGAACTAAAACCGCTGTAAGGAAATTTTTTATCGGACATATTTTTAATTGATAATGATACAATGCCCGCCGGGCAAAATGCCATTCGGACGGGAATAATTGATAATTTTATCTGCATCTTGCAGCTTAATATCAAAAGTACAGAAAACCATGAAGGATTTATTACAACAATATGCCGCTTATAATATTTGGGCAACGGGGCTTTTGGTTGACAGGATCAACAAGTTGCCTGATGGAACAACTGAGCAGGAAATTATCAGCAGTTTTCCTTCTATTTACAAAACAGTACAACACATGTGGCTGGCCGAAGAAGTTTGGTGGAAGCGGCTAAAACTTACTGAAAACATTGTGTTGGAAAGCGCCGCATTTACCGGAAGTTTTGATGAAATGACAGACATACTTGCCAAACAAAGCCAGCAATTAAAAGATTGGATTGATAATGCAACAGAAAACCAGCTTACGCATGTTTTTGCTTTTGTAAGAAATAAGGAACAAATAAAAATGCCGGTTTACCAAATGCTGCATCATGTTTTTAACCATGCCAGCTATCACCGGGGGCAGTTGGTAACCATGCTTAATCAATTGGGAGCCGATAAAATACCGGGAACAGATTTTTCAACTTTCAGTAAGGGCAAATGAGGGGAGTAGCTTCAAGTAGCAAGGGTGCAAACTTTTACTTTAGAGAGGTTTACCAATTCAAAAGTTGTATAGATTTAGCATGCTTATCCCTTGTAGCTAAACCCTTGCAGCTAATTGTGGTCTATCATCGTCAGCTTTACTCCATAACCAACACGGTAGGCACCAACACCTGGCCTTGCAGGCTGATACTCAACATGTAAAAAATTACGGTAAACCAGTCCGATACCTTTTGCATAATTTTCTGATCCAAAATTTCTTTCGCTGTATGAATTTACATCAGAAGGATTACCGATTACTTCATCTCGTTGAGCTACATGTATGGTACTATCTAAAGTAAATGTGCCGATTGTTTTAGGAACGTTTACACTGTCGTAAGTGTAATTCCAATCATCTAAATATTTAACGTTGGAGTTTAAAGAGTAAGTATCAATGTATGAATTTCCCTTCCAGGCATATCCATCTCTTACCGGGCCTTTTAGTTTTAAAAAACGCATATTATTTTCAACAAACTCCATGGCAAAATCGGTAGGCACGGCCATAAAAGTATTATCGGGGTTCCATGGGTTTGCAGCAGTTTTACGTATGTAACGAATAATGCGGTATGCAGGCCTGCCGAGGTTATCGGTAATCCGGGCATCTACAACATGCTTTACCTGGTATTTAATAACGGTATCTTTGGTACCAAAGTTTATAAAAACAGTAGAGTCGAGATTATAGGTAATGTATTTGCCAATAACGAGCGGCGAATACTCACTCATCGAGCCTGTTTCATACACTTCGGTGCTTTTTTTACAGGATGTAAAAAGAACAGTAGTTGTTACGGATATTAAAAGAAAAATCTTTCTCATAAGTTGAAGTATAATACAAATATAGATACAATTAAACAGTAAAAAGCTGCTCTGCCCGTTGAATGATTCCGCCACCAATCACATCATCTCCTTCGTAGAAAACAGCACTCTGTCCGGGAGCCACGCCCTTAACATCTTCATAAAAACGTACGTTTATGCCTTTTTCGTATGTGTGCAGGTTACTTAATGCGCCTTTATCTTTATAACGGATTTTTGTAACTGCTTCCATACCATCGGTAATGCCATCATATTTTATCCAATTTAAACCGGTTACTTTCATTTCGGTGCGGTTTAAATCGCTTTCTTCACCAAGAATTACGGTATTTGTTTCGGGCAAGATTTCTGTAACAAAAGCAGGGCGGCCCAGGGCAATATCCAGCCCTTTTCTTTGCCCTACAGTGTAAAAGGGATAGCCTTTATGCTGGCCAAGAATTTTACCGGTTTTGTCAATAAAATTTCCGCCGTTAACACGCTCTTCCAAACCCGGAACTTTACGTTTTAAAAAGCCCCGGTAGTCGTTATCGGGTACAAAACAAATTTCGTAGCTCTCGTTCTTTTTAGCCAGTTCGGGGTAGCCAAAATCATGCGCCAGTTGGCGGATATCTTTTTTGTGATAAGTACCCAATGGTAAAATAGTACGGCTCAGCAGATCCTGCTGTAATCCCCACAGGGCATAGCTTTGGTCTTTTGTATCATCAATACCTTTGCGAATAAAATACCTGCCGTTTGTATGCTGATGTACCTGAGCATAATGACCAGTAGAGATAAAATCGCAGCCCAATGCATCGGCCCTTTTCATCAGTGCACGCCACTTGATATGTGTGTTGCACATAACACAGGGATTGGGTGTACGGCCGGCAATATATTCATCCACAAAATTCTCAATTACAAAGTCGCCAAATTCGTCCCGTATATCTAAAATAAAGTGAGGAAAGCCATGCTGCACCGCAGCCTGCCGGGCATCGTTAAAACTATCTAAATTGCAACAGCCAGTTTCTTTTTTACCGGTTGTGCCAACGCTGGCGGCATAATCCCATGTTTTCATGGTAATGCCCACCACTTCGTAGCCTTCTTTATGAAGCATTAAAGCAGCTACGGTACTATCTATACCGCCGCTCATGGCCATTAAAACTTTTCCTTTCTTGCTCATATTTTTTTCTCCGGGGCAAAGATACAAAGAACGGTTTTGGGTTGGTGGTTTGGGGTTTATGGTTTTGGGAAATTCTAATAGTAGGATTAATAGCTTAAAAAATGCTGTGGTTATGCAAATACTCTTGATAACTTTCAACTTCTAACTATCAACTTTTAACTTATTTTGCAGCCATGCAGCAATATCTTGATTTAGTAAAACATATTATTGATACAGGAACCGATAAAAGCGACCGCACCGGCACAGGCACCCGCAGTGTTTTTGGCTACCAGATGCGGTTTAACCTGGCAGATGGCTTTCCGTTGGTAACCACAAAAAAATGCCATCTTAAAAGTATTATTTACGAGCTGCTCTGGTTTTTGCAGGGCGATACCAATATCAATTATTTAAAAGAGCACAATGTTAAAATATGGGATGAGTGGGCAGATGAAAACGGCGATCTTGGTCCGGTGTATGGCAAACAATGGCGAAGTTGGTCCGGTGCAGATGGGGTAGAAGTTGACCAGGTAAAAGAACTGATATATACTCTAAAAACAAACCCCGATAGCAGGCGCATGATCATCAGCGCCTGGAATGTGGCCGATTTGCCAAAGATGAAACTGATGCCTTGCCATTGTTTGTTTCAATTTTACACGGCCCCCTCTAGCTCCCCCGAAGGGGGAGGACGGCCAAGATTAAGCTGTCAACTATACCAGCGGTCCGCAGATGTGTTTTTAGGCGTGCCTTTCAACATCGCCTCTTACGCTTTATTAACAATAATGATTGCGCAGGTTTGCGATTTGGAACCCGGTGATTTTGTGCATTCATTCGGAGATGTGCATCTATACAATAATCATTTTGAGCAGGCCAACCTACAGTTAAGCAGAACGCCTTTTCCTTTACCGCAGATGAAAATCAATCCGGAAATAAAAGATATTTTTGATTTTAAGTTTGAAGATTTTGAATTGGTTAATTATCAAAGCCACCCTGCAATTAAGGCTCCGGTGGCAGTTTAAAACCCCCTAACCCCCTGAAGGGGGAATTTGGAGAAAGTTGGTTTGAGAGAATGCTTTTTACTTTAGCAGAGTATGCTAAAAAATTAAAAAATAATGACAATAAGTTTATTAGTTGCCGCCGCCGAAAATAATGCCATTGGTAAAAACAACCAGTTGCTCTGGAGTTTACCCAACGATATGAAATTTTTTAAAAACACTACCTGGGGCATGGCCGTCATCATGGGACGTAAAACTTATGAGTCGGTTGATAAACCCTTGCCGGGCCGGTTTAATATTGTTATAACCCGCCAGGCAGATTGGAAAAAAGAAGGAGTAATAGTAGCCACTGATCTGCAGCATGCTTTAAAAAAAGCTGCTGAAACAAATTGCAACGAAGTATTTGTAATTGGCGGCGGGGAGATTTATAAATGGGCGATAGACATTGCCGATAAAATGCTCATTACCCGTGTACATGCAAGTTTTGAAGCAGATACTTTTTTTCCTGAGTTTGACGAAAGCAAATGGCAGTTGATAACCAACCAGGATTTTGGGATGGATGAAAAACATAAGTATGCATATTCGTTTCAAACCTGGGAAAGAAAGTAAAAAGAAAAAAATCAAAATTGTACAGCCGTTTTCAACTCGCAAAAAAATACCTCTATTACTACCTTACCGCTGCTAACGGAAAAGGCCACGGTATTCATTCTCCTTTTGTATTTGATTTTATAAAGCATGTGTTGAATGATAAACAAAACTATCCAGCATATCAGGCAATAGAAAACATAAGGAAGCAACTACTAGCTGATTCAACGGTTATTGAAGTAGAAGATTTCGGAGCAGGCTCCTCCGTCATCAAAACAAATAAGCGATTAGTATCTGCTATTGCCACATCATCACTTAAGCCCAAAAAATACGCACAGCTTTTGTACAGAATGGTAAATTATTATAAGCCTGCCAAGGTTTTGGAACTCGGAACTTCTTTTGGCATAACAACTGCTTATCTTGCTTCGGCCAATACTGCTTCCAAAATATTTACCTGCGAAGGATCGGGCGCCATTGCTTCCATAGCCAAACAAAATTTTGCAGCCCTTCAATTAAAAAATGTGCAATTAACCGAAGGGGATTTTGCAAAAACCTTATCTCCTGTATTATCAAACCTCCAGGAAATAAATTTTGCTTTCATAGATGGTAATCACCGCAAAGAACCAACTTTAATTTATTTTAATGAGCTATTGAACTACTCAAACCCTGCAACTATATTGGTATTTGATGATATACACTGGAGCGAAGAAATGGAAGAAGTTTGGCATCAAATAAAAGCACATCCTTCGGTAACTTTAACCATCGACCTTTTTTTTATAGGCATTGTTTTTTTTAACCCTGATTTTAAACATAAACAGGACTTTTGCATCCGTTTTTAATTGTTCAGTTGAGATAAATAATGTCAAAATTTATAAACTCCAGTTCCCCTTTAGGGGATAGGGGCAATTTTTCTTACATTTGCTTCAATTAATAGCTTATGACCATTGGCGTTTTAAAAGAACCATCTCCCGAAACAAGAGTATCCCTGCTGCCAGAACATGTTACCATCCTTAAAAAATGGAATGTAGATGTTTGTGTTGAAAATAATGCAGGCGTTACCGCATTTGCAAATGACGAAAAATATACCGAAGCCGGCGCATCCATAAAATCACGCAGCGAAGTTTTACAAAGCAGCGATTTTTTATTGTCAATAAACGCAACGGATCAATCTGAAATCTTAAATCTACATTCTAAAATCCTTTTAGGTGTTTATCAGCCTTTATTTAATGCAGGGTTGATGAAAGACTTTGCTGCAAAGGGATTAACCGTTTTCAGTATGGACATGCTGCCACGTACTACCCGTGCACAAAGCATGGATATTTTAAGCAGCCAGGCAAATATTGCGGGATATAAAGCGGTGTTATCAGCCGCCAATTTATTCCCTAAATATTTCCCCATGTTTATGACGGCGGCAGGCAGTATACCTCCGGCTAAAATGCTGATATTGGGTGCCGGTGTTGCAGGCCTGCAGGCCATTGCAACCGGTAAACGTTTAGGTGCAGTGGTAGAAGTTTTTGATACACGCCCTGCAGTAAAAGAAGAAGTAATGAGCCTGGGTGCAAAGTTTGTAGAAGTGGAAGGAGCCGCCGATGCAAGCAAAGCAGGTGGATATGCTGTTGAGCAAACCGAAGATTTTATGCAACGCCAAAAAGCAAAAATTGCGGAGAGTGTTGCCAAGGCAGATATAATAATTACCACTGCACAAATACCCGGTAAAAAAGCGCCTGTGTTAATTACCACCGAAATGATAGCTGCCATGAAGAATGGTTCGGTAATTATAGACATGGCTGCGGCAACCGGTGGCAATACAGAACTTACAAAGAATGATGAAACCGTAATTTATAATGGTGTAAGTATAGTTGGTAATTCAGCATTGGCAGCAACCATGCCCAGCGATGCCAGTAAACTATACGGAAAAAACATCCTGAATTTTTTACAACTGATGATTGATAAGGAAGGCAAATTCAATTTGAATTTTGAAGATGACCTGGTAAAGGGAACTTGCATTGTGCATGGAGGTGAGATTACGAATGAAAGAGTGGCCCCCTAAATCTCCCAAGTGGGAGTTTTAGAGTTCACAAATTTCAACAGTCTTTAAGAATTTAAAAATAATTTTAAATAATTGAAAAGATATTAAAATCATTATTCACCAAAATCCCTCCCCTTGGGGGAGGTTAGGAGGGGCTAAAAATGGAAAACATTCTAAACTTTATTTCAACAAATCAACAAATCATCTACATCGTAATCCTGATGATATTTGTTGGTATAGAAGTAATAGGCCGGGTGCCCAGCGTATTACACACCCCCCTTATGAGTGGCGCAAACGCCATACATGGCGTGGTTGTAATTGGTGCCATCATCATCATGGGCAAAGCAGAGAGCGACAATTACCTGGCATTGATACTTGGGTTTTTAGCCGTTGTAGTGGGCACATTAAATGTAGTTGGTGGTTTTGTGGTAACGGATAGAATGCTCGAAATGTTTAAGAAAAAGAAATAACACAAATTTTACGAATTACACGAATTACACGAATTTTTAAGTAGAACGAATCTTTGCGCCTTTGCTCCTTTGCGGACTTTGCGTGAAAAATAAAAAAAAAAGCATGCAATCTCATTTACTTACCCTCTGCTATCTGATAGGAAGTATAACATTTATAATCGGCCTTAAAATGCTTTCCAATCCTGCATCAGCACGTAAAGGAAATTTACTGGCGGCTTTCGGTATGGGCATAGCTATTGTAGGCACTATCTTTTTATATACCTCCGAAACCGGCGAACAGCTTGGTAACTACGCCTGGATATTTGGTGGTTTATTTGTTGGCGGCATTGTTGGTACACTCGCTGCAAAAAAAGTTAAGATGACGGCCATGCCCGAAATGGTGAGCATGTTCAATGGTATGGGCGGTGCCTGTGCTGCTTTAATTTCTGTGGTAGAATTTAATCATCTTTCAAAAGAAATTGCCGAAGGTGTTGTAGCTGCTGATGCTGTACAACCAACTGTATTAATAATTGTTTTAGGATTAATCATCGGCTCTGTTTCATTTGCAGGCAGCATGATTGCCTGGGGCAAATTAAATGGTAAAGTAAAAGACCTCAGTTTTACCGGGCAGAATATTTTAAACCTGTTGGTACTAGCCATAACACTTGCTGCAGGTGCTTACCTGGTTTATGATCCCACACAACATTTATTGCTGTATGTAATTTTGGGTTTGGCATTGGTGTACGGTGTGTTTTTTGTTATGCCCATTGGGGGTGCAGATATGCCCGTTGTAATTTCACTTCTCAATTCATTCACTGGTGTGGCTGCTGCCTGCGGCGGATTTTTATACGATAACAAAGTAATGCTCACCGGTGGTATTTTGGTTGGTGCAGCCGGTACACTGCTTACCATACTCATGTGCAAGGCCATGAACCGCTCTTTGCAAAATGTATTGATAGGTTCTTTCGGTGGCAACAAAACTGCTGCCGCAACCGGCGGCGGAGTTCAGGGCCACTATAAAGAAATTAGCCTGGCCGATGCGGCCATGGTTATGAGTTATGCCAACAAAGTAATGATTGTGCCCGGTTATGGTTTGGCCGTAGCGCAGGCACAACATGTTTGTCATGAGTTGGAAAAAATACTGGAAGAAAAAGGTGTGGAAGTTAAATATGCAATCCATCCTGTAGCCGGCCGTATGCCCGGACACATGAATGTTCTCCTTGCCGAAGCCGATGTGAGCTACGAAAAACTGCTGGAGATGGAAGACGCCAACGACGAATTTAAAACCTGCGATGTAGTGCTCATCCTCGGCGCCAACGACGTGGTAAACCCTGCTGCAAAAAACGATGCAGCCTCGCCCATATACGGCATGCCCATACTGGAAGTTGAATTTGCCAAAACCGTTATTGTAAACAAACGCAGTATGAAACCCGGTTACGCCGGTATCGAAAACGATCTCTTCTTTCAACCCAAAACAAGCATGCTGTTTGGCGATGCAAAAAAGGTTTTGCAGGATATTTGTGCGGAAGTGAAATCGGTTTAGGGTTTGTGGTTTGTTGTTTTTGGTTACGAACATTAGTTTTTCATGGCATCATCGTTGTGTCACTCACTTGTGCTGCAAATCTTTATTGAACTTTTATCTTAGCTTAAAATAATCCTTGGTTTTTTGTTGCCATAGATACTTGCAATAATTGAAAAAGCTTGAGCAGTTAAGCTGCCAAACATCAAGGAACTGAATTTCAGTTTACAGTAGTACAAAAGCCTAATCAGGGAACCATCCGACAAAGGGGTTGTAATCCTTTGTCGGGCTCCTTTTTTGGTTCTTTTTTGGAGAAGCAAAAAAGAACAATAAAATAAAAAGAGGGTTTTGTTCTAAAAATCTATTGGCTTAAAATAATCCCATAACCGTTGTTTCACTCCGTAGTTGTGCTATATACTTTTTTCCTATATTTGTTATCAAACCGTAATAAATGAAACACATTTTCATCATCCTGCTCTTAGCTTTCATTTCTTTTAAATGCCAAATAAATGCCCCCGACCCTACACCGCTTTTACCAACGGTTACAACGGTTGCAGCAACTTCTATAACTGCCAACACAGCATTATCGGGTGGTAATGCTACAACCGGCGCAGGGCCATCAATAACAGCCCGTGGGGTTTGCTGGGGCACTGCAACCAATCCGGATATAAATGGAAACCATACCGTTGATGGCAGTGGTGCCGGCACATTTGCAAGCCCCATAACAGGCCTAACACAAAACACTACTTATTATGTACGGGCTTATGCTACCAACAATGTAGGTACCAGCTATGGTAACGAAATAACTTTTACCACTACCACATCTACAACTGCATTACCCACTGTTACCACCACCCCAATAACCGCTATAACTACAACAACTGCTGCCAGCGGCGGTAATGTAACTGCCGATGGTGGTGCAGCTATAACCGCCCGTGGGGTTTGCTGGAGCACAACACCCAACCCAACAACTGCTTTGGCAACCAAAACTACTAATGGCACCGGCACTGGTATTTTTATAAGTGCCATCACCGGTTTAACTGCGGCAACAACTTACCATGTACGTGCCTATGCAACAAACAGTGTGGGTACATCTTACGGTGGCGATTCAGTTTTTACAACAGCACCTATTTCAACCATACCAACCATTACAACAACAGCCATATCATCTATAACAAATACCACAGCTAACAGCGGCGGCACAATAAGTACTGATGGCGGCGCAGCCGTAACAGCCCGTGGCGTTTGCTGGAGCACAACACCCAACCCAACTATTGCTTTATTAACCAAAACAACCGATGGTACAGGCGTTGGTACATTCACCAGTGCTATAACTGGTTTAACTGCAGCAACAACTTATCATGTTCGTGCTTATGCAACAAATAGTGTGGGCACCGCTTATGGTAGTGATTTAAGTTTTACTACAACTTCATCAACACCGGATGAGTATGTGGCGGGTTTTGAAAGTAATGGAACAAAAGATGTAGCCAAGATATGGAAAAATGGTGTGGCTAGTGCTTTAACTGATGGCACGAAGGATGCAGAGGCTCTTTCTGTTTTTGTTTCGGGTACAGATGTTTATGTAGCAGGCCAGGAGCAGGATGGAGGAATAAACAATAGCGCAAAATTTTGGAAAAACGGGGTAGTTACTGCTTTAACCAATGGTGCTAATGCTGCTATTGCAAAAGGTGTTTTTGTATCGGGTTCTGATGTTTATGTTGTTGGACATGAAGAAAATGGAACAAAAAAAGTTGCAAAGATCTGGAAAAACGGGGTGGTTACTTCGCTGACAAATGGGATAAACAATGCTGATGCCCATTCTGTTTTTGTATCTGGTTCCGATGTCTATGTAGCAGGATATGAAAACAATGGAACAAAAGATGTTGCAAAGATCTGGAAAAACGGAATTGCAACCTCTCTTACCAATGGTGTCAACGATGGCAGAGCTTATTCAGTTACTGTTTCGGGGGTAGATGTTTATGCAGTAGGATCTGAAGATAATGGAGTAACATTTAATGCTAAAGTCTGGACAAATGGAATTCCAACTAATTTAAATAATGCCAGCAGTACGGGGGCAGGCTTTTCAATTAGTGTCTCAGGAGGAGATGTTTATATTGCAGGAAATGAGACTTTAAGCACACCAGGAGTTAACTCTGCTGCAAAGACCTGGAAAAATGGGATGGGTAATTTTTTAACAAATGGTACTAATTTCGCAATTGCATATTCCACTTTTGTTTTCAGTTCAGATGTTTATGCGGCAGGATTTGAAACCATCGGAACAAAAGATGTTGCTAAAATCTGGAAAAATGGTGTAGCTACGTCTTTAAGCAACGGGACTAATGATGCAAAAGCTTATTCAATCTTCGTAAAATAATCTTCCTACATAATTCTTCAAAAAGGTTCGTATCACTCACGAACCTTTTTTTATTCCGCCGCTGCTTCCCGTCAATTCCACCGCACTGTATCCGGGTTTTATAAACCAGGCTTTTAACCCCGGCTTTCTGCTTTTTTAGCGCAAATTGCTAGTTATTTAGCCAAAACCCGGAGCATTTTAACCGGAAATCCTCTTTTTTGCTGCAATTCCCAAGGTATTCAGGAGGAATTCGGGGCTATTTACACCAGCTTCGGCCCTTTTAATAGAAATTCGGTGCTTTTTAGGAGGAATTCGGAGTTATTTATAGCAAATTGTCAGTTATTATAGCAAAATGGCAGCTTTTTAAAGCTGCCATTTCAAAAAATGAACCATATCCCCTTTTGTGTCCCAGCGGGATTTCACGTTAAGAGCTTGATAAATTATAAAGTAAGTTGTGAAAACCCCACTGGGACGAAAAAGAGGCGGCCCTTGCTCTGTGGATGGAGCCGTTCAGCCTCTTTTGTACTAGATTAAAATATTTTTTTGACACAGTTTAATTTACAGACCTGCAAAAAAGAACAATGAAAACAAAAGAGTTTTTATATCAAATTCTCTTAGCTTAAAATAATCCCAATACTTAATTTTTTTTACTGAATTCATTTTGCATCTCCCTGCCGCTCAATAATCAGTCCCAGCGGGGTTTTCACAGCAAACTCTATAACAAACAAAAGCCTTTCGTGAAACCCCGCTGTGTAACACTGCTGCAATAATTACTGTCACTCTTTAAAACTAATGTACTGGTAGTATTATTAAGCAAGACTGTCCTGCATCGGGGTTTCGCAAAAAGGTATATATAATTAAAAATAGTCCGTTTGCGAAAACCCCGCTGAGACAGAAGCCCCGGAAGTTTTTTGTAAAGATTGCTGTTGATAATGAGAAAAGATTTATGCAAAAGCTGCGTATATTACAGAGTTGTATGCAACCCTATTTCAAAATTCCGTTCAACTTCAAGTGATAAGACATTCAAGGCGAAGTCTCTAACCACCCACCGCAAATTGCAGCACATTTGCAAGGCGCACAAAACCCAACCTTGCAAAAGAGCTGCAATACCCAACACACGGGAAACATTCTTATATTTTATGCAGATAAAAGTACTCACTTACTAAAATTGCAACAAACAGCAAGTGTTTAATCATGCAAATATTCTTAACAATTATGTAATATTTTGTATGATATGGTTGTATATTTTTATGTTGGAATAAAAAATAAAACAGCACTTATGAAAAAAACACTAACTGCTTTCCTGCTAATCTCACTAATTGCTATAAGCTGCAAAAAAACAAAAACAGAATCAGAATCTGTAGACCAACTGCCACCCATAACCCAAACAGGTGCCAACACTTTTGGTTGCCTTTTAAACGGTAATGTTTGGTTACCCAAAGGTTACGATGGCAGGTTTGTTAATTCAAGAATTACCATTGACCCAACCTACGCTGATGGAGATTTGACAATCCGGACTTATAGGATTGAGGGAGATTTTATTTATGATATTTCCATTGGATCAGATTCTATAAAAAGTATTGGTTATTATCCGATTGGAAAATTTGAAAGAGCAAAATTTGTTGTTCAAAAATCAAAAAAAGATCTAAGTGTGTTTTATTGTTTAACTAATTGTGGTATAATTTCAGAAAACTTACCTATTGGGTATATAAGGGTAACTCGATATGATTTACAGAATAGGATTTTTTCGGGAGAGTTTGCTTTCACGTTTAATAATACTGACTGTGGGTTAGGTAACCCAATACAAATTACACAAGGCCGCTTCGATTACAGATTATAACAACTGTTTCTTCGGTCTTTGGTAATATTCGGACAGGACACAATATAATTCCTTTTGGCAACATTAAAACTACCGTTGGCTTTTTCATAATTCTCCGCCGATGTTGGTGTAGTATAAAACTGCACGTAAGCCAATTATCCAACCATCATACGCCGCTGTCTGGCGTCACCGCCAACAGCGAAAGCCACAGCAGACTACAACAAATAAAAATAAAAGAGGTCAAATTAAATCGCCGTTGGCGGGGACGCCAAACGGCGGCAGCTAAAAAATTTATAGAATGCACAACCCTAATTCCTAATTCCCAATTCCTAATTTACTTCACCCCTCCCTGCTTCTCTATAATAAACTGCATAATACTCTCCAGTTCCACACCCGCCATTCGCATCGCTTCCAAAATCTCATCACGGTTTACCGCCGCAGCAAAAGCCTTTTCTTTAAAACGTTTTTTAATGCCTTTCAGTTCCATGCCGGTATAACCTTCGGGCCGCATTAAACTGTAAGCATGTGTAAGGCCACTCAGTTCATCAAAAGCATACAGCATTTTATCCATCCGGGTTTCAGGTATCACGCCAAAATGATTAGGCCCGTGGCTGGCAATAGCTCTTATAATTTCCGGATCAATATTGCGGGCTTCCAGTTCTTCAATAATTTTTTTACAATGCTGCTCGGGCCACTGGTCCCAATCGGCATCGTGCAACAGGCCGGCCATTTCCCAGCGCCATTGGTCAGCCTCATTCAACATTTCTTTTTCGGCGGCCCAGCATTTCATTAAATGCGCCACCTGTTTCATGTGCAGTTGCAGCCTTTCGTTTTTTACCCAGTCAGTAAATAAATCGTTGGCTTCCTCACGGGTTAATACATTACCTGCATTTGCAGGATTTCCAAAAATAGAGCGGTTTAGTAATAACGACATATTGTGCTGATTAATGTTAGCGAAAATAAAAATTATCACCCAATTTCAAAGTATATAATCATATACTCGCATTTTTTCTTCCCCATTAATCTATTTAAAATAAATCAATAATTGTCTAAATCCTTTTTTCCCTTTTATCCGTATGTGGTTCTTTTAACCAAATGTAAACAACAATGAAAAAATCTATCTTAACCCGATTTCTACCTATTTTAACTGCATCAGTTTTCGTATTAGCAAGTTGCGAAAAAAATGATGATGTTATTGCAACCAGTCCATCACCAACTCCTACACCAACTCCAACAGTTGTTGTAAAACCAAACCAGGAGTTTTATGGTATTACTGCAGGCAATGCTCTGGTAAAATACAATGCAAAAGCCTCTCAAACCGTACTTTCATCAGTTAATGTAAGCGGTTTACAAAGTGGCGAAAATATACTCTCAATAGATTTTAGGCCTGCAACCGGCCAATTATATGGACTTAGCAACCAAAGCAGGTTGTATGTAATTAATGTAGAAACAGGTGCAGCAAAATCAATAGGTGCAACTCCATTTACACCCCAGTTAATTGGTGCGGTGGCTTCTATTGATTTTAACCCAACTGTTGACCGCATAAGAGTGGTTAGCAACGTGGGCGAAAACTTTCGTTTAAATCCTGAAACCGGTGCCGTTGCTGCCATTGATGGCAATATAAACAACGCAGAAAAAATTACCGGCGTAGCTTATACAAATAATGTTGCAGGAGCATCGGCAACTACTTTATTTGATTTAGACGGATTCAATTTGTTTGTACAAAGCCCGCCAAACAATGGCACCATTGCTAAAGTTGGCAGCCTGGGATTAGATTCAGCAGGCGTAGGCGGAAGCGATTTTGATATTTCGCCAGATAACAGTGTGATACTTGTACCTATGACAGTTGGCACAACCAACAGGCTTTATCAGCTTGATACTTTAACCGGTAAGCTACGTAACCTGGGTACATTGGCAACTCCAATTATTGGCCTGGCAATACCTACCAATCCGGTTGGTTATGGTGTTGATAATGCCAACATGCTTTCAATTTTTGATTTAACAGCTCCCGGCTTTGCCGTAACAAAAGCAATAACCGGTTTACAGGCTGGCGAAACTATTTTAGGTATGGATATGCGCCCTGCAACCGGTCAATTATATGCATTGGGTAGCAGCAGCCGCATATACACCGTAAATTTGAGTAGTGGTGCAGCCGTAGCGGTTGGCACAGCAGCATTTACACCGGCACTTTCAGGCACTTCATTTGGTTTTGATTTTAACCCAACTGTTGACAGGATACGTGTTGTAAGTAACACAGGCCAAAACCTGCGTTTAGATCCTAACACCGGTTTGGTAGCAGTGGTTGATCTTCCGTTAAACCCAGGCACACCTGCGGTTTCATCGGCAGCTTACACCAATAATTTTGCAGGTGCAACTACAACTACTTTGTATGTAATAGATGCAACAACGGACAAACTGTATATTCAAATGCCTCCTAATAACGGCACATTGGTTGAGGTTGGTTCTTTAGGTATTAACATTGGCGCAGATAATGGTTTTGATATTGGCGGAAGAACTGGTAAAGCTTATGGCTTATTCAGCATTGGATCCATTACAAAATTATATACACTCGATCTTACAAACGGTCTTGTAGTTGGCCAGGTTGATTATCCGGGTGTTGCAAAAGGATTTGCACTTGGGCTTGGTTTTTAATTATCCCTATCAAACTATAGCTTTAATTTTGGTTAATAAAATCCGGCAGTTTTTTACTGCCGGTTTTTTTATGCTGCATCTTTTTGATTGTATAACTTTATCAGCTTAAAATTAATAATTGAATTTACCGGAAGCATTTATACAATCTCTGCAAAACCTCAAGGGCTTTGATGAAGCTGCTTTTAAAGCAGTGCATCAATCGGGCGTTCAGCTAACTTCAATAAGATTAAACCCAAAAAAAATCAGCAATGGGCAACTTGCAATGCCCGCCCGGCCTTTGGGAAGTTTGGCCGGGGGCCATGTGCTGTTAGAAAAAGTTCCCTGGAATGATAATGGTTACTACCTTTCCGAACGTCCGTCTTTTACTTTGGATCCGCTTTTTCATGGAGGTGCTTATTATGTACAGGAAGCAAGCAGTATGTTTTTGGAGGAAGTGTTGAAACAAACAACAGATCTTACCAAACCAATTCGGATTTTAGATTTGTGTGCCGCTCCGGGCGGCAAATCTACCTTGATACAATCTGTAATTTCAGAGCAAAGTTTACTGGTTAGTAACGAAGTGATAAAAACAAGGGTAAATATTCTTGCTGAAAATATAACCAAATGGGGAGCCGATAATGCGATTGTTACCAACAACGACCCTGCTGATTTTAAACGCCTGCCCGGTTATTTTGATGTGATTGTGGTGGATGCGCCCTGTAGCGGCAGTGGTTTATTTCGTAAAGATGCCAACGCAATTAACGAATGGAGCGAAAATAATGTAACACTCTGTGCCCAGCGCCAGCAAAGGATTTTGGCAGATATAATGCCCTCATTAAAACCAGGTGGTATTTTAATTTACTCAACCTGCTCTTACTCACAACAGGAAGATGAACAGATTGAAGATTGGCTTGCGGAGGAATTTAAAGTTGAAAGTTTACAGTTGAATGTTGATACAGGTTGGGGAATAGTTGAAACAATTTCAGAAAAATATGGATCGTTTGGGTACAGGTTTTATCCTGATAAAGTGAAGGGCGAAGGATTTTTTATTGCTGCGTTTAAAAAACCTGAAGAAACTGTGGTAACAACAGCGCAAGTTAAAAGTAAAAAGTTAAAAGGGAAAAGTAAGCAGGCTATTACAGCCTGGGAAATTGAAATACTGAAGCCTTACCTGGTAAATGAAGCTGATTATTATTTCATCACACAAAATGAAGAAGTAATTGCTATGCCAATTCATTTTGAAAATGATCTGGCGATTATACAATCTGCTTTGTACATAAAAAAAGCGGGCGTAAAACTGGGTACTGTTATCCGCAGCGAGCTGGTGCCGGCGCATGATCTGGCAGTAAGCAACATCATAAATTCTTCCATTGCAAAATTTGAAATTGATAAAGAAACGGCATTGCAATACCTGCGTAAAATGGATATAAAAATTGATTGTGAAATGAAAGGCTGGGTATTACTTACGCATCAGCAAATACCTTTGGGATGGATAAAAGTGATGCCCAACCGATGCAATAATTATTACCCAAAGGAGTGGCGCATACTTAACAAATGAATCGCTGATGCAACCAACAAATTTTCGTTTCTTTGCAATGAAAATTCATTTCTGTATGAAAAAAATATTTTTTCTTTTTTTACTGTTGCCTGTTTTGTTATCGGCGCAAAATAGTCCACTGATGGTTGAAGGAACATCGCCTGCGCTTTACATTACCCACAAGGTGGCAGCTAAAGAAAATTATTACAGCATCGGAAGAATTTATAATGCCAGCCCAAAAGATATTGCGCCATTTAATAACCTTCAATTGGAGATTGGGTTGAGCCTTGGCCAGGTCATCAAAATTCCTTTGAACGCTTTAAATTTTTCTCAAAGCGGCAGTGCTGCTCCCGATGAAACCTTTGTACCTCTTTACTATAAAATAAAAGATAAGGAAGGATTATACAGGGTGGCAAAAAACCACAATGATTTGCCACTTGCAACTTTAAAGCAGTGGAATAATATTAAAGGAGATGTGGTTAAAACAGGTACACAGTTAATTGTAGGTTATCTTAAAGTAAAAACAGAACTTTCTGCACTTGCTAAAAAAGGTATAAGCACACCTATAACCATAGCACCGGTAAAGCAGGAAGAAGTAAAAGTAACTGAGCCGGCAGTGGTAACCCAACCGGTTGTTGAAGAAGAAAAGAAAAAAACCAGGAAGGAACTAAAAAAAGAAAAAGAGGCAGCAGAAAAAAAAGCTGTTGCAGCTGAAAATATTAATACAAAACCTGTAAAAGAAACACCGGTTGCTGAAACACCTAAAACTACTTCTGGTAAAAATACAGGAGGTCCTGGTTTTAAGAGTTTATACGATCAACAGAATAAAAATGGAGACATAATTGAAACAGCAGGTAACGCCGGAGTTTTTAAAAGCACCAGCGGGTGGACGGATAATAAATATTATTGCCTGCAAAGCAACACAACCCCGGGAACAATTATAAAAATTACCAACCCGGTAAACGGCAAATTTATTTTTGCTAAAGTGCTGGATAATATTCCTGATATAAAACAAAACGAAGGATTGGTAATTGTTATAAGCAGTGCTGCTGCTGATGCGCTTTCAATTACAGAAACTAATTTTACCTGCACACTCAGTTACGCAAAATAATTTTACCAAACTGAATTTCATTTTAGGCTCCCGAAAGTTATCGGAACGTTGGCTGAAATTCAAACAAGCCTTTGTGCGGCTGCATTTGGTAAATACCGGTTGAACTAATTACAAAATTCAATCGGTATTAAAACCGGTAGCCACGTAAAAAATCTGTAATATTCATTTTCTTTTTTCCTTCCAGTTGAAGCTCCAGCACGGATATATAACCATTGCTGCATGCAAAATGCAGAAAAGATTTTGAATCGGTTTTAAAATTGCCGGCATTTTCACCAGGCGTTACATCCACTTTTTCTGCTTTATAAATTTTCAACTTCTTCTCCTGTAAAAAAGTGAATGCAGCAGGATAGGGTGCAAGTCCTCTTATCAAATTATACACTTCCTCAACAGTTTTTGTAAAATCTATTTTGCAGGTTTCGGTAAAGATTTTGGGAGCATGTTTTAGTGCGTCGTGATTTGTGAGTTGTGAGTCCGCTTCAGCAGGCTGCCCACTCACGCCTGCCCACTCACCACTCACGTCAAAAGTTTGAGATCTTTCATTTAAAGTTCCTGCTGCTAAGCCTTTAACGGTTTTAACCAATACTGCAGCACCAATTTCTTTCATCCTGTCATGCACATCACCTGCATTATCAGTTTCTGCAATCGGGAAACGCTCCTGCAATAGAATATCGCCGGTATCAATTTCATGTTTTAATTTAAAGGTTGTTACACCAGTTTCTTTTTCGCCATTAATAACTGCCCAGTTAATGGGTGCTGCGCCACGGTATTGTGGCAACAGACTTCCGTGGAGGTTTACCGAGCCCATGGGTGGCATGTTCCAAACTGCTTCGGGCAACATTCTAAATGCAACTACAATTTGCAAATCGGCATTAAGCGATTTTAATTCTTCTAAAAATTCAGGGTTCTTTAATTTTTCTGGTTGCAATACATGCAGCTTATTTTCAACCGCATATTTTTTTACGGCACTTTGTTGCAGTTCCATTCCACGGCCGCCGGGTTTATCAGGAGCAGTTATTACGCCCACAATATTGCAGCCCGCTTTTGCCAATGCATCAAGCGATGCAACAGCAAATTCCGGCGTGCCCATAAAAACAATTCTTATCTTTTTAAAATCTTTCATCGGCTGCTTTATGTTTTATGAGGCCCGCTTAAGAATAATATTTATGTCTCCTACAAAGGAATAAAGGCAAGAAAGTAGCAATAGGGAAATAGAAAAAATTCTTTGTGCTCTTTACGGCTTTGTGGGAAACATTTTTTGACTCGACCTCTTCTTTATACAACGAAGTTATATTAAACTGTCAAAAGTCTATATCAGGAAGTTGATATTGTATTTATTTTAAAAAATCATTATTGCATTCAATCTTTTGCAAAGCATATTTCTTAATAACTATGAACACCTTGTTTAAGCCAGTCTGTAACAAAATTTTTTACCACTGTATTTACTTCTTTACCTGCACGGTAAATAGTTTTCCAGGTTTTGGTTTTTTCTTTTTCGTACTGGGTGTTTACGAAATATTTAGTTTTTCCTTTTAAAACGGTTTGTGCTGCAAAGTCAACGGTGGTCTGCTCATTTAAATAAAATTTTAATCCTTTTATAATGGCCGAATCTGTTGATGCAGGGTATTTTTCTTTCCATAATGTTGTTTGCGGCATTGGGTCGGCTGCTTCTTTCAATTGTTCTTTCATCGTTATTATCATTGTAGCATACATCGTTTTTCCATCGCCGGTCAGGCCTTTCATTTCTTTTTCCATATCTGCAATGCCCGATTTCATGCTTTCAATAAAAGCAGGGTCAATTTGCCGGGGCTTTTCAAATTTAGGTTCATTGGCTGCTCTTTCTTTCTGGTATAACTGCGCAAACTCTTTAGACTCGCAGTATTGTTTTATATATGCACAAACTTCTTTAGCAGTGGCTGCTTTATCTCCTTTAATAATTTCGGCCATCAATGTGGCTTTCGGAATTTGAAGATTAAAGCCATCGCAGTCGCCGGAACAGTTTTCTTTGCGGGGCTGTGCATTTACAATGTTTGAGATGATGGCCGATGAAACCCTGTTGGCATCCAGTCCCATTTTGCTGATGATATCATCGGTAATTTTAAAAGCCATGCTCAGCATTGTAATGATGGCAAAAGACACTAAAATATTTTTCTTATTCATAAAATTATTTTTTTAAAAGCTCATCAATCATTTTTCTTTGTTCATCAATTTGTTTTTGCTGCTGCTCCATTTTTTTACTTTGTTCTTTAACTGCATTTATCAGCAGAAAAATGTAAGCCTGGTTATTTACACTGCGCAAATCATTAAAATCCTGAGTTACATTTTTATCCACCATATAGGGCGCAACTTTTTCAAGCTCCTGTGCTAAAATTCCAACCTGCATTTTATCTGTTTGAAAAGGCGATTGCTGGTTGTAATAAAAACTTACGGGGTTTATCTTATTAATAATATCGAGCCCGTTTGTAAATGGCTTTACATTATTTTTAATTCTTTCATCGCTGAAGCTGCTTACTGTACCGGTTGCTGTGTAGGTTACACCGTTTCTAACTTCCAATCCTTTTACATTGCCGTACAAATTTCCGGCACCGGTTCCATTTGTATAAACTTCTACAGCTCCGGTAAAACCACCAACATCATTGCTTCTGATATAGCCGGGCCGCCACTGGCTACCCAAACCATAATCGCTCACAAATTCCATGGCAGCAGGGCCAAAGCCGCCCCGGTTGCCAATTACAAGGGTAACTGGTGTAGCGCTGGCAGCACCGATTATTTCTGTTTTTTTGGCAGGATTGGCTGTACCAATACCTACATTGCCATTTCCCTGTATGCGCATTAATTCGTTTGATGTTGTGTTATTTACTCCTGCAAAAAAAACATGATTGCCTGCAGTGGATGCAATCTGGTATCGAACTTTATCATTCTCCAACCCAAACCCGCTGAACTCATTATCATTGTTGGCTGCATCATATAAAACAATTTTTCTGGCAGCTGTTGTATTACCCAATTGCAAAGCTGCATTTGCTGTAGGTGTGCCAATGCCCACATTACCGGCGGCTGTAATCCGCATTCTCTCTATATTACTTGTTCGTAAAACAAAATCGTTTCCATCTGTTGTGCCAATAAAGTTATTAGTTGAATTAGTGCCTGAGTTACCTGTAGTAGACCATCCATAGCTATTTAAATTTCCGGAAGAGAGTAAACGGCTCCAGGCCGTACTTGCTGAGCTGTTTGTTTTTCGGAACCACAATTCCTGATCAAAAAAGCTTCCAGCAATTTGCATGGAATAATTGTTAGCACTGTTGCTGTGCCTGCTGTCAATCAGGTGCCACCACGAGTTTGCTCCGGAGGGGAAATTTACTGGTACTGAGGTTTCAAAAAAGCCCGATTGAGCCCCTGCATTACCCTGTAGGCCTGCATTGTCACGGGTTTCTGTACGTGAATTAGAATTGCCAAAAGCAAAACTACCATTTGCAAGATCAAGCCTGTACAAAGGATTGGTTGTTACAATACCCATATTTCCATTTGATAAAACGGTTAGTGCATTACTCCTGGCATTATTGGCTGTTCCATTTCCAATTTCAAATAAACGGTTGGTATTCGTAGTATCATTATAGATACCAATAACCAGGGAATTGGCAGACCTTGCATTTGTAAAAGATCCCATACTGGTTGATGAATTTCCACTAGCCACAGAACGATCGCCCATGCTTGTGGCACGTACTCCGCTTGCAGTTGTTTGATAGCCCATACTGGTTGAGGTATTTCCATTAGCCACAGAAAGAGTCCCCATACTGGTTGCATACAAACCGCTTGCTGTAGTGAAAGATCCCATACTGGTTGAAGCGATGCCACTTGCTATTGTGGAAAATCCCATACTGGTTGCAGCAATGGCGCTTGTAGTTGTTTGATATCCCATACTGGTTGCAGCTTCACCGCCAGCAGTTGTTTGATATCCCATGCTGGTGGCACGTAATCCACTTGCAGTTGTTTGATATCCCATACTGGTGGTATAGTCTCCGCTTGCAATTGTAAAAGCCCCCAAACTGGTTGCAGTATTACCGCTTGCTGCTGTGGTATACCCCATACTGGTTGCATTAGAGCCGCTTGCTGTTGTGATATACCCCATACTGGTTGCTATATTACCACTTGCTGTTGTAGAAGACCCCATACTGGTTGCAGCAATGCCGCTTGCTGTTGTGGAAGATCCCATACTGGTTGCAGCAGTGCCGCTTGCTGTTGTAAAAAATCCAATGCTAGTGGCTCGGTCTCCGGTTGCAGTTGTATTAGATCCTATACTGGTTGAATAATTTCCTTTTGCCCTTGTATCGTAGCCTGAGGCAAATGAGTAGTTACCAATACTATCCTTATTCCAGTTAACGCCATCAACATATCCAACCCTAAAAGCAGCTTTCTCGGGATACCACATCATTCTTCTGCCTGCATTACTAATGGGTACATTGGCCGGTGTTACCGGTACATTACCAGCAGCACTGAAGAGTACACTGCTGTCTGTCACGTGCAATCTTGCCAAGGGATTGGTTGTGCCAATGCCTACATTCCCTGTATTGTTGTTGTAAATATTATTTCCTGATGCTGACCAGTAAGTGGCTGGTGCCGGAACATCGGCCCAGTTTGCATTACCCACTGCATCGGATGTTAAAACTTTACCTACCGCAGCACCATTGGTTACCTGCAGGTTGGTTGTTTTGGTTTTACCCAGCACATCTAATTTTTCTGCAGCATCTATCAATCCAATACCAATATTTCCATTTCCATTCAGCGCAATAAAACCTGTACCTGCACCGGCAGCTCTTACCGTATTGTTCACATCATATCCTAATAACAATGCTGTGGTTGTAAAGCCGGTTCCGGCAGTAGTGCGGTATGCTCTTATGCCTAATGCCGTATTATCTGTGCCAGATGCCAAAAAACCAAGACTTGCAATGCTTATTTCGCTGCCTGCTGTTGATGCAAGGCTTCCCGCCTGCACACGAATGCTGTTGCTCATGGCAGTGCCTGTTAAACCAAAAAATGAAATACTTGAAACATCAAGTTTGGCAGCTGGAGAAAATGTTCCGAACCCTGTATTGCCATTTCTTAAAACGGTGATGGCATTTTTCTTGCCATCAGTTGGGTTACCATCGCCAACCCCTATCTGAAAGACCCTATCTGTAAGTGCTGCTACATTTGGATCTGGGCTGTCAGTGGTTTCATTATGTGTGCCTATGCTGAATCCCCCGAGGGCTTTAGCTGTGGTGAAATAGTTCATACTAGTTGAATACCTGCCACTGGCATTCGTTTGCGAGCCTGTGGCCAGCGCACTTTCACCGGATGCTATTGCAACTCCATTGCCCAGCGCAATGGAATTGAACCCCGAGGCTGTAGAACCGTTTCCGATGGCAAAGGAATAATCACCGGTAGCTGATACATTATTGCCTATTACCATTGAACGGAGACCACTGGCTGTTGAACCATATCCCATAGCAGTTGAATGATTTCCGGTTGCATTTGTGCTATAGCCAATTGCAATAGCATTAATGCCGCTGGCAGTTGTTGAATTACCAAATGCTGTTGAATTCAACCCCGAAGCGATTGTTGATTCACCAAAAGAAGTTGCATATACCCCGCTGGCAGTTGAGCTGCCTACAGCAAAAGAATTATTGCCGCTGGCATTGGCATTGGTCATCGCTATTGAATTCTCACCGCTGGCAGTTGCATTGAAGCCGATAGCAGTTGCCTGTAAACCTGTTGCGGTTAATGCTGTTCCAATACTTAAAGAAGAGGAACCCCTGGCGTTGGAGGCATTTCCTATGGCAATAGCGCTAAAACCTGTTGCATTTGAGTAATTGCCTATTGCCATGGCAGTAGGGGTTGTTGCAGAATCTCCGGCACCAATTGTTAGTGAATACATGTTTGTTGCAAAAGAATTATTACCAAGGCTTATTGAACCAAGGCCTTCTGCAAATGAATTTGATCCTGCTGATAAAGCGAAATCGCCCCTGGCATTTGTCATGCTGCCCAGTGCAATCGAGCTGAATCCTTTTGCTGCCGGATCAAAACCTGCAGCAAATGAGTATTGGCCAATGCTGTCTTTATCCCAATTGTTTCCCGTAACATAACCAGTTCTGAATGCTGCTTTAGCAGGATACCACATCATACGCCTGCCTGCGCCACTCAGCGGTACATTGCCCGGGGTAACTGGTACATTACCTGTTGCAGAAAATAAAACACTGCTATCTGCTACCTGTAGCCTGGCTAAGGGATTAGAAATGCCGATACCTACGTTTCCGGTGTTAGTGTTGTGGATATGAAGGCCATTCTTCTTCCATAAATTGTTACCCGGGCTAATTAGTTGTAACCAGGCAGTACCATCATAAAAATAAAAACCACTGTCTTTATTGGTTTGATAAACTAGCAAACCTGTTGCCGGTGTGGGTATGGTTGCCCTTTGCAGTGAGTCCATACGGGGGATAAGTATTCCCTTTGCAGTGCTCTTAACATCAAGGATAGCACTGGTGTTGGCTGTACTGCCATCTGTATTTATAGCTAAAGATTGTGCTTTACAAAACTGGCTCAAGATAATTGTACTTAACAACAGTATAATATTTTTCATCACGTAGCTTTTAACGCTAAAGATGATAAAATTAAGGCTGTCAAAAAATCGGCCTTTTGTATCATGTCCCCAAGGTAAATACTACCTCGAATAAGTAATTTTAGAAGTTTACCTTTTATACATTTTATTAATGGCTTCTGTTTTATTTTGCACCTGCAGCCGTTGGTAAATATGGCTTAAATGGCTTTTAACAGTGCTTGCAGAAATGCCTAATTTTTCGGCAATTTCTTTATACAAAAAACCTTTACTTAGTAAAACCAATACCTCATTTTCTCTTTGTGTTAACTCTTCAATGTATGCAGTGGCTTCGCCTTTTTGCATGTTGGCAATTACTTTACGGGCAATTTTTGCCGTCATAGGGCTGCCACCTTCGCTTAAGTCTATCAGCGATTCTAAAATTTTTTCGGGTGCTGTATTTTTTAAAATGTATCCGTTAGCCCCGGCTTTTATGGCTTCAAAAACCTGGTCGTTATCTTCGTAAATGGTAAACATGATGAACTGAATATCGGGTGCTGTTGCTTTTATGGTTTGCACACAATCAATACCCGATTTGCCCGGTAAATTTATATCGGCAATTACAATATTGGGTGCAAGTGCAGGTAATTCTTCAATAGCCTGCTCGGCATTGCTAAAGCATTTTAAAAGAATAAAGCGTTCGTCAGATTCAATGATGTACTCCAGCCCCTTTTGTATTTCGGGTATATCTTCTATTATGCAAATACTTATCATGCCTGGATGGTTTACTGCAATTTAAAAACTTATTTTTTTATATGCTATGATACAAAAGGCTTACAAGGCTTGTATTAAAAAGGAATATGAAAACTGATTTGGGTGCCTTGGTTATTTTTTATTTCTACATGGCCTTTTACTGCTGCAATGCGGGTTTTTATATTTTTTAATCCGTTGCCGCCAATCAATTGATTTGTTTTTGCGGAGTTTAAATCAATACCAATGCCATCATCTTTTATGCTTAATAGCCATTGTTTATCAAACAAAACTTTAAGACTAACATTTTTTGCCTGCGCATGCTTTACAATATTGTGCAGCGTTTCTTTGGCTGCTAAGTAAATATTACGGCGGTTTTGCCCGGCAATATTTTCTACGGGTATCTTTTCAGGAAACTGAACAATACAGTTTAAGTTATTGGCTGCACAATATTCAACTGCATACATCTTTATATAGTACAGTAAATCTTCCAGCGAATTATTTTCTTCTTTCATGGCCCAGATGATCTCACTCATATTTTCAACCAGTTCGGTTGATGTTTTTTTGATGGCCAGCAAGTCTGGCTTACTATCTTCTTTATTAATAGCCATCTGGCTCAGGTAGGTAATTTTTGTAAGGCCACTTCCCAAATCATCGTGCATATCTGCTGCAATGCGGCTGCGTTCTTTTTCAACGGCCTGTTGTTTTTCAAGCACCACTAATTTTTTCTGTAATTGCTTTTTATAATAATTGTTAAAGAGAAAATAAATGGCTGTTATTAATGCAATAGTAGTTAAAATGATAAACCACCATTGTTTCCAGAATGGATTTTTTATGGTAAAATTATATACGAGTTTTTTATCAGGATAAAACCGGCCCGGGTATTGTACAATGGCTATTAAAGTATAATTGCCCGGCGGTAAATTGTTAATCTCATAATCTGCATTACCTGTATGTTGCTCCCACTGGCGGTCATCGCCTTTAAGCAAAAAATGAAACTTCATGTTTTTATTATCTAAAAAAGAAGGAGCGCTGATGCTGAAGGCAAAATTATTTTTGTTGAAAGAAAAAGAGTTTGAGCTATCATTAACCTGAATGCCGTTTACGGAGATGGATCTGAAAAATGCTGTTGCTTTATAGCTTGATGAAAAGCTGGTTTGTTTTTGCAGTTGATATAAATTGCCTGTTCCGGTAAGGCAGATGGTAGAAGAATCACCCGTCATCAAAAGGTTAACAAAAGGCGGAAAAATATTATTACGTAAAGAAAGATTTTCAATAATAGTATCTTGTGTATGTAAGGTAATCAATACCAATCCGGTACCTGTACCTGCCAGTAACTGCTGCTCATTTTTTTTAAGCAACGAGTAAATAAAATTATCGGGCATGCCATTTTTTTTGCTGATGCTGCCTGTATAATTCAACTGATTATCTTGCCATTTAAAAAATTTAATGCCTTCAAAGCGGGTACCTGTAACGATGGTATTATTATTCCACAACAAACAAAAACGGGGATTCAAACCTGGAATATATTTTCTAAATACTTCCTGTAATTTTCCGTTTTTCCACTCAAGCTTTAGTACAACATCACTTCTAGTAAAGCACCAGTAATTATTATTATCGTCAACAGTAACGTTATCGCAGAAATAGGGTAACCTGTATGAGCTAAGTTGCATATTCTTATCAAGTACCAAAATAATATTTCCGGCAATAATTAATCTGCCTTCTTTATCTATGCTGGTAAAATTTGGCGAGAGCTCGTAACGAGTAAACCCGGTGATATAATCTGCAAGGTTAAACTGAACCCCTTTGCTGCTCCTCAATGTTTTATAATCTGTAAACTGCCAGTACTGGCCTTTATAATAAAAAGGTTTGTATTCTATAGCAGCATTGTAATTGCCAACTTTTTCATCATTTAAAAAAAGCCCGGTAGCCGAACCTGTAAAAACATTTCCTTCTTCATCAAGATTTATTGTGGTAACATAACCGGTTGATATTTGCTTAAAACTGTTGATTTTAATTAAAGGCGATTGCTGCATTTTTTGTACGCCGTTGCCCGAAGACACAAACCAGTAATTATTTTCTGCATCCTGAAAAATAAAACCGGCTGCAGCCAGTAAGCCTGATGCCGCCGTATAATATTGGCATGTTTTATTTTTAATGTCCAGCTTGCAATATCCCTGCTCGCTGTTGCTGAGCCATATATCATTATTATTATCAAAATAAAGGGATGGGAATGTAAATGATGAGGGTACAAGGCTTGAAAAATTTGCTGGTACTATTTTTATTTTTCCTTTACCAAGAGCAGCTTTTTCTAACTGCATCCATTGTTTTGAAAAAAGAAAAATATTTCCTAATTTATCCGAAACGGAATTTAAAATAACACCAACATCAAGAGAATCGCTGATTTTTTTGTTTCTATAATCGTACAGGTAAAGTATATGGCCACTACCGGGGATGCTGCGTAACAAAATTAAATAAGGGGTTACCCAAAAAATATTATCCAGCCGGGGAATTTTTACAAATTGATAAGGGATATTTATCTGTTCTATTTTTTTATTTTTCTCTTTAAGTAAAAGATAATTGGTGGCAATTATTTTTTCGTTGGCAGTGATATCAACCACCATATTTACTTCTGATAGCAGTTTGTGGTAAGTGCTGTCTATGCTTACTTTATTATTTTTTACTTCGTAAATATTGCCATCAAAACTATACAGGCGTACAGTGTCATCCGGGTATTGGGTAATGCCATTTATAATTCCTGTGTTTCTGTTACCTTCATCACCATAATTGCTAAAACGTTGCCCGTCGAAAATACTGAAGCCTTCCCGGGTTAAAAAATAAATGCTTCCTTTTGAATCCTGAAACATTTTTATAATCCGTGCGTCAACGAGGCCGTTGGCAGGTGTATAGCTTTCTAAAGGCAGTTGCTGTGCAGATGCGTTAAGTAGAGTGAAAATAAAAACAACAGATGTAAGCAGGCGCATAATTCTTAAAATTAAGTAAACCCGCCAACATACAATTATTCAAAATCGGGGTAAAGGAGATATTTTTTTCTGATAGCTTTAAATGCAGTAAGTCCGGGTGCCCAGGTGCTTTTTATTTCTGCTTCTGTTTTTCCTTCTTTAATCTGCCGGGCAAGTACATCATTACCGGCCAGCTTATTTATAAAATTATTTTTTAAAAAGAAAGTATCCTTGCCGGGGAATAATCTGTAAGCTTCTATTAAATATTTAAGTTGAATTTTATTACCAACTTTTTTAAGCACTGCTGCATTGGTGCCGCTTAAATTCCATCCATAACATTTTTGCCCAAAGCACTTGCTGTTTTTAGCGCCTGCATTGGGGTTGGGCGTAAAGGCGAATAATTTTTTGGGTAAAGACGGATGACCAAAATATTGAAATGGCTTATCCGTTCCCCGGCCTTCGCTTAAAACAGTGCCTTCAAAAAAACAAGTTGATGGGTAAAGGTAAATACTCTGCATCTCCTTTAAATTAGGCGAGGGTATTACCGGTAAAATATATTTTGTTTTGTGGTCGTAATTTTTGCATTTAATTACCTGTACATGAAAGGGAGTATCGGTTGTTGGTTTTGTAGTAACATTATATGCATTGATTGCATTTGCTTCTTTAGATAACAAATTTTCACCCGCCAGCATCAAAGCATATTCACCAATCGTCATTCCGTAAACAATTGGTATGGCCTGCATACCGATAAAGCTTTTAAAATTTGTATCCAAAACTGGTCCATCTACATAAAAGCCATTTGGGTTTGGCCGGTCGAGTATTAAAAGCGGTTTATGGTTTTCCAATGCAGCTTCTAAATAATATTGTAAAGACGATATGTAGGTATAAAACCGCACACCTACATCCTGAATATCAAAAATTAAAACATCCACCTCTTTAAAATCTTCGGGCGTTGGTTTTTTATGATTGCCATATAAACTAATAACCGGTATTCCGGTCTTTTTATCTTTGGCATCACCTACATGTTCGCCAGCATCTGCATCTCCTCTAAAACCATGCTCGGGGCCAAAAATTTTTACCACTTTAATTCCGCTGCTTAATAAAGTATCAACTAAATGGGTATTTTTTACCATACTGGTTTGGTTGGCAAAAACCGCTACAGATTTGCCTTTTAGCATGGGCAGGTAAACCGGCATGCGTGCTGCACCGGTAATAACCTGATTGCTATTTGCAGGCTGTGCAAAAGCCCCCAAACAATTTACCAATACAACAATGCAACAATATATTAACTTCTTCATGCCGCTAATTTCCCAAAAACTTTTCATTCGGCGGCAATTATGTATTAATTTGCCCCCGTTTTAACAGAATCAGCCTTTTTCTTCATCAGTATTACAATATAAAACAGGCAGCAACCCAGCATTAAAATATTGCCGTTGAAAAATTCATCTGCAGTTTAATAAATAAAAATAAAATTATGAAACAGGTTAAAGAAGGTGATGTAGTAAAAGTACATTACACCGGTAAAATGGTTAATGGCGAACAGTTTGATTCTTCCGTTGGACGTGAGCCATTGGAATTTACAGTTGGTGCCGGGCAAATGATTAAAGGATTTGATGCTGCCATGCCGGGTATGAGTTTGGGCGAAAAGAAAACAATTAACATTGCGCCGGAAGATGGATACGGTGAAAGAAGTGAAGAAGCGATTATTGAATTTCCGAAAGAGAATGTACCTGCTGATATGGTTTTGGAACCAGGCATGCCGCTTACATTAAGCAACCAGGCAGGCCAACCGGTGCCGGTAATTGTGGTAGAAGTAAAGGATGATATTATTGTATTGGATGCCAATCATTTTCTGGCAGGACAGGAGTTGATATTTGATATTGAGTTGGTAGAGATATCAGACTAAAGGATAATTGATAATTTATTAATGCCCGCCCGGATAATTCCGTTCGGACGGGGATAAAGAGCAGTTTGCGAAAGCAGGCTGCTTTTTTGTTAAAGGGAATTATCCATTAATCATTAAAAAATTATCCATTAATTTTAAGCCATGATACAAATAAGCCCCGATAACATTGCCGACCGCTTTATGCGTTACGTACGTATAGATACACAGAGCGATCCTACAAGTACAGCGCATCCCACAACAGAAAAACAAAAAGACCTTAGCAAACTACTGCACAGAGAATTGTTGGGTATGGGTATTACCGATGCAACTACGGATGAATTTGGATATGTATATGCAACCATTCCATCTAACAGCGATAAAAAAAATATACCCGTTATTTGTTTTTGCGCCCATGTTGATACAGCACCCGATTGCAGTGGTACAAATGTAAAACCCATACTGCACCGCTATTACGATGGTGCAGATATTGTTTTGCCAGATGATACCACGCAGGTTTTACGGGTGAGCGATTCGCCTTATTTAAAAAATCATATTAACCACGGCATTATCACTACCAGCGGCACAACTTTGTTAGGTGCCGATGATAAAAGCGGCGTGGCCGCCATTATGGAAGCGGCTTTATTTTTTATACAGAACCCGGCCGTAAAGCATGGCGATATAAAAATTTTATTTACGCCTGATGAAGAAGTAGGACAAGGAACTGCCAAAGTTGATATGCAAAAACTGGGTGCACAGTTTGGCTATACTATGGATGGTGGCGAGGCCGGCAGCCTGGAAGATGAAACTTTTAGTGCAGATGGCGCAAGCATAACCATACATGGCGTTATAACACACCCGGGTTATGCAAAAGATAAATTAGTGAATGCATTAAAAGTTGCCGGTGCCGTGCTGGATGCATTGCCAAAAAATGAATGGAGCCCGGAAACAACAGAAAAAATGCAGGGGTTTGTGCACCCTACTGCAGTGAATGGTATTGCGGAAAAGGCAACCATACAATTTATAGTACGTGATTTTACAAACGAAGGACTGGTGGCGCATCATAACCGGCTGAAAGCAATTGCGGAAACTATTGTGGCAACTTTCCCTGGTACTACCATGGAATATGCAGCGCAGGAGCAATACCGCAACATGAAGGAAGTGTTGAACAATCATCCGCAGGTAGCAGCTTATGCAGAAGAAGCCATACAAAGAGCAGGTTTAACTGTAAAGAAAGAAAGCATACGTGGGGGAACTGATGGCAGCCGCTTTAGTTATATCGGTATGCCCTGCCCCAATATTTTTACCGGCATGCAAAATATTCATAGCAAATTAGAATGGATTGGCATTAACGACATGGCCAAAGCTGCGGAAACCATTGTGCATGTGGCAATGATTTGGGAGGAGAAGTGCTAAAACTTATGCAGATACTTTGTGTGCCATTCAGAAAAGGCTTCCATTTTTTTTAGGTTTTCTTTAAGCCATTCATCATAAGCATCATCTTTTGATTGGGTAATATAATAACTGAGTGCTTCGGTATGATGATTTTGAGCAAGGGTATAAAAATAATCTACATAGAAATTCCACCAGAAACTTTTGTTATCTTTTTTCGATTCTCCCAAAGTGGTAAAAAAAGTATTCGTATTTTCTGCAAATAAAACAATGGCAGGTTTGTTTTTATTGGCTTCATTTTTTTTAGATGATTCAAGGATATCAAGCATTAAACTGGCGGTATAAAATTCATCCGCAACTTTGTTTCCCGGTTTTTCTTTTACGGTTACTTTTTTCCATTCATCATCCAATGCCTGCAGTGCCGAGGCAGATCTTTTGCTTTTAGGTTCCAGCAATAAAAAATTATAAAGTGCCAGCATTGCCGGTACACGTTTGCCCTGTGTTAGTTGCGATAATGCCAGTAAAAAATGGCTGTTGGCATGCAATGGATTCAGTTTTAAAGCTTTTATAGCTGCATCATCGGTTGTTTTAAAATCTTTTAAACCAAAAGTGGTAAGCGCCAGGTTATAATACAGCAACTGGCTTTTTGGGAATTTTTTTAAGGCCAGTTTATAAACCGCAATAGCCTCGGCAGGTTTATGTAAGTTGTCAAGAGCCGAGCCTTTTAAAATATAGGCCTGGTCCACATAATCATGGTTGGCGGCAATAACTTTTTCGCTGTACTTTATAGCATTATTGTAGTCTTTCAATTGCATGTAGGTACTTGCAATTTCGTATTTAGCATGGGTTGATGCAGGGTTTGATGTTAGCGCTTTCTTGTACATTTCCAGTGCTCCTTCATAATCTCCTTTATCGTACATTTTTATGCCTTCTACAATAAAATTATTTTGTGCAGCCTGTGCAGATACTGTATTCAATTGTAAAATAAAAACCGAAAAAAGTACAAGCGTTTTTTTTATGTAGATCCACATGGAATTTGGAATTTATTTTGCTGCTTAATTTTGTTCAAGAATTTTCCTGTACTTCTTTTTAAGCTTAAAATTATTTTTGGGGTCATCGCAATAAACCAGCACCATTTTAGCTGCGTTCATATCAACGTTCATTGGGTTTACAGCTTCTGTTTTATTCTCCAGGCTGTACTTGGCCATAGCAGCAAGAAAGAGGCTTACCAAACTCAGGTCATCTGTAATAGAAGATGCCTTGCCTTTAAAATAAAACTGGTAATCTTTAGTTCCCGTCATCCAGTCATTCAAAAATTTTAAAGCACCCAGTCTGTCAACATTTACATCAGAAAAAGGAGTAGTTAATAAAAAAGTAGCGGCAGATAGGGCCATTTTTTCAGTTGCTTTATAGTCAGCAGGTTTTTCAAGCTTTATATCACCATAGGGATATGAAACCTGTGCTAATACAATGTGACTAATTAAGAGGAAACAAATCAAGAATAAAATCTTATTCATTTTTTTATCGCTTTTATTAAACGGTTCAATGGCAAAGGTAAAGAGAAATAGTAATTGGGTAATTAAAGCACTTGTAAACCCATGCTTAACTCCTGAAAGTTTTTAAAAAAAAGGCTGGCAGATACCCGTACTCAATTGGCCAATGGTAAAGAAGATACAATGCAAAAAGTGTGAACGCTACGTAGTGGTGAATATATATTGAGTGCAGTCTCCAAGGCAGATATGATAACAAGAGTACAGTCGCAAATTATACATCATCTTGCACAACTGGGTGTTTACCTGCGCCTGCTTGATATTCCTATACCCGGCTCCTACGGACCCAGTGCAGATGATAATATTTTTTAAATAGTAGTATAAAATATTTTTTGCAAAAATGGGTATGCTGAAACTGTTTTCTTTTTTTTAGAGTCTGGTATAAGGCATAGCAGAACCTGGCATTTTATTTATAGATTGAATGGTCTTTTGCTATGCATATTTTATCACCTAAAACTCTTAAAATTTTGAAAAATTTAATCAATCTCAGGCTTTTGAAGCAAACCGTAATGTTATGTGTATTAAGCGTAACAAATGCCTTGGTATGGGCGCAGGATAGTACAACTACTGCAATTACCACAACCAATACAACGGCAACAACAGAAACACATATGTGGTACACCGAGCCATGGGTGTGGGTTGTAGGCGGCGCCGTACTGATATTGCTCATTATTGCCTTGGTAAGAGGAAGCAATAATAACAGCAGCAGCAGTACTGCCTCACGTACCGATAAAGTAACGGTAACCAAAACAACCGAAGTAGAATAGTTTTGAATGAACTCATAAAAAAGCCTCCGTAAGGAGGCTTTTTTATTTTCAGAATCTGGAGTGTTGGTTTTTAATTTTTTGAACTGTTACTACGCAATAAAGCTATCAGTAGTAAAATAAAAACTGCACCGCCAACTATCCAAACCCACGGTTGCGTAAAAAAGCCGTTGCCACTATCAGGTTTGGTATTAATGTCCACGTCAATTTTTTTATCCTGTGCAAAACTGTAGCACGATAATACCAATGTTGTCATTAATAAAGCAAATCTGTTAATTACTTTTTTTGTCTGTGTGCTGATCATTTTTTTCATGATGTTGATTTTTGGTTTTAGATAATTAAATCTGATGCATTAAAATCATGCCATAAAGCAGCGTATGAAAGTTGATAAAGCAGCGAATAGTTGTAAATAAAAAAGTTGCAAATAATTTTGCAACTTTTTTAAATAATTGTGTAAGGTTGTAAGGGAGGTGTCAGGCATTAAAGGCTCCAATCATTCCCATAACCGATGCAAGCATCAACACGCATTTCCAGCAATATGATCTGTTCATTTTTGTTTTGTTTTAGGATGTAAAAATACAGGATTTGGTAGTTTTGATTTGTTAATGTTTGGGTTAAAGGGCGTTTTTTTTGCAGCATCAATTATCTCACTCATTTCATCAATCACATGTTCATTCGTAAAAATCAGTCCTGATTGGCCACCCGTATAAACCAGGTTACCATTCCTATCCAATACAATTTTTGTAGGAATACCATCAACTTTATAATCTTTTATTACTTTACTTTTTACATCAAACAAAACATTAAAGCTGTATTTATTATCGTTCATATATTTTGTAACTGTTTCCAGATTTTTTTGGACTATTTCATTCTCCCAGGTATCAATGAATAGAAATACGACATCTTTATCATCTTTATATTTATTAACCAGTTCCTGCATTGTTGGAAAAGATGCTTTGCAAGGAGAACACCAGGTTGCCCAAAAATCTAAAACCACCACTTTGTTTTTTAATTGAGACAGGGTTACGGTTTCGCCAGCCATGTTTTTTAAAGAAAAATCGGGAGCTTGAAGTGTACCGTATTTTCCAATAATAGCTTCATCACTTTTTTGTTTTGCCAAGAGCGTGGACATTTGTTGTAAGCGGCTAAACTCATCTTCTGGCAGGTTCAACTGTTTGTATATTGTTTGTAATTGCTTCAACATAACCGGCGATTTAGTACCGGTTAATAATTTAGATTCAATAAAATCTTTTGCGAATGCAGTACCTTTTACTTTTTCGGCATAAGCGGCATACCGTTCCATACCGCCTGTATTCAATTCTTTACCTTGTTTGCTAACTATATCCTGGTAATAAAATGCAGAGTCGTATTGCCTAAGTTTGTATAAAATAAGTGCATAGGTATCATAGAATTTGTAATGAGCTTCTTTCAAATCTCTTAACGCATCTTCATCTCTGTCTGCCCCGTCATTCATTAAAACGGTACTGATCGCTATTGATTTTGCGGAAAGGATTTTAGCATTTTCCAGGTCAATACCTGGGTTGTGGGTTTGTTTGCCGGATAATTTCCAGGCATTATAATCATAGTCATATGCAGCCAGAATTTTTTCATTTAACAACGCTTCGTATTTAAAAGCAGTTGACCAATCTTGATGGAGAAGACATACTGATATAAAGGAGCGGTAAAAACGATCTTTTAGTTTGGCAGTGTTGTCATTAAACCTGTCAATATAAGCATTCATCATTTCCAGCATGCCGGCTTCCGTGGTATCAATCTTCGTGTAAAAGTCATTCCAGTAAATTTCTTTTGCCTTTTTACCATTTGGGAAAGTCATTAAAATTTTATCCTGTATAGCTTTTTTCTCATCACTCATTTTTAATTTACCGTAAGCCCATGCTGCATTAGCCCATTTCTCTTCATCAGCAGCCTCTTGCATTAATTGATTAGCATAATTGAGCAGTTTTGGCTTTGCGGCATTTTCATTTTCTTTATAAAGTAAAGAGAGATAATCTGCGTATGTATTTTCCTTTTTAAGTTCAGGATGCAGCCTGTAACTGTCCTCATATAATTTAATAAGTGTGGCTGTTGATTTTTCTTTTAATGCTAATTGATAAACAGCATAATCATCCAGCAATCCTGCCAGGTCTATTTGTTCAGTTGTAAATCGTTTGCCGTTTTTATCGTGTAGATAAATGATAAAGCCGTTTTCATCATTATTATCAAATACAGTTTTCTTTTCCATTACCAGGCTGCTTTTTTCAGGTATTATTCTGCCAGGTACAATGATGCTGAATATTAAAACAGATGTGGAATCGGGAGCTTTAAATGAAAACTGGTAATTATTACCGGTTTTAATTATGCCTATTGTTTTGTTGAAGAACTGCTGCTTATTTTGATAAACAACCAAGGCTTGAATTTTATCTGGTATTGATAGATTTTTAGGAGGCTGATAAATATAATGACTCTCAATACCTGCCTTTGGCTTTATCTCTTTTGGTGTAATACTGCCTAGGTTTTGTGCATTACAAATTGCCAGGTTTACAAGCAACAATAAACTGAAATTGATTTTTTTCATTTGGGTTGGTTTATAGAAAATTAAGATGGATGCTGATTGCTCTTATTATTTTGGATTTAAAATAGGCAATATTATCTTAATGAAAGTTTAATAATTTTAGATTTATCTTTTCTAAGCTTGGATAAAAGCCCAATAAAGCTAAACTGTACAAGAGTGCAACGCCACCGCTGCCCCACAAAGATTTTATGTTTGGCTCATAAAAAAATATCTATCTTCAACACCTAATTTTATAACTATGGATTATTTAAAAGATTATTGGTGGGTAGTAGTGCTGGTACTGGCATTGCTGGGTTGCTTTGTAACCATTAACCAGGGCTTTATTGGCGTGGTTACCATGTTTGGTAAGTACAGGCGTATTATGCGGCCGGGACTGAATTTTAAAATTCCTTTTCTGGAGCAGATCTTTAAAAAAGTAAGTATTCAGAACCGGTCGGTGGAGCTGGAGTTTCAGGCAGTAACTATTGACCAGGCGAATGTTTATTTTAAATCGATGCTGCTGTACTCGGTGCAAAATGAGCAGGAAGAAACCATACAAAAAGTGGCGTTTAAATTTATAAGCGATAAAGACCTGATGCAGGCTTTAATACGAACGGTGGAGGGAAGTATCCGTGCTTTTGTATCAACTAAAAGGCAGGCAGAAGTTTTAAATGTTCGCAGGGATATTGTGGAGAATGTAAAAGAACAGGTTGATGTGGCGCTGGAAGGCTGGGGCTATCACCTGCAGGATTTGCAGATTAACGATATTACTTTTGATGAAGCCATTATTACCAGCATGAGTAAAGTAGTAGCCAGTAATAACCTGAAAGCTGCTGCTGAAAATGAAGGGCAGGCTTTACTGATAACCAAAACAAAAGCTGCCGAAGCAGAAGGTAATGCCATTAAAATTGCTGCTGAAGCTGAAAGGCTGGCGGCGCAATTACGTGGACAAGGCGTTGCGTTGTTTAGAGAAGAAGTGGCGAAGGGTATGAGCCAGGCTGCTTCTGAAATGAAACAGGCAAACCTGGATACCAATGTTATTTTGTTCAGCATGTGGGTGGAAGCGATTAAGAATTTTGCCGAATACGGAAAAGGTAATGTGATATTTTTAGATGGTGGCAGCGATGGTATGGAAAAAACCATGAAGCAGATAATGGCCATGCAGCAATTAGAATCAAAAAAATAATTTGTAAGTTATATCATGTAAAGTGCCGCAATTGCGGCACTTTTGTTTTTT
>JANMBZ010000131.1:0-12527 GCA_031360765.1 Chitinophagaceae bacterium
TCCCCCACTTCGGCAAGCCCTAAACGTTGGTGGAAATGCCTTGGAACACCACTAAAATTGAAATAGAAGACTGTTACCTTGATTTTGTTTGTCAATATTGTTAAGATCTTCAATACAGGAAACTGAAGAATCTAAAGTTTATTAACTTTTTAAATTCTAATAATTATGAAACCGTACTATTTAATTGTCGTTTTGATTTTGCTAAGTAGCTGTATAAAAGAAAGCAGTACAGTAAGCTATACAATTTTTATAAATTCAACTTCACATAACATATCTGTACATGGATTTAAAAATGGAATAATTCAATCAGAAAGCTCGTTTTCACTTAATGCCAATGAAACAAAAAATGTCTTTACTCTCGACAACAGAGGTATCGGCAATGGTTTGACATTTGGAGGATTCAACCAACCTATTGATTCCTTTATTGTTACTTTTGACAATATTTTCGAAATTGCACATTATAAACCGACATTAGTTGGAACAAGACCTAAAAAATACCTCTATACTTCCAGGAGAAATATATATAATGACAGCAGTTATGTTGCAAATTTGATAAAAGACGAAAAGCTTATGAGAAATTGGGATTTTAAATACACTATTATTGAACAAGATTTTTTAGACGCCCATTAGATTATTCAAGGAGTTAATCTTTGACCTTTGAATTGATGAGCATTATGAAACTGGCACTATCCACCATCAGGTTTTGTGCAATTGGGGCTGGACATTGAAGCAATCATCGGCCGTGCATATCCAAGCTTTGGTTTCGGCAGACGTAATTCTTTTGGGCAGTAGTTCCTCCGCCCCGGTTCGTGTCCTCACGAACTGAAATGTTGCAAAACAAAAAGAAGCTGCAAATTATTGAGCAGCCACTTTATGAGTTTAAGAAAAGGCCAACATTAAAAAATTTATAGCAAACAGTTATCTTGTGCCAGCATGGTTCGTGAGTGTACGAACCATGGCGAAGAGTTATATTTATAATTATTTAAAGCTCCATTAACTTTATTATGAACCTAAAAAATATTATCTACTTTTATTGTTGTAGTATTTGTATCGTTAAATGGTTTTAGTCAGGAAAATCAAGATACTACTGGAAGTTTTATTGCAAAAAACGGGTCGGTTTATTGGAGTCATAAATTTAAAAAAAGCTTATCGTTTCAGAATCTTTTAAATTCTGTGAAACTGTCAAATAATTTAACTGGGATTGATACTTTTAAGAATACTATTATAGGTCAATCAATTGAAAGCTTTATGGATTATCGTGGTGCTGGATATACAACGATGACAACTCCCATTTTTTTATCAACCAGTTCTTACAAATCATCAGTAGTAATTGAGAATAGTGATAGCTTTTATGTTGTTACTATTAAGAAAATAATATTCATTAATCAGAATGATACAAAACAAATCAGCGCCGTATTTGGTTCTGCACAGGGCGAAACATCTCCTTTAGAAGATTATGCTATTAAAAAGACAGGAAAATTTAGAAGCAACTTTTCGAAGCCTTCTGGTAAAATAATAGATTATACTTTTACTAAGCTTTATGATTTTTGACAAGTTAAAGTTTAGGTGCTTTCCTAGCGGGGTTTTCACATCACACTCTATAATAAACAAAAGTCCTGCGTGAAATCCCGACGTGTAATACTACTGCAATGGTAGGCCAAAAATCGGTATAACCTGCTTTGTTTTTTTTAAGTAAATGAAGTGGATTTATTTATACTCTCCAAACACTTTCCTCAACTCATCAGCAATCTCACCCAGGGTGCAATAATTTTCAACAGCTTCTAACACAGCAGGCATCAGGTTTTCGCCGCTGATAGCTTTTTCGTTAAGCAGGTTGAGTGAAGCAATAACTTTATTGTTATCTCTTTTTAGTTTCAATGCTTTTAATTTTTCAAACTGCATGGTTTGTACCTGCTCATCTATTTTAAAAACAGGTATCGTGTTTTTTTCGTTGGTCTGAAATTTATTTACGCCTACAATAATTTTTTCACCACTTTCAATCTGCCGTTGATATTCGTAGGCACTCTTTGCAATTTCATCCTGAATAAAACCCTGCTCAATGGCGGCAACGCTGCCACCCATGGCATCAATTTTTTCAATCAGTTTTAAGGCGGCGGCTTCCACTTCATTAGTAAGGGTTTCAACAAAATAACTGCCTGCTAACGGATCAACCGTATCGGGTGCACCACTTTCAAAAGCTACAATTTGTTGCGTACGCAATGCAATGCCTGCAGCCGCTTCCGTAGGCAGGCTGAGTGCTTCATCATAACCATTGGTGTGTAAAGATTGTGTACCACCTAACACTGCGGCCAGTGTTTGCAGCGTAACCCTGCTGATATTGTTATAAGGTTGTTGTGCTGTTAAGGTACTGCCACCGGTTTGTGTATGAAAACGCAGCATCATCGCTTTGGGATCGGTTGCACCTAAATCTTTCATAATAGTTGCCCACATGCGCCGGGCAGCTCGGAACTTGGCCACTTCTTCAAACAAATTATTGTGTGCATTAAAGAAAAAGGAGAGGCGCTTGCCAAACACATTGATGTCCAAACCCTTTTGTAAAGCTGCCTGCACATAAGCTTTGCCATTGCTGAGTGTAAAAGCAATTTCCTGCACGGCGGTGCTGCCTGCTTCACGAATATGATAGCCCGAAATGGAAATGGTATTCCATTTAGGAACTTCTGCAGCACACCACTCAAAAATATCGGTGATGATACGCATGGAAGCTTTGGGCGGATAAATGTAAGTTCCCCTGGCTGCGTACTCTTTTAAAATATCGTTTTGTATGGTGCCGGAAATCTTTGTAAGATCGGCTCCCTGTTTTTTTGCAAGGGCAATATAAAAAGCGAGTAAAATAAATCCGCTGGCATTAATCGTCATGGAGCTGGTTATTTCATCTAAATTAATATCCTTGAATAAAATTTCCATATCCTCCAGGCTGTTAATGGCCACACCTACTTTGCCCACTTCGCCATCAGCTAATGGATGGTCACTATCGTAACCGATTTGTGTAGGCAGATCGAATGCAACACTTAAACCATTTACTCCCTGGCTTAATAAATAATGATACCGCTTGGTACTTTCTTCGGCAGTGGAGAAGCCGGCGTATTGCCGCATGGTCCAGAGTTTGCCGCGGTACATATCGGGTTGTACGCCACGGGTGAAGGGGAAAGCCCCGGCCCCCCCGCCCCCCGAGGGGGGATTCTGGGCAACATCTTTTTGGGTGTAGGTAGTCTTTATCTCAATGCCAGAATCTGTAAATATTTTTTTATCGGTAGCCATAATTTAAAATAAGCTCTTTGCTTCGTATTGTAATGCATTTAAAACGATACCGCTTAATTCAGCATCGGTAGTTGCTGCGTATTCGAGTATGCGTTTGCTGAGTTCAATGCCATTTGCATCGGGCGGCAGCATGGCGGCAATCTGGTTGATGATGTAAGTGTTCTGATCTTTTAAATTACCGATTGCCTGCCAGAGTTTTGGATCAATATAAATCTGCTGCGTAACATTGTATTCGTATTCAGATCGTAATGCATCCAATAAATTTAATTGTAAACCCAATACATTAATGCCATTTGCCGGTGTACGTGAAACCAGGTTTTTTAAAGAAGAACGCTCTGCATACAAAGTAAAACGTTCCAATGCCTGCAATTTTAATTTTACCAATTCCGGATTATTTACACTGCCGTTGTTTTTTCTTGTCCGGGTTTTATTACGGTCGTGAATGAGCAGGGCTATTCCTATCAATGCCATGATGAGCACAGAAACAGTTATGTAAAACAATGATTCAAAAGAAAAATCCATATCGTTTTATTTATGGCAAATTTAAGGGATTGTGATTTTACGCAACCCAAACCTTTTCTTGCCACTGATTGCACAGATTTGCCCGAATTTTTCATTTGCTTTGCAAATTAATATTGCCACAGAAGCACTGAAGCACGGAAAAGAAAAATTGATATCTTCTGTGCTTCAGTGCTTCTGCGGCAAACCAAAATCTGCCCATGGCAGAATCAATAAAGAAATCCGTGTAAATCTGTGCAATCCGTGGCTAAAATCTGTGGCACAAACAAAAATCTTATTTCGTAAAAGTGGCTTATTAATTTTATTTAATTTTGTACAAATATTTAAATATGGAAACAACTACAGCTATACCGGTTACTTTAACCACATCAGCCAAAGCAGAAATAAAACGACTGATGCAGGAAGATGGATTTGATGCTACACAAAATTTACGTATTGGTGTAAAGGGTGGAGGATGCAGCGGCATGACCTATGTGTTGGGCTTTGATGCTAAGACAGAAAAAGATGAAAGCTTTGAAATAGATGGCATAGCTGTGATTATGGAAAAAAGCCACGGTATTTATTTAATGGGGATGGAGGTTGACTGGCAGGGCGGATTAAACAGCCGTGGATTTACATTTAATAATCCTAATGCCAGTAAAACCTGTGGATGTGGGACAAGTTTTGCGGTGTAAGCAATAATTTACGATAAAGAAAAAGGCTATCTCAAAAATAAGAGACAGCCTTTTTTTATTAAGTAATAAATTGTGTTTTGAAATATTACTCAAACCCATCTTTTACCAGCTCCCAAAATGCATCCATTGCAATAATACGTGGTTTTAAAAAGCTGATAATAGTAGGCCAGTCTCCCTGATTTAAAACGTTTACATTATCTAATTGCAGCGATATGCTGCTGATGATTTTATGATTGGTTTGCAAAGTTTCATTCCACTGCCATTGGAATGTTGTAGTAGTAGTCAATAATTTTTTGAGTGATACAAACTGATTGTAATAGTGTAGTCGTTCATCTTCTTTGGGATGAGAAATTTCAATAGCAATGAATGCTTTTATATTATCTGCATCCATTTTAAAATGAATATGGCGGATGCCGGTTTTATAATTGATCCAGTTAACGGGTTCACCCGAAGCGCCGGGCACCGGTTTCATGTATTGCCCGAAGTTTGTCCAGAATTGGGTTTTTAATTTTGAGGTTTGTTCTTTGGAATACATGGATGCAAGATAAAATATTTATAAAATGTACTTATCGTAAACTTTGTTGCGCAGCCCTTATTTTTGCCGCATGACAGCAATTGAAAACGTAACCATACTACGAGCCATCGTGCACAAAGTTGGCAACCCAACACGTGGAGAAGCATTGAGGCTTTCACCCAACAATCTTACCTTGAATGATGCAATAGTACAAAAGCTGTTGCTTAAATATTTACTGGGCGCTATTAATGAAAACGACCAAAACCGTTTTACGCATTTACACGATGTGAAGATGAATGAAGTGTGCAGTTATGTTACAGCTATATTTTCTGGTGCCGATAATTTCAATGCTACCAGCGCTAAAATTGCTCAATTTTTGTACAGCAAATCTACCCATGTAAAAGTAAAAGAAGGGGAGTTGTGTGTTGTGGAGCTGGATAATGTTCCTTTTGAAAATGATTTTGTAAAGGCTGTTGGTATTTTTAAAGCTGAAAGTAAAGAAACTTTTTTAAAGATATTTGAGCACGGCGATAACCTGGAAATGATACAGGAAGATGGCATCAACATTAACAAACCAGATAAAGGTTGCGTGGTGTTTAAAAGCAATGCAGCAGATGGTTACCGCGTTTGTGTTATTGACCATACCAATAAACAGCAGGACGCTCAATACTGGGTGAACGATTTTTTACAGGTGGCGCCCATTGCGGATGATTACCATCATACAGATCATTACCTGGCCATGTGCAAGCAGTTTGCCAGCAACGAATATGCTGAAAAATTTACGGTAGAAAAATCTGATCAGTTAGAGATGATGAACCGCAGCATGGATTATTTTAAAACGCACGACCAGTTTAACCTGGATGAATTTGCCACCGAAGTGATACAGCATCCGGAAGTGATTGACAGCTTTAAGGATTACAAAAAGAATTTTGAAGCAGCACGCAATTACGAAATAGAAGATGAATTTGATATTAACCTGGCCGCTGTTAAAAAGCAACAAAAATCTTTCAAGTCTGTTTTAAAACTGGATAAGAACTTTCACATTTATATACATGGCCGGCGGGACCTGATTGAGAAAGGTGCCGATGCATCGGGGAAAAAGTTTTATAAAATTTATTTTGAGGAGGAGCATTGATGGGGTATGCAGCTATAGTGGTTACTAAATCTGCAAGTGTTAAGGCGAAATGCCCGGTGTGTTTTTGTTATCAGCGTTTCACATATTTATCGCGTATTCGTTTTTCGATCCGGTTATACATTTTGTTTGCTAATTTTTCATTGCCGAGCTCACGGTAAATCAGGTATGCACCGTAATTTTCATCGGGATAAAAATAATTATGACCATAGGCTTCCCGAATAAAGTCGGCAAGTAATAGCATCAGTTCTTTGTCGCCGCTATTGATGATCTTTTGAATGGTAGGTATTGCTTTTGTGCCGCTCTCATCACTACGCATACAACACCGTAATTCGTCTGAAAGCTTCATTACATCAATTCCTTTCTTATTATTTGCATAATATATTTTTAACAACATCTTCAAAACGTTATGTTCCAGGTAAGTGTTTACAGAGTCCCGTCCTTTCAGGTATTCATACAAATCCTGGAAATAATAACTATCCGGATAATAAGCAAATTCCAGGCGCCTTACCTCAGGGAATTTATGTGTCACAAACATCGGATTTGTTATTACCTTGATAGCATCATCTTCGGGAAAAGTTCCAAATCCGTTCATTAACTGTAACAGCGATTTATCTGTGTACATGCTTTTGAGATAATTATATGCAGCCATAAAGGTTGTGTCATCTACCAGGTTACGCTTAAGCCGGTATTGCATTACCTGCCCTGCTATTTTATTAAGATCGGCAGTTCTTTTAAACCCCTCGTTGCAAATGCCCCCCATAAAAAACCCGCATGCAAGGTCCGGGTCGTTGGTTTCAAAAGCAGCATTGATGGTAATGCAGAGGTAAGGGCTGGCAATTGTTTGAAAATCAGCTTTGGTAAGTACCATTGTGTAACCGGAACCTATGCTGCAGGTTGCTGTATTTTTTTCATAAAAATAAATGAGGCGAAAAAAATGTTCATAGGCATATGTTGCTTCTTCAAGCACTTTTTTGTATTTACCCTGGTCTTCCAGGCTTTTCATGTAAAGCATACTTACCTTAAGCCCAAGCATCTGTGGTATATTGTGATCTAGCATGTTTTGGCTGGCTGCCTCTGCGAAAACGGATTTATAGGCGATACAGTCAGCTTCGTATTCTGCTTTTTCTCTAGCAGTGGGAGTTTTAAGATCAAAATATTTTTTGGACAACTCATTAAAACTTCTTTCTTTATCCCGCATGTTGGCACAAAGATTTTGGCTAAAAGCGGTTGTAAGCGTAGTTACAAAAACTGCAAGGGTTAAGGTAAATTTCTTCATAGTTCTCAATTGTGTTTGATACAGATTTCATGAAATTAGCCAGAAATAATTACCGGACCTGCCGGTAATTGTTTGGCAACTAAAAACACTTTTATTTTAGGCGTTAATTTTGTTAGTTCGGCGTATGTATTTATAGTTGCTGTTAATATTAAAACAGCTAAAGTGTATTTTGAAAAATTTTGCTGATGCTGAAGATTTTTATCGAAAGTTAATAAGGCATCAAATGAGTCTTCAATCATTAGCTTTAAGAGTTCCCCATTTTTTATTCCATTCCATCCCTTGTCACGAACTGTATAGACTTCGTGTTCAGGAAAATCAAGCTTTAATCTTTTAGGTAAATTTTCGTCAAGTAGCAGCCTCATAAATGCTTTCTACGTTTTTAGAAGTTAAAAGCTTACTTGCCATATCCAGTAATGAAACAGCCTGTTCTTTTGAAACGCCGGGGAAATCATCTAAAAATTCATCTAAGGAAACACCGGCTTCCAAATGGTCAAAAAGTGTTTCTACCGGAACCCTGGTTCCTGTAAATACCGGCTGGCCGCTTAAAATTTCGGGATCAATATTGATGATATCCTTGATGTTCATATACTAAAGTTAAGAATAAATGCCTGAATTATGCAGCCTGTCGGTTTTGCCATGTTGTTAAAAGTTTAACGCTGTAAAACATACAAACGCCGCTGTTGCGCCTCTGGCCAACAGCCGAAGTGTAAACCATTTTACTGCCGGTGTTTTTGTTGGTTCACTGCATTTATTTGCCGGGCTTAGGGCGTTAGCGGGGACGCACAACGCCGGTATATTTGTTTAGTAATGCCAACAAAGGCGAAGGCTTTTGGCGTTGGCGGATAGGCACAACGACGGTGTAGGTGTTTAGTAATGACAACAAGGACGAAGGAGAGTTGCTCATTGTGTATATGCCTCTTTTTTGTTTCGCTAAGGCTACACCGCGGTTATAAACCGCCAAGACTAATAGACACAAGTTATCCCACAATCATCACATTTGAATTAATGTTTTCGGGAGGGAACACTTGCGCCAGTGGGGATATTGTTGATAGCCAACGCTACTTAGGATTATGCCCGAACAGCAACAGCGGCATCCGGTTAGCTTCGGGCTGGTAATAAAACCATAATGGCCGCCAATCATCATCAATAGCGGCCAAGAAAAATATGACTTACGCAATAATTATTCGGAAGTAGTGGGATCTATAATTGTAGCAACTTCACTTACTGCATTTGCAGGAAATCCTCCTTGTTTTGCATGCTCAAAAACCATTTCTTTATTTGGAGCAATGTAAATACAATAAATTTTATCTCCGGTTACATAGCTTTGAACCCACTGTATTTGCGGGCCCATATTACTAAGAACTCCACATGATGTTTGAGAAATGCCTTTCAATTGTTCGGCAGTGAGGTTGCCTGCGCCTGGTATTTCTCTTTCAATTACGTACTTTGGCATGGTGATTAATTTAAACTGTTTAAAAATTATTTTTATAAATCTAATGATTTTTTTGGATTTGGCTAACTAGGGGCAGCTATAATGCATTCTAAATATTGGCGTACGTCTTTTGAAGCTTTGCTTAAGCTTATTGGGGATTAGTTTTTTCCCCAGGATGCTTTGCACAAAATCCCGGAAACAGTCCGGTAAATTTATGTGGCATCAAGTTATGCTATCGGAAGACTGATTTGGATTTTATTTAGTTTACTTCTGCTAATGTAAAAGTTTCGGTACTGCCAGGGCCATTGGTTATAATTCCATTGGTTAAGGTTCCATTGGCACTATTGTAAGTAGCAGATCCGGTTTGGGCAAGTTGTGGTCCTCCGCCTGCTAAGTTTACAGTTGTTACAGAAAATGTAAATGCGGTGCCATTTAAAGCCCATGTTCCATCGGCAAAAGTTACGTATTCATAACTGCCATTATAAAATCCTTTGGCCTTGTAACTCATTTTTCCATCAGGATGAATGCTGAAACTAAAAAAGAAAGATGTTCCGGCCGGAACAGGAAAGCCGGCGCCCACAGTATAAGTGCCTACCCATAACCCTTGTATATTTGGTGTGCATCTATAAATAGTATCTGTATCTGTAATAACGCTTTCTTTTTTACAACTTGTTTGAGAAGTGGTAAATAAAATGGCTATGGAAACGATAGCAAAGGAACTTAACAATAATTTTTTCATTTGAGTAGATTTTTGCCTCCGGTTTGATTAGGGAAACTTTCGGCGGTTAGTTTTTAGTTACCAGTTTCCACAAAACTAACTCTTTTGTTATATCAAAATTGTAAGGATTTTTGGAGGGGGCAAAAGCACCGGACTTATGCGTTGCCGGACAGTTCACCAGTACCAAAACGCAGGACTTATGTGCTGTTGTGCAGTCCAACAGTACTAAAGCGGAGGACTTATGTGTTACCGGACAGTCCGGCAGCACTTAAACACCGGACTTGTGTACTAATATGCAATAAAACGATGTTGTAAAGAGATGAAAAGGCTGTTTTTTAGATAAAAATTCCCACCGGATATAGGAATTCTCATTTTTATCATTTTCTTTCCCATTGCAGCTTTTCGGTTGCATCGCCGCTCGTCAGGAGACGAGGCGGCGGCGTTCACGGGGGGAGGAGTTGGCTTGCGGATAAGTTGAAACACCTACGGTGGCGAAGGATAAGTTGAAAACACCTACAGCGGCGCAAAAAATAATTCCGGCAGCTTTTTGGTTGCATCGCCGCTCGTCGGAGACGAGGCGGCAGCGTTTCACGAGTGTGGGCTTTGGCTTACGAATAAGTTGGGAACACCTACGGCGGCGAAGAAGGCTATTTGAGGTTGAGCTTACAAGGTTACACTCAATAGCATTTTTGAATTTTTATGCCCCTGCCTCGTCTTCAACGAGCGGACTTCAGACGCCCAAAAAGGGAGGTCGTCCTTCCTTTTTGGTATGACTACCTCCCATTTAGCTGGGTCCACCTCCCTTTTAGATAGGATCACTTTCCATTTAGGTTGGTAGACCTTCCTTTTATGCAGGTAGACCTTCCTTTTATGTAGGTAGACCTTCTTTTAATGTAGGTAGACCTTCCTTTTAGGTAGGTAGACTTTCCTTTTATGTAGGTAGACCTTCCTTTTAGGCAGGTAAAGCTTCCTTTTAGGTAGGTATTACTATCTTTTAAGTATGCTATTCAAATTCCGGACAGAGGCCGGCAAATTTAATGGGCAGGAGTTTGAAGTAAACAACGCCAACAAGAGCGAAAAGGCTAAAGTCTTGCCAAAGGCAGAAAAAATGTAAGATATATAAATGCCGCTGTTGCGCCTCTGGCCAACAGCCGAAGGGTTAGCCATTTTGCTGCCGGTGTATTTCTTGGGTTAGGGCATTTGTTTGCCGTGCTTCGGTCGTTGGCGGGACGCACAACGACGGCGTTCGTATTTTATATTTTATGAGGTTTAAAGAGTGGGAGTTTGAAATTACCAACGCCAACAAAGGCAATATAAGGGTGAAGGAAAATTGCTTTGTGGGTGCCGTTGTTGTGCCTTTGGCCAACAGCCGGAGGGTTAACCATTTTGCTGCGGGTGGTTTTGTTGGGTTACGGCATTTTTTAGCCGGGCTTCGGGCGTTGGCGGGGACGCACAACGCCGGCGTTCGGGTTTTATATTTTATGAGGGTTGAAGAGTGGGGTTTGAAATGAATAGCGCCAACAAGGGCGAAAAAGGAATGGTATATAAAATTCGCTTCAATAAAAGCCCAACAAAGCTTCTCTGTACAAGAGTGCGACGCCAATGAAGATGAGAAAAGAACTAATGCTTGTCCCACAATAAAAAATCCCACCTGCCAAAGGCAGATGGGATCATGTTTATTTTACAAAGGGATATTAATACCTATAAGCATCACTCTTAAACGGACCTTCTTTTGGAAGACCTAAGTAAGCGCTTTGTTCAGCAGTTAATTCGTCTAATACCACGCCGATTTTAGCAAGGTGTAAACGGGCAACTTTCTCATCAAGATGCTTTGGTAACACGTACACTTTGTTTTCGTATTTATCGGTGTTCTGCCAAATTTCAAGCTGTGCCAACACCTGGTTAGTGAACGATGCACTCATTACAAATGATGGGTGACCGGTTGCACAACCTAAGTTTACCAAACGGCCTTCAGCCAATACGATCACATCTTTACCGTCGATGGTGTACATATCAACCTGTGGTTTGATGGTATTTTTTGTAGAACCGTAGTTAGCATTTAACCAGGCCATATCAATTTCAATATCAAAGTGGCCAATGTTACAAACGATCGCTTTATCTTTCATTACACGGAATTGTTTTTCAGTGATCAGATCACGGCAACCACTGGCCGTTACAATAATATCAGCTTCTTTAACAGCTTCAATCATTGGCTTCACTTCAAAACCATCCATAGCTGCCTGTAAAGCACAGATAGGATCGATTTCGGTAATGATAACGCGGCAACCTGCACCTTTTAATGAAGCTGCAGAACCTTTACCCACATCACCATAACTACCAACAACTGCAACTTTACCAGCCATCATTACATCAGTAGCTCTGCGGATAGCATCAACCAGACTTTCTTTACAACCATACTTGTTATCAAATTTAGATTTGGTAACAGAATCGTTGATGTTGATGGCAGGAATTGGCAAAGTGCCTTTTTCCATACGCTCATACAAACGGTGAACACCGGTTGTGGTTTCTTCTGATAAACCTTTAACATGCTGAATTAATTCAGGGTAGGTATCAAAAACCATGTTGGTTAAATCACCACCATCATCAAGGATCATATTCAAAGGACGATCGGCACCACCAAAAAATAATGTTTGCTCAATACACCAATCAGATTCTTCCTGTGTTTGTCCTTTCCAGGCAAAAACACCAACGCCGGTTGCAGCAATAGCAGCCGCAGCCTGATCTTGCGTAGAAAAAATATTGCAACTGCTCCATTTAACCTCTGCACCCAGGGCTATTAAAGTTTCAATTAATACCGCAGTCTGAATGGTCATGTGCAGGCAGCCGGCAATACGGGCTCCTTTTAAAGGCTGGCCCGGACCGTACTCTGTTCTCAATGCCATCAGGCCCGGCATTTCTGCTTCGGCTAAACGGATTTCTTTGCGGCCCCAATCGGCGAGGCTGATATCGGCAACCTTAT
>JANMBZ010000177.1:0-21339 GCA_031360765.1 Chitinophagaceae bacterium
TGATAATTAAGTGAATAAAAAAAAGGGTCTCAATTTCTTGAAACCCTTTTTCTTAGTGGGAGCACACGGGTTCGAACCGCGGACCCTCACGATTATAAATCGGGATGCTCTAAACCAATGAGTTTCTCTTTTGTTACACTAAATTTTGTTTGAAATTTTTGATAATTAAGTGAATAAAAAAAAGGGTCTCAATTTCTTGAAACCCTTTTTCTTAGTGGGAGCACACGGGTTCGAACCGCGGACCCTCTGCTTGTAAGGCAGATGCTCTAAACCAACTGAGCTATGCTCCCTTCTGTATAAAAATCCTCACTTATCAACCTTCTGCTTATAAGGCAGATACTCTCTCCCTTTTTAATTTCGGATGGCAAAGATAAGGGTAAAATTTTCTCTGCAAAATTTTTTCAGAAATTAATTCAATTGCACCGCCGGCAACCGGTAACTCTGCCCGTCATACACAAATAATTCATCAATCTCAATGGTCCAGTAACGGTATAGGGGAGATTTGCTCAGGTATTCTTCTACTTCAATTTTGCTGATGGCATTAAATACCATCCAGCTTTTCTGGCTTTCCATGCTTACGGTGTAGTAATCCAGTATGTTTTTTTCAATCAGGCGGTTAATATACACCCGGTGACTGGGTACAAAAGTCATAAACTCTTCATCCATGTCAAAATGCACAGTAACCTGATATTTATTTAACTGGCCCTGGTTTATATTTTCCATTCCACGATATTGTTTTCCCATAAATTATTATAAGGCGCTGTAATTTTTATATAATTATCGGTATAACCTTCCATGATACCGTTTTTGTTTTTTGTTTCAAAAAGTACTTTACGGGTTTCGCCAATGTGTGCATTTGTAAAGTATTGCATTTTCTGGTAACTCAGGTTGCGTAAGGTTTTGTTTCTTTCGTTTCTTACATGTACCGGCACAATCGGTTTCATGTTTGCCGCCAGTGTATTTATTCTTTCAGAATAAGTAAAAACATGTAGGTAGCTAATATCAAGTTGGAGCAGAAAATTAAATGTCTCCATAAAATCTTCATCCGTTTCGTCAGGGAAACCAACTATCACATCAACACCTACGCAGCAATGCGGCATCATGGTTTTTATCAATCCAACACGTTCGGTGTATAAATCTTTTTTGTAACGACGTCTCATTAACCCCAAAATCTTATCGCTTCCACTTTGTAAAGGAATATGAAAATGCGGCATGAATTTTTTACTGTTGCTTACAAATTCAATAATGTCGTTTGTAAGTAAATTAGGTTCGATAGAGGAGATGCGGTAACGCTCAATCTCATTTACTTTGTCCAATTCTTTTACTAAATCAAAAAAGTTTTCTTCATTTTTTTTGCCGCCGGTAAAGCCTTTACCGAAATCGCCGAGGTTAATCCCGGTTAACACAATTTCTTTTGCACCTTGTGCTGCAATAGCTTCTACATTGACAATAACGTTGCTGATACTGTCGCTCCTGCTTTTTCCTCTTGCCATGGGAATAGTACAAAAAGAACAATTATAATCGCATCCATCCTGCACTTTTAAAAATACTCTCGTTCTATCGTTGATAGAGTGAGAGGCTGTAAATTCGTTTACATCTTCAATATCGCAACTGCATATTTTTGTACTGTCTCCTTTTGAAATTTCTTTTAAATGTTGGGCAATGTTGAATTTTTCTGCTGCACCCAAAACCAGGTCAACACCAGGGATTTCTGAAATCTCTTTTGGTTTTAATTGTGCATAGCAACCGGTAATTACCACCAAAGCCTCTGGTGCTTTACGTTGAATGCGGCGTACAAGCATTCGGCATTCCTTATCTGCATTATCGGTAACAGAGCAGGTATTTATCACATATACATCGGCCATTTCGTCAAAATTTCTTTTTTCAAAGCCATCATTCTCCAGCAACCTTCCAATGGAAGAGGTTTCAGAGAAATTAAGTTTACAGCCTAGTGTATGTAGTGCTACTGTTTTGTTCATTAGCTGCAAAATTAATGAATAGAAAGCAGATATAGTTTATAAAGCGCTTTGCAAATGCTGGTTCTGTTGAAATGCATAATACACATAACATAATAGAGAAACACATAAGCTCAAGGTTAAATAAGGTATCTATGCTTCTCCTATGTTTGGAGATTAAATTAAATTGCTTAATTAAATTTATATAAAATAGGATCTAACTGGTTTAATTGCTATGCCGGTTATAGAATTATATGCCTTAGAAAAATCCTGGCTGCTATCAATACTCTTGATACTATTATTATCACCCGGTAAATATTTTATTGCATTATTAACTTTGAGAAAATACTGCAACGAAAATTCTTTAGCATCATACATTGTTTTCAATTTATCAAAACAATGTGATGGATACCAGGCCAGCATCGGTTCATAAACTTCGGCTTCTTTGTTATAAAACGCCACAGGTTGTTTCTTCCATTGATGTGAGAACAGTTGCAACTCTTCAGCTTTTAAAAAAGGATAATCACAACCTAACAGTAATATATTTTTATTGGGAAATTGTGTAAATGCAGTAAGCAAAGCGGCCATGGGGCCAATGCTTGCGAAATCTTGTTCATCTTCTATAAAATCATATCCGCCTTCTATATTACCAGCCTGTACTGCATTGCAGGAAATAAATACCTTTTCGCAAAGGGGCTGCAGCATATCATACACATGATAACGCTGAGGCTTATCATAATACTGCAGCATGCTTTTATCGGTACCCATACGTGTGCTTTGGCCGCCGCACATTACCAATGCGTATGTATCTGGGAAGAAGGCGCTTTTTATCAGCCCGGTTGCTTTCATAAAAGCGAAAGATTAGTGGACTCCTAAATTACATGAATAGTATTATCCTTCGTCATTTTTGTGACATCTGTAGTAATAAAATTGGAAGGGAAGAAAATAAGACTCTTCTTTTTCTGCTAACAGTTTTTCTAAAATTGCATTCTACTTTTTTGCCTTGATGCAAAAAAGTAGCAAAATAAATCAAGGCAAACACTATGGCTCTGCCAGTTTTGCCGGGCCCCCGATAGCTATCGGGGCCACGGTACCAGCATCCTTTTTAGTAAATCAGAAAAAAATTGATTCCGTTTTTCAGCAGCCTTTTAAAATCTTGTTCACCTCAATTATCGCAGAGTGGCAGTTCTCATTTCGGTAAGATCAAAATCGAAAAATACCGTGGTCGCAATCACATCAAGAAAAAAATAAGTGTGGGTATCCATTAAATTAAAAGCTGCTTTTATTGAATTATACGGACTGCACCTAAGAATAGAATTACCAATGCCGAAGCCACAGTAGTACAAAAGCCTAAACAGGGAACCATCCGACAAGGGTGTAATCCCTTGTAGGGCTCTTTTTTTGGTTCTTTTTTGGAGAAGCAAAAAAGAACAATGAAAAGAGAAGAGGGTTTTTTTCCAAAAACTACTCAAACATCAAGCCTTTCATTTTTACCACTCAAACATTTAATAAACTCCAATTCCCCAACTTTTCCTAAATTAAGCCCCGAAACAAAAATCATTATGAAAAAATACTTTATTGCATTGGCAATCAGTTGCATTGCAGGGCTTAGTGTAATTGCTCAATCAGATAAAAAACTTTTAACCGCTACCGATTATGAGGCAGCCACAAAATCTCTCGGCTTTAATACCAACAAACTAGTTTACCGCAATAATGTAAACCCCAACTGGCTGCCTGATGGTAAATTATGGTATTCAGTTTCGGTACCCGGCGGGGTTGAATATGTGTTGATAGATCCTGCCGAAGGCAGCCGCAAAACCGGGGCAGATAAAAAATCCATCTTACCCGATGGTGGCAATGGAGCCGCAGCAGCAGCTGGCAGAAGGAGAGGAGGCGGAAGCAACGAAAGCCTTTCGCCCGATGGCAAAAAAGCAGCTTTTATTAAAGACTGGAACCTGTGGGTACGTGATATGGATACCAAAAAAGAAACACAGCTTACCACGGATGGCGTAAAAGATTTTGGCTACGCAACAGACAATGCCGGCTGGACACATAGCGACCGCCCCATTATGCTCTGGAGCCCAGACTCTAAAAAGATTGCAACCTTTCAACAAGATCAGCGTAGTGTTAGCACCATGTATTTAGTGTCAACCAATGTGGGTGCACCCCGGCTGGAAGAATGGAAATATCCGCTACCACAGGATACCGCCATTGTAAAAATACACCGTGTAATTATTGAGGTAGATGTACCCAAAGTTATCCGCTTAAAAATACCGGCAGATGAACATAGAGGAACGCTTAGCGACGACATTGCAAGCAGCGGCGGTTATGATGATAACGAGTGGAATGCCGACGCAACCAAACTTGCTTTTGTAAGTACCAGTCGTGATCATAAGGTAGAGAAAGTGCGTATTGCAAATGCATCAACTGGTGATGTAAAAGAAGTTTTTACGGAAAAAGTTGCTACCCAATACGAAAGCGGACAAGGTACCATCAACAACCGTTTCCTGGATAAAACAAACGAGTTTATCTGGTACAGTGAGCGTGATGATTGGGGGCATTTGTATTTATACGATGCAACCACCGGCAAACTTAAAAATCAAATTACCAAAGGAGCTTTCGTGGTTACACAGTTATTAAAAATTGATGAAGCAAACCGCACATTGTATTTTATGGCCAATGGTCGTGAACCTGGCCGAGACCCTTACTTTGCACATTTTTACAGCATTAATTTTGATGGAACTAATTTAAAGTTATTAACGCCCGAAGATGGCAACCACAATATCACTTTATCGCCAGATGGTAAATATTTTACTGATAGTTACTCTCAGCCAAACGTGCCGCCAGTAGCTGTGTTACGTGATGTAAATGGTAAATTAATTGCTGAACTGGAGAAAGCCGATATCAGCAAATTACTGGCAACCGGTTGGAAAGCTCCCGAGCCCATAAAAGTAAAAAGCCACGATGGTAAATGGGATCTGTATGGCCTTATGTTTAAACCCAAAGATTTTGATGCATCCAAAAAATACCCCATTGTAAATTATGTATATCCCGGTCCGCAGGGCGGTGGTGTGGGCAGCCGTAATTTTTTTGTAGCCCGTGGCGATCACCAGGCACTTGCCGATCTTGGTTTTATTATTATCATTATTGATGGCAGTTGCAACCCAGATCGCTCCAAATCTTTTCACGATGCCTGTTATGGTAATATGGGTGCCAATACGCTCGATGACCAGGTTAGCGGCATTAAACAACTGGCCGCAGCAAGGCCTTACCTGGATATTGATAAAGTAGGCATCTGGGGCCACAGTGGCGGCGGTTTTGCTACAGCCGATGCCATGTTCACCTTCCCCGATTTTTATAAAGTGGGCATCTCCGAAAGTGGTAACCACGATAACCGCAATTACGAAGATGATTGGGGCGAACGATATATTGGCCTGGAAGAAAAAGGCCCCGATGGCAGCACCAATTATGCCAAACAGGCCAACCAGATAAATGCCGGTAACTTAAAAGGAAAGCTGTTGCTGGCCCATGGTGGTATGGATGATAATGTACCGCCTTACAACACTTATTTAGTTGTTGAAGCCCTGCAAAAAGCCAATAAAGATTTCGACCTGGTAGTGTTCCCCAATGCACGCCACGGTTATGGTGCCGATGCCAATTATATGACACGCCGCCGCTGGGATTATTTTGGTAAAAACCTGATGGGTGCCGAAGTACCCAAAGAGTTTAAAATAAACTCCAACCCCAGTGCAACACCTGCAGCACCGGTAAAAAAAGATACCGTTGCCACTGCAGCTACCCGCAAAAACACCGTGTTCAGCCGCCTACCGGTTACTGTAAAAAATATTACACTCGATATTTTTGATAACGGCACTGTTGATGGCGACAGCATTAGTGTTTATTACAACAATAAATTGCTGGTTGCTAACCGTGGCCTTAGCGAAAAAGCCATTACCGTACAACTGCTGCTGGATGATAAAGCCACCCAGCATGAAATTGTATTGTTTGCACATAACCTGGGCAGCATATCGCCCAATACCGCCACCATTATAGTAAAGGCAGGCAGCAGGCGTTACGAGTTGCACAGCAGTGCAAGCTTAACAGAGAATGCGGTGCTGGTGCTTGAGTATAAGGGGAAGTAGAACGTGCTGTCACCCTGAGTTTATCGAAGGGCTTTTGGAGCACTGTCATGCTGAGGTACGAAGCATTTAAGAATAAAGAATTAAATTTTTAATTCTTTATTTAATATTAGCTACATATTTAAATCGAATCAGCGAACAGTCTGCCCTGAGTGAGCAAGGGTAGCAATTCTTTTATGGACATACCATTCTGTAACTTTTAACTACATGTAGATGATTCTTGAATACATTAAAGAAGGCGATGAGAAGCTAATATTTAGCTTACCAATTTTATAAGTTCAGCAAGGCAGCTAAAGTTGTAGCATACTTACGGTGGCGAAAAGCCCCACTAGAGTTAAAGATTGTTAGAACTAATTTTATTAGGTGGATTTTAACCCCTATAGTGGGATAGATTTTTTCCACTGCCCCAGTTAAAACTTCATATTATTTTTTAGCTGCCTTCCACGTAAAATCAATTCTGCACCGGTACACCCAGCTTAAATTTTTCAGTAATAGCCTGGCGCATCACATCTAATTCCTGCAGGCGTTGCTGCTTTTTGGTTATTTGTAAAGTGAGTCTGGTTATTTTATCTTCCTGATCGGTTACCTTATTGTTTGCCGCTCTTGAGTCTTTTGCCTCTTTATATGCTTTGCTGGCCTTTCGTTTTGCTTTTTTTGCATCTGCAATATTTCCGTTGGTGGCTTTATCGGCCTGGCTACTGCTGTTATTAGCCGCATTGTCTGCATCTGTGCCGGCTGCAGTAGCTTTAGTTTTATAGCCTGGCAAATTGTTTTGGGCAATTGCTAATTTGGCATTTAGCTCAACAATGTCGTTACTTACTTTTACATACTCCATGTTCAGCTTTGCGGTATCTTCAACCGTTTTGTACTTTTGGGCATATGCCTGCATCCCTGTCAGTAGTGTTACCATAAAAAGAAAACCGATAAATACTTTTTTCATGATTTTTAATTAAATATTTTGTAGTGTGTACTTTAGTAAATGACGTAGTTTTTTGCCGGATTTCAATGGTAACCTATATTTAAAAAAAGGTTTGGCAATAGATGCAAATTTGATCAATTTTGAGTGTCCAATTGTTATACAGTTCCGGTATTATGTTGCATTATTCACACATAATTAATCAAAAATTGTTTAAACTTCTTTGCTAGCTCCTTACGTGCCGGTTCGGATACTACAAACCCTTGTGTTACAAAACAAATGCAGTTAAAAATCACTAATTATGCTCTGCCCAAAGGCCCTGCAGGTATTAAATTATAAAGAAATGGCAAGGTTATTTTGCAGTATGTAATGCAGCCAAGGTTCGTATCTCCTACGAACCTTGGCTAAAGCATTATCCCAACATTATACCACCTGTAAACTAAATGGCGACTGCCCTTTTACGGAAGCTGCCGGTACTTCAGCGGCAGCTTTCATAGCTGTTGCTTTAAAATTACCGGTTCCTTTTGCGTTAAGAAATCTGGTAAGGTTTGTTTGGTTTGCCACCGTAAATCTGGCAAACTCAGCATCGTTACTTTTTCGCCCGTTTATGTTAATCTCAAAAAACGCATCACTAAGTTCTTCTTCCGAAAAGCGGTGCAGGCTAAAGGTTGCCGAAACTTCCAGGTGTGTCATACAGTTTCTGCAGGCCACAACTTTCCACCTGCTAAGTACCGACTCGCTGCCCAGAAAATACCGCTCACCTTGCACAGTTGCAAAGGCCGTTATTACAAAAGATCCATTAATATTTGCCCTGTTTATGCCATCAACAATAAGTACTTTATTGCTTTTATCCGCTACTGCAGGTATTTTATCTTCGGCTGCTGCGGCCTTTAATGTGATGGTGCTGCCATCATTATTATCAAGCGAAAGGCTATCGTATGTAAAGCCAAGCTGCGTTTCAATATTAAATGCATCGCCCGATGTATAATACCGCTCTGTGCCATTTTCAACCAATTTAAAAGGGTATAGTGGCGAGTCCATGGTTAACTGCTCCGTTTGCTCGTACCCAACCGGTGGCTGGTTATTTGCATTGTTGGTGCCCGGGTAGGGGCCGTCTTTCTTTTCATTCCAGCCAGGTACTTTAATATCCAGGTTATCTGTTGCTTTATGCTGGTGCTGCCATATCCAGAGTATCCTGTCAACATTACAATGGTGAAAAAAGAAGATAGGGTCCAGGCCGGCAGTTTCATTTTCGCCCATATCGCCATTGGCATCAGCCACCCAAAACTGGTGTGTAGCAAGTGCGGTAGTGGAGTTGGCATCCTGAAACGGGGTATTAATACCGCCAACAGCCAAGTGTATTTCTCCATGCGGACTTTCTAATGCCTGCGCCAATGCATCCGGGTGATCTTTGTTCCACCGGGCTTTAGATACTGAGTTTGAAAAAACGGTGTAGCAGGGCGCTTTCAGGCATTTGTGATAGTTCTCATCAATACCGCCCATGCTCTGGCCCAAAGGCACAGGTGCACCGCCGGGCGCTAAACCCGAGGGTACCACTACCGTACCAGCCAGCCAGCCTACTACATTTGTATTTAAAAGCGAGGTAGTTAACTTGTTGTCAATTACCGTGGTGCCGGGTACATAATACGCACTGTTATTTACTTCCGTTGCAGCACGGTCGGGTGCTGTGCCTACCAGGCCCGATAAAGGATAACGCACCGTTTCGTACCCCAACGGTTTTGAGTAAAAATTTGTTTCTGCGCCATCCTGTAAAGTCATGGGCAGGGTAAAAGATTTAAGCGGATTTGGGATGGTTGCGCCCGATGAAAATGTAAAATATTCATCGGTAAGTATTGGCGGCACACCCAAAAAGGTAAGCTTACCATCTACCGTTATTTTGTAGGTTTGATCCCAGTAAGGAAGCATCACGCTATCGCAGCCCGGAACACTCTGCAGTGCTTTTTCAAGTTTATACAAATATATCCGGTGCCAGGTGGGAAACAAGATGTTGCCATGGTTGCAATACCCGCCCCAATAGTTAGCCACATCATACGATCCACGTCCGGCAAAAGGCTCACCATGAAATCCGCCAAGGGTCATAAATGAGTTGGGATCGCCTGCAGGCAATGCTTTGATGAATTGCCAGGCAACCATCAGTTTTTCGAGTGTGGCGGTATCTTTACCACTTTTAAAATCGTTGTAGATATCCTGCAACGACCGACGTACCCTTAATTCTTTCTTTGGCATTTTTTTATTTTTTATTGGTTAATGATGTTGCTGATGTTTTGGTTTTAAAAGGGTTCCGGAAAAGCTGTTGAGCAAGGAGCCGCAAATAATAAGAGCCATGCCGATTATGAGCAACCATTTTTCGGTAGCAAAAAAACTGCGGGAAAAAAGTATGGCCACAGTACCTGCAACACTGATGATAAAAGGGATATAGCCAATACGGGTTGCTTTTTTATACAACATTAAAAGATGAATGCCCAGTAGTAATATTAAAACAGGCAACAGCCACTTCATATAAGGCAGGTTTGCAAGCCCCACACTGCCAAACATGCTCATATAAACGGCCCAGCAAACAGGGCACTTAGGAAAAAAAGCTACCAGAAAACTTAAAATTACCGACCATACAGAGTGTGCTGTAGCCCTTGTTTTAGATACAGTTTTGCTGTGCGTTTCTTTTGATGCTACTGTACAGCAACATTTTTCGCTTTCTGTTAAACTATTCATCGGTTAATTTTTATGAGTTATTTCTTTTCATTAACTGCCCCAAACTTTTTTTTGTAACATATACTGCCGATACTTCGTAAAATGTTTCTGTAATGCCTGTTGCAGCAAGTTTAATTACGGCAAAACCATTTTGTACTACTATTTAGTAAGATAAAAAAGGCCGCATGATTTTTACAGATACTGATCCGGCAGGAGAATTAGTTTTTACGGATTATTTATAGCATCAACAACCGCATTCAGATTGGGAATATCCAGTGCAATGGCATAACTATCCGAATGTTGTGTACCTGCTTCTGCCAGAAATGCCTGCATAAAAACCTTCAACGTATTGTACCCGCCGGTACTACCCACTACCGGAAATGTAAGTGCGGCAGGCCAGCCTGTAGCAGGCGGATTGATAAATTGCCCTTGTAAAATATCGTAGCAATCAAGCTGAGTATATTGTGTTGTGCTGCTGTTAAACATGGCTGCAAGTGCAGGTAAAACGGTGGGTACTACAAATGAGTTCCAGCCTGCAAAGTCACCGGCACCATCTTCCACATCGGCCAAGTTTGTATTAACATCATTACTTCCCTGCCATTGTACGCCTGGATAAGCAAAATTTAAACCCTGTGCATCGGTTGCCAATGTGCTGGCATAAGGTGGATTGGGACAACCATTTGAAGGGGAGTAGATATTAAAAACCGGCGATTTTGAATTTTCCGTACCGGAAGAAATATTATCAGCTACCCACATTAACGGCACTATATCCATGCTGTTTTGTACCGCATCGCAATTGGTTGGAATTACGCCGCCCCAATTGGTATCCCAGTTTGGTGCAGGATTTTTTTTATACTGATTTTGAAATTGTTGATTTGAATAATTTGCAAATGCCTGGTTACCTGCTGTTGGGCCGGCAAAGGTAACTGCATACAGGGTAGATGGGGAAGTAGTATAGGCTGCATCCCACTGCGATTGATTATCGTTGAGGTATAATGCAAAAGTGCTGGCAAGGCAGCCACCCAGGCTGTGGCCGGTAACGCCAACACAAATAGCATTTTTAGTAGTTTGCGATGATAAGAAATCTAAAAGCGATGCGCTGCTGTTTCCATAAACACCACCGGTTGATATTACGCCCTGCATAGCAAGCAGTATCTGCATATCAATATTGGTTGACTCAGATATCATGGCACCATCTCCATTTGGCCACGGCATCATTTGCAGCACGTCAAAATCTTCCAGCAGCCAATCAAGGTCTGATGAAAAATTGGTTCCCCGTATCGCAATTGCATACTGAGTTGGGTCTGCTTGGTTTTGCACCACATACATCAAATTATCCTGGTATAATGCACCGGGCACAGTATAAATGGCAGGGCCCCAAACCACATTCCACGGCCCACAGGGTGCAGCAGTAATTGGCACAAGCGGGGAGGAGGCTGTTGGTGATATGGCACCGGTAAGTAAACCATAAATTGTTTGCTCCACGTTGGCAAAATTGGGATCGGCGGTTGTAATAGTTTCGCCGCAATAAGCCAGGTATGCAAAGCACAACATAATCTGGCGTTGCGTGGCATTTTGGGTTGTTGCTGTAATACTCATAATAGTAGATTTAGTTTATTAATTTGGGTTAATGTATGAGGCCCGGATTTTTTATTTAATACAACCAATGTTAACCATTTGCTATGCTATACTTTCGAATTCATAGACCAGTTGAGCAAAACTCAACATCGTTTTAGTAAGGGTGAAGGTTTAGTGTAAGTGGGATCAGATGTACTTACAATTTAAATTTTAATTAAGCTGGTAAAAAGCTGTAAGAAGATTGAGCAGCATTAATTTCAAAACAAAAGTATCTTATCAAAATAGTAAGCTACCCCGCTAAAATACCTGATTTAAAAAACAGGTATATGCTGCATACAATAATTAAAACAGGTAGATAGTTTACCGGTTCTGATTGGGACAATAATTAACTCACAGTCTGTCCTTGGTTTCTGCAATGGTTGAATTGAAAGAGATGATGAGGTTAACAGATGCATCTTTAATTCCACCGGTTAGTAACCGGATTCAGAAAGTTAAAAATTTCTCTGCATAAATTCAGAATTTCATGCCGTTGCAGAGCGGCTCCTGTATTCGGTATTCGTTTATATTTTATCCCGGCCTCGTTATAACCAAATACTGCATACAAAAAAATATGTTTAAGTAAAACGCATTGAAACAAAAATGCTCCCATTTGTAGGCGGGAGTAAAATATATCTATGCTCTGATGTTTATTCAACCAGTTAGTTTGCTACAAACCTTTCTGGTTTAATTATTGCCTGTGTACAGCATGCGACTTATTTTACTCAGTAATTTTATTCTTATCATAAGTTCCTGTCAAACAAAATCATCAGGAGAAATGCCGGTAGAGACTACAGCCACCGAAATCAGTAATGCAGCAGATACAATTCCGGCCAAGCGGCCTAAACCCGTTATGCTTCCTCCGGTTTCAAACGTAATCAACACCGGTTTTACCAGGCCTGATGAAATACTCACTTTTGCTAAAACGCTGGTAGGCACACCTTATAAATATGCTTCTGCCGACCCTGCAGTCGGGTTCGATTGTTCAGGATTTATTACCTATGTATTTAATCATTTTAATATTGCGGTACCCCGATCCTCGGTTGATTTTACGAATGTAAATAAATCAGTACCACTTGTAAATGCAAAGCCCGGCGACCTGTTATTGTTTACCGGTACAGACAGTACCAGCCGCATTGTTGGCCATATGGGAATACTTACTTCTTTTGAAAATGGGGAGTATAAATTTATTCACTCCACTTCAGGAAAAGCAATGGGGGTTACCATATCGGCACTCAATAAATACTATACTTTACGGTTTGTAAAAGTAATCAGGGTATTTCCGGAGAATGATGATTAATTTTTTCATGTTCATGGCATGGTAACAGGGAATATTTTTTACTTTAATTAAATCACCAGTAAAGGGTTTTATTCAACTTAGTGCGACTGCATTATGTATTTATCCAAGGTAGTTTACCCATTTAGCCAACATTATTTGTGGAAAAAAATCCCTGCTCCACAATCAGTCACAAGTTTGTTCTTTAAAAAACACTTTATTAAATAAAAGGCACAACTTTTGTTTAAGGTACAAAATGAAAAAAAACCTGTTAACTACCTGCCTGGCTTTTGGCTTATTAATTTCCTGCAATTCCAATTCCGGTACAAACTCATCAAATAAATCGGATGGCACAGGCGATATGCTTACTGATGCAGGTAAACTCGAAGAAAAAAAAATGTCTAAGAGAGATTTTAGTATTACTGCATCAAATGCGTACAATGATATTTTTTTCGATAGTACGGTAATGGTGAAATTTTTTAAGGATAATAATGTTGATGAAGATCTGATACGCCGCATCACCAGCTTTTACAATGCACGCAATTACCAGCTTGCATGGTTTTCCAAAGATGGTGTTACAGAACAGGCACGTGGTTTTTGGAACCTGCATAATTATCAATCTGCTTATGGCAAGGATACCAGTTTAAACGATAAGGATTTGCAGCGCAAAATGAATGGATATACGGAAATAGAAGACAGCTTTAATGTTTCAGTATCAGATCCCCAGATTATTAATACGGAATTGAAGCTTACCCAACATTTTATTATGTACGCTCTCAATAATATTGAAGATGGTTATATTAAACGTAAGGAAATGGAGCGTTTTATACCCAGGAGAAAAGAAGATGCTCTTTTGCTGGCAGATTCGCTGCTTACCAAAAAACACAAAGACAATAAATATTATGAAGATGTAAACGCATCTTATAAAGCATTGAAAGAACAACTGGCAAAATATTACGCCATATCCCAACATGGCGGGTGGGAGCAGATTACAACGTCTGCTAAACTCCTGAAGAAAGGAGCTGCTTCGCCTGCTGTTGCGCAACTGAAGAAAAGATTACTGGTTACTGAAGATATGGGCGCAGATTCTACCGCAGTGTTTAATGATGCTTTGGAAAATGGCATAAAAAACTTTCAGCAGCGTTTTGGATATAACCCTACGGGTATACTCACCGACCTGCAAATTAAGGATTTGAATGTACCGGTTACAGAACGAATAAAGCAACTGTTGCTCAACATGGGCAGAATGCAATGGATGATAAATGAGCCACAGGGGCAGATGATTGTTGTAAACATACCTGAATTTATGCTGCATGTAAAAAATGGAAAAACAAAGGTTTTTGATATGAATGTTGTGGTAGGAAAAGATGGGCATAATACTATGATATTTACCGGCAATTTAAATCAGGTTGTATTTAGTCCGTATTGGAATATTCCGCCGGATATCATTAAAAAAGAGATTTTACCGGCAATGGCAAAAAATCCCAATTACCTGGCGGCCCATCATATGGAACTGGTAGGCGGCAGTAGTGCATTGCCCGTGATAAGGCAATTGCCCGGAGATGATAACTCCCTGGGAAGGGTTAAATTTTTATTTCCCAACAGTTACAATATTTACTTTCATGATACACCTGCAAAAAGCTTATTTGAAAAAGAAAAAAGGGCATTCAGCCATGGATGTATCAGGCTAAGTGACCCGGTAAAAATGGCCAATTACCTGCTGAAGGATGACAGCCACTGGAATGCTGCAACAATTTCAGAAGCTATGCAAAGCGACAAAGAAACCAATGTAAAATTAAACAGTGCGGTACCCGTATTAATAACATACTACACAGCATGGGTTGATGATAATGGATTATTGCATTTTGCAGATGATATTTACGGGCATGATAAAGCAGCGCTGAAGCAAATTTTTAGTAACTGATACCCGGTGCATTCACCAAAGCCACCTTGCTAAGCATACAGAAATATTGATTTCTCTGCTGTTGACGCTACTGCTAAAAGGTAAAAGCCGCAGCCAGCGCTAATGATCCTAGATCGCAGGGGTTCCCTTCCACAATGATTAAATTAAAAAACAAAAGATGAAGAGGTCACTTTGCCTCTTCAGTTCCAAGGGTTGATAACCGGGTTAAAGAAAACAAAAACCTGCTTTATTTAGTGCCACTTATCACCAGCGATTCATAGTCCATTTCAAGCCCTTTGCCTGTTATGTATTGTTCACTCTGCAGTGCAGCTTCTGCTTTTATTTTTTGCTGCATCGCTTCATCGGCCTTGCTTAAAGCGCCCACTACCGGAGCTGCCACTTCATTCATCATCTGCCACATTTCCTCAAAACCTGAGTACAGTACTTTACCACTTATCGTTTGTTCCTGAATATTTTTAAAACCCGATTTCTCCATAATTAATTTTATAAAACCCGGGGCGCCACAACGAAACATACCGGGGCCGCCTGCCGGCGGGGGAGGCAGTTGCATATTTTTACTGATAACACCCATAATATTGGTAACCCAGGCATTTCTATCGCCGGTGCTCCATACAGAAGTGGCCATGCTGCCACCGCTTTTTAAAACCCGGTACATTTCATCCGATGCAAGCTGCATATCCGGAAAAAACATAAATCCCATCCGGCAACTTATTTTATCAAAATGATCATTTGCATAAGGAAGTTCACAAACATCGCAGGTATTGGTTTCATAATTTTTCAATTGTTTACGTGCAGCATTTTCCCGGGCAATCACCAGCATCTGGTCTGCCAGGTCGGTACCGGTTACGCTTCCTTTAGGAGCAAGTGCTGCAATGGTAAGGCCCGGTTCCCCGGTGCCGCAGGCAATATCAAGTACGTGATCATCTTCTTTTATATGCAGTGCTTCTATAATTTTGTTGCCCATTGGCTTTAAAAAGTTCATTGTAAAATCATCCCATTTTTTCCAGCCGGGCGAAAATTTATTCCAGACAGCTTTTTGCTGTTCCCTTATTTCTGTTAGTTGCTGTTCCATGATATGTGCTGTTAAAATACTTATGAGTAATTAGTGAAGTTAACCGTCGTAGTAAATATAATAAATGTTTCAGCTTTTATAGTTGATTTTTTAGGGGCATGTTACTCCGCCATTGTTGCTGTACTTACTAACCGGCATGTTTTAAAACAAATGATGTAAAAATCATTAAACAACCCTGCCCACAAGGCCCTGCGGGCATTATGTTAAAAAGGACTGGCAAGATTATCCTTGTTCACTTAGTAAATGGGTAAGCAGCAAAAAGTTGTAACAAACAATATATAATGCCAGCAAGGTTAATGGAAGCAGTAACCTTTGCTTATATTATAAAAAAGCTGTCAGAAAAATTAAAATCAGGCGGAAAAACAGTCTTAATTTTCAGTATTTCCACATCTTAATTTCAATATCTTTACAGTAATAAATTTTATAACCAAACCTAAAACTCTTTATGAAAAAATTAATCTTTTTGTTCTTAACCGTATTTGCTGTTCAGGCATATGCTCAGGAAATAAGTAAAGAATATGACCGTATTGGAAAATTTGATAAGGGTGTAGCACTTGTATGGAAAAACAAACTGGTTGGTTTAATAAAACCAAACGGAAAAGAAATTGTAAAACCAGAATATGAAAAGATAGGTTCTTTTGGTGGCGATAATCTTGCTTTTACCACTAAGGATGGTAGAATTGGTATTATAAATTTAGAAGGTAAAGTTATAGCTCCAAATATTTATGAGTCAATCTCCCAGTTTAAAGGGTCAAGGGCCCTAACTAAAAAAGATGGTCTTTATGGCATCATCAACAAACAGGGCAAAGTACTGGTTGAAAATAAATACCAGAAATTAAAAATTGGGAAATATGGAGATGTGAGAGCCATTAAAGACGGACAAGAGATATTGCTGGATATTAAAGACTGATAAATATTTCAGCATATAATAATCATAATGAATGCCAGGTACTGCAGAAGTTCCTGGCATTTTTGCAACCTGTGTACGTCTTTGCTATTTAGGTTGATAATGAGATGAAATTTTCTGGTGGCCGTTATCAGCAAACTTATAAGGGCCATAAACTCTGGCACAATTTTCCTGTGTTATTCTAAAATAAAAATCATGAAAAAAAATACTCCGCAACACGATGTTAAAACAGACTTAAAACACGATAGTATGGAATTTGCTGCCCCAACGGATGGCGAAGATTTGCTGGACACCGATGACCCGGCGTATGAAGAAGCGGAGATTGATGCCGAAGAACTGGATGCCCTGAAAGATGATATAGATAATGAAGCAGCAGCACTGAATGCAACTGAAACAGACCTGCAGGGAGATGAAGATATTTTACCTGAAGAAGACTGGACCGACGACCTGCCGGATATGGATAGTAATGAAGATGAGGGCGATGATGAACATCATCGTAACTGATTCTAACGTCCAGTAATTTAAATACAGGCTGCAAAAACAGAACAATTGTAGGGAAAGATTTGTTGAATCAACAACAAAAAAACAAACACCGGCAATATCCCAAACTGGGTAAAAATATACTGCAACAAATACCCAACTGCAAATTGGTTGAACTGGCCGGTACTTGGCATATACCACATATACAGTCAGCAGATATATTTAAAAAAGCCGTTTTTGATTTTTTGTAAATATTGATCTTGTTTTGCCATTAAAATATATTCTTCAATCAAACACACTGATAAATGACAAAAATTATAATTGCTGTTTCTATTATCATTACAGCTCTGGCCTGTAGTAATCCGGCATCGCATAAAACAGCTATAAAGATCAGTGAAGATGCCGCAGCATCATCATCAGATACTTTGCCTGCACCATTTGCTACCGCATCTGCACGTAATTTTAGTAAAGTAATTGGGTGGCCTGCGGGAAAAACACCGACTGCACCTCAAGGGTTTTTGGTAAGCAGGTTTGCAGATGGTTTAGAAAATCCCCGCTGGATTTATGTTGCCGGCAATGGAGATGTTTTTATTGCAGAATCAAATACCATACTCAGGGGTATAAAAAAATTGGGCGCAAAACTTTCACGCAAAATAAAAACACAACACCTGGGCGAAAGTGCCGGCCGTATTACCATGTTTCGTGATGCTGATAAAAACGGTTTATTTGAAAGCCGCTATGTTTTTGCAGAAGATTTAAACCAGCCATTGGGTATGCTTATACTCAAAAACCATTTTTATATTGCCAATACAGATGGTGTAATGTTGTTTGATTACAATACCGGAGATACAATTTTAAACGGAGAAGGAAAGCAGATTATAAACTTACCGGCAGGTGGTTACAATAATCACTGGACAAGAAATATCATCAGCAATAAAGCTGGTAACAAAATATATGTATCGGTTGGCTCTGGCAGTAATGTGGGAGAAAATGGAATGGATAACGAAATAAGGCGTGCCGATATACTGGAGTTTAATGCTGATGGAAGCGGTGAAAAAATATATGCCAGCGGGCTACGTAACCCTGTAGGCATGGCCTGGGCACCTGTTACCGGTAAATTATGGACAGCAGTAAATGAAAGAGACGGACTGGGTGATGACCTGGTACCTGATTATATTACATCGGTGCAGGAAGGCGGTTTTTATGGATGGCCTTATGCTTATTTTGGTAAAAATCCCGATCCCCGTATGCAAGATGATCCAAGGCCCGACCTCTTAAATAAAACCATTGTGCCCGATGTATCTTTAGGTGCACACACGGCATCGCTCGGCCTGGCCTTTTACGATAAGCAATCTTTTCCGGCTAAATATCATAATGGGGCATTTGTTGGTCAACATGGATCCTGGAACCGGGCAAACCTGTCAGGATATAAAGTATTGTTTGTGCCTTTTGAAAATGGAAAACCTTACGGAAAACCGGAAGATTTTTTAACAGGTTTTATAGCCAATGCTGATAAAAGCGAAGTATATGGAAGGCCGGTATGCGTTGCATTACTTGCAAACGGATCAATGCTGGTAACTGACGATGCAAGTAATGTAATATGGAAAGTAAGTGCAGAAAAATAAACAGAATGCTTATTTAAATATTTCCTGCTCATCCCTTTCACTCACATTTATTTTACGGATAAATTCGTCATACATTCCCTCGTCATCATGATTGCTGTAAACCCCGTATGCATCAATGCTGTAGCCTATTAACCCGTCGTTGGCTTCTAGCAGATATAAAATTGAATTGTCTGATGGATCAGATTCGCCTTCAAACCGGTACGTTTTAATGATAGTAAGATCTTCGGAATTATAAATTTTTCCAGCCGGACTTGTAAAACCTGCTTCAGTCATAATAAATTCATTATCCTGTTTTCTGATTCGCAGTTTTTCAAGCACAGTGCTTAAGGTAGTCATGGTATTCATCATCATAAAAAAATATTTATCTGGTTAACGATAAAACTGCAGTCCCTAAATCCATGCCAAAAAATATTCTTCACTTTTTCATACATTTTTTTAGCAGCTATTATTTTGATTGTTTTTTTATTAGGTAGATAAAAAAAATATTGCCCATTTTATCGGTTGTAGCATCGTTACCGGCTAGCACCATTTTTTATTTTACCCATGCAATATCTTATAACCAACAGGTATATCTTAATAATATAACTATTGTTTATAACCTTATAACATTTTGCAAAAACTTTCTGCAGAACTTTATGTTATTGCTTTTTTAAACTTATAAAATATAAAAACATGAAAATACTAATGGTATTAACCTCACACAGTGCATTGGGTAATACAGGCGAAAAAACCGGTTTTTGGGTAGAAGAATTTGCGGCACCTTACTATGTGTTTATAGATGCAGGTGCAGCAATCAGCATTGCATCACCGGCAGGCGGGCAGCCACCGGTTGATCCTAAAAGCGAAGCACCCGATGCACAAACAGCAGCAACAGCCAGGTTTTATAAAGATGAAGAAGCAATTGAAAGAGTTGCCAATACCATTAAATTAAGTGAAATTAAAGAAGGCAATTACGATGCGGTGTTTTATCCTGGCGGGCATGGCCCCATGTGGGACCTGGTGGATGATGCCAACTCCATTAAACTGATAGAAGACTTTTATCAGCACGAAAAACCAGTTGCCTTTGTATGCCATGCACCTGCAGCTTTGTTACGGGTAAAAGATGAAAATGGCGATGCGTTGGTAAAGGATAAAGCAGTAACCGGCTTTTCAAACACCGAAGAAGCAGGTGTTAAGTTAACTGATATAGTGCCTTTTTTATTAGAAGATGAGTTAAAAAAACTGGGCGGTAAATACAGTCATGGTGCAGACTGGGGAGTTTATACAAAACAGGATGGTTTATTAATTACCGGACAAAACCCGGCTTCATCTGCAGCAGTGGCTGTTTTACTTTTACATGCACTAAAAAAGTAAATTCATTTTACCTGCTTTCTAAAAATCCGAAATTTAAAAATAGCAAGTAGATACAACAGGGTTAAATTTTACAAAGCAGCTCCTATTTACAAACTAAATAATGGGGGCTGCTTTTTTTACTACACATTAAACCTGAAATGCATTACATCACCATCTTGTACCAAGTATTCTTTTCCTTCAATACGCAGCCTTCCATTTTCACGGCACGCCGCTTCTGATTTGTATTTTAAAAAATCTTCGTAGGCAATTACTTCAGCTTTAATAAAACCTTTTTCAAAATCGGTATGTATTACACTGGCTGCCTGTGGGGCTTTCCAGCCTTTTCCAATCGTCCAGGCACGTACTTCCTGTACACCTGCTGTAAAATAGGTTGAAAGATTTAAAAGTTTGTAGGTTGAATGTATCAACATAACTAAAGCCGTCTCCACAAATTTATATTCTTCCATAAACATGGCTTTGTCATCTGCATTATCAAACTCAGCAATCTGTGCTTCAATAGCGTTGGTCATTACAATCACTTCGTTGCCTTCGTTTTTAACAGCTTCAGTTAATGCAGCACTGTATTTATTGCCGGTGTGCATGCTGGCTTCATCCACATTGGCAACGTATAAAATGTGTTTATCTGTAAGTAAAAACAAATCTTCAATGGCCGATTTTTCTTCCTTACTTAAACCCAGGGTGATGATATTTTTTCCTTCTTCCAGGTGTTTTTTGCATTGGGTAAGCGTTTCCAGTTCCACTTTCATTTTGGGATCTGTCTTGGCCATTTTTTCGGTACGCTGCATTTTCTTTTCAACGCTTTCCAGATCTTTCAACTGCAGTTCGGTTTCAATAATTTCTTTATCGCCAACCGGGTTAATGGGCCCTTCATCTCTTAAAATATTATCATCTTCAAAACAACGCACTACGTGTATAATGGCATCTACCTCACGTATATTGGCTAAAAATTTATTGCCCAATCCTTCGCCCTTACTGGCACCACGTACCAGCCCGGCAATATCTACAATCTCAATCTGTGTAGGTACAATACGCTCGGGCACTACCAGTTCGGCCAGTTTATCAAGGCGGGCATCTGGTACGTTAACCAGGCCGGTGTTGGGTTCTATGGTGCAAAAGCGGTAATTGCTTGCCTGTGCCTTGGCACTGTTGCTAACCGCATTAAATAAGGTTGATTTTCCTACGTTGGGTAATCCTACTATTCCTGCTTTTAAAGCCATATCAAAAAAATTAAAAAGTTAAAAGTCAAAATTAAAAACGGCTTAACGGCATTTTTAATTTTAAATTGGCTGCAAAGGTAAGGTTTGCAACGATATTAGTTATTTCGTGATAAAACACTAATTTCAAATCTTAAAAAATGAAAATTTCGGTT
>JANMBZ010000232.1:0-3397 GCA_031360765.1 Chitinophagaceae bacterium
CTCCATATTATCCTGGATGCCCTTCATGGTGATGGTGCCTGCATTTGCATCAAGTCTTCCTCTTAAGCAATCGAGTATGGTACTTGGCTGTTCAAAAATTTCCTTCAGCATAAAATGATCGTAGCCGCCTTTTTCAATAGCTGCCAGTTCCATATCCAACTTGGTAACAAAAGGTGTTATCTTTTCATTGCCCAGGTTTTTTAATATCAGTTCATCAGGTTTTACAATAGCCAGCTCGTAATCATTTACATATACTACTTCCTTGGTGTATTCCAGCATGGGCGATGCATCCGAGCCTAAAAAATGTTCGCCTTTGCCTACACCTATCACCAGCGGACTACCTTTCCTCGCCGCAATAATCGTATCCGGCGTATCAGCATCCAGCAATAAAATTACATACGCACCTGTCACTCTTTTTAATGCAATTCGTACCGCTTCTTCCAGGTCGCATTTGTTATTTTCTTTAATGTCTTCAATAAAATTCAACAACACTTCGGTATCTGTATCGCTGGTAAATTTGTAGCCTTTATTATCCAGTTCTTTTTTTAGCTGTGCATAATTTTCAATAATGCCATTGTGTATCATGGCAAGTTTGCCGCTGGCAGATGTGTGTGGATGTGCATTTCTATCACTCGGCTCGCCATGCGTTGCCCAACGTGTGTGGCCAATACCTGTGTGTGCCTGCAAATCTTCACCAATGATAGATTCTTCCAGATCAGCCACACGGCCTTTCTTTTTATAAACTTTCAGGCCGCCGTTGAGCAATGCAACACCAGTGCTGTCGTAGCCTCGGTACTCAAGCCTCTTAAGGCCGGTTATAATTATTGGGTAAGCTTGCTTTGGACCGGTGTAACCTACAATTCCACACATATTTTAAAGGTTTGTTCGCCCCTGTCCGCTAAAGGAGCAATGGCGAAGATGATTTTATATTTTTATTTTGAGCCCGGCAGTAGGACAAAGCCAATCTTCATTGGCGTCGCACTCTTGTACTTTATTGCAATACTGAGCGGAGCCGAAGTATGAACTTTTATCTTAGCGTTCGGGTAAATACTTATCGTGCAATTTAACAAAATTGTACTCATTTAAGCATTTTACAAACCAAACCCGCCGGTATTTTCAATTGATTAACTTAAATTAGATAATTAAAACTGCCTGCATGAAATATTTATTGATCTTCCTGGCTGCCATTACATTTAAAAGCACCGCTTTTGCACAACCCGAACCTGCCGTTACAAAAATATTTATTGTGCGCCATGCCGAAAAAGAAACCGGTAAAGACCCTGGTTTAATACCCGCAGGTAATGCCCGTGCCGGCGATTTAATGCGTGCCTTGCAAAATGAAGGAGTACAAAAAATTTATGTTAGCCAATACAAGCGTACACAAAATACAGCCGACAGTATGCGTATTCAGTTAAACATTAGTACCGTTCAATACACAGCAGATACTTTATGTGATAACCTGTTAAATGCCATTATGGAAAACGGCGATTTTGGAAAAACGATTTTAATCGTTGCCCACAGCAACACCATTCCGCAAATCATTCGCAAGTTTGGCGTAACCGGTTATCCTTACGGTGATATACCCGATGATGAGTTTGATAATTTGTTTGTGATAACTTACAAAAAGGAAAAGGCAACACTTAGAAAAATGAAGTTTGGGGCAAAGTCGGGTATTTCGGCTGGGATGCATTAACTATAACAAAATGCCCTTCAAAAATAAATACGCCACCGAAAAATAAATGACCAGGCCGGTAACATCTACTAAGGTGGCAACAAATGGCGCAGAAGAAACAGCAGGATCGCCCTTTAAACGCTTAATTAAAATAGGCAGCATGCTGCCGCTTAATGTACCCCATAAAACAACGCCAAGTAACGAAAAGCCAACTGTAAAAGCCACTAAATAATTATGTGCTCCATAAATTTGCGGAAAAATTTTTGACCATACCAGTACACGGATGAAACCTATAAGACCAAGTGTGGAACCAAGCATCAATCCCTGGATGACCTCCCTTCTTATTACACGCCACCAATTTGCTATTGTAATTTCTCCAACAGCCATAGCCTGTATGATAAGCGTACTAGCCTGTGAGCCTGTATTGCCACCACTTGAAATGATTAAGGGTATAAATAATGCCAGCACCACAAATTTTTGAATTTCCCCTTCAAAATAACTCATGGCAGTAGCTGTCAGCATTTCGCCCAAAAACAATATCACCAGCCAGCCAATGCGTTTTTTAAAAAGTTTTAGTAAAGGCATTTCCAGATAAGGTTCATCCAATGCTTCGGTACCGCCAATTTTTTGCATATCCTCGCTGTATTCTTCTTCAGCCACCCACAAAATATCATCAATAGTTACTATACCGAGTAAAATATTATTTTCATCCGTTACCGGTAATGCCACCCGGTTGTTCATTTTAAAAACATCACTGGCCATTTCCTGGTCGTCGGTTACGTGCAGGGCAATATACCGGCCATCCATCAATTCTTCAACCTTTGCGTTGGGGTCGGCCAAAATAAAATCACGTATTCTGATATCATCCAGCAGTTCGCCTTTTTCATTAAGTACATACAGCACATCGATGGTTTCGCTGCCACGTGCATGTTTGCGTATGGTTTGAAAAACCTCTGCTACGGTGTTTTCTTCATATACATATACATAATCGGGCGTCATTATCCTGCCCATACTATTCTCCGGATAGCCCAGTAATTCAAGTGTTACAACGCGTTCTTCAGGGTCTAAAGTTTTTATAAGATCCCGTACAATACTGGTAGGTAATTCTTCTAAAAAAGCAACACGATCATCGGCAGGCAATTCATTCAACAGCTCCGTGGTTTTTATGGCCGGTAAATTTTTTATTATTCTTTTCTGGGTAGGAAGTTCAATAATTTTAAAAACACTGGCTGCACGATGAATAGAAAGGTGAGAGATTATCTGGCATTCGTAATCTTCATTTTCGTAGATGAGGTTTGCCACATCACTGATGTTCTGGTCATTCAGAAATTCCTGAATGGACAGTTTATTTTCAGAAGCAATCACTTCTTCAAAATGCTGTTGTATTGATATTTCGTCCAGTTCTAACGACATTGGTGCTTTAATTTGAAATGAATGGTACCAATTTTTCTTTTATTCTCAGCTTCGCTGCGAAAAGGGGTTAGCCACAAAGGCCCGAAGGCACTAAGTAGAAAAATGCGTAGCTTTTTTCTTTGTGTCTTAGAGTCTTTGTGGCTAAATTCAGTTTTGTAAAAACTGAACTCCAATTCTTAAATACTTCTCAATATAATCTGACAACTCTTAAACTGATGCACTCTTATTCATTGTTATTAAATTGCAGTGCAAACGTGTCGCAATTTAACCCATTTATTATTAACCAAATGTTATGCTGAAGCCTTATTTAAT
>JANMBZ010000012.1:0-10022 GCA_031360765.1 Chitinophagaceae bacterium
TGAGCAGTTGATGAATGATACTGATTTGCTGGTAAAAAAAGCGCATGAATTATTTGCTCACAAACCGCTTATTATGTACGGCCATAGTCTGGGTGGCAACATTGCAGCCAACTATGTGTTGCGCCGCAAGCCTGCATTAAAGGGCCTTATTGTTACGGGGCCTTATTTTAAACTGGCTTTTAATCCTCCGGCATGGAAGGTTGCCCTCTCTAAAATAATGGTAAAAGTTTTACCGGCTTTAACGCTGCCAACCCAACTGGAACTGGCTGCTTTATCGCACGATCAATCGGTTGTTGATGCATATAAAAACGATCCTCTGGTACACGATAAAATAAGCGCTACGTTTTTTTTAAATGTGCATCCGGCAGGTGTGTATGTAATTGAACATGCTGCTGAACTACAAACCAAAACCCTGGCCATGCACGGGCTGGCTGATAGAATTACATCATACAACGGTACAAAGGAATTTGCTGAAAAAAATCCGCAGATGATTGAGTTAAAACTCTGGGATGGACTTTACCACGAAATACATAACGAGAAAGAAAACCAAGAGCTGTTTGATTATATTGCCCGCTGGCTCAAAAAATTATAATTATAAAATAATGTTTACCAAAAAGATTGTACCTAAATTTCTTTTGTAATAAATTACCCTGCACATCTTTATTTACGCTCCCATTTAAACTTCCATATACCAATATCCACAAATACAGCAGCATAACCAATGCTTGCAAACAGTACATACTTGGTATCCATATTCCACGCAGCGGGCTGCAAACTGTGTTGTATTAAACGCCGCACTGTGCCAGACTATTTGAGAAAATAAATGAATACAGTTGCTACAATATATTTTTAAAGCGTTGCTATATCACCTAAAAGATAAACCCTCTAAAGCCAGGTTAGCCTTAAAGGGTATAATAAATTTAGCAACGATGCTACTTACTATGGTGTGGAATCATCTACCTGCTGATCTTGCTGGTCATCATTCGACCAGTCTTTTAAAGCATCCTTCACCTTTTCAAAAAAACCTTTTTCATGAGGTTTATCAGTAGCTCCGGGCTGTATTTCATCTGCCTTTACTTCCTCATTTTTAGGTTCAGTACTTCCTCCTTCATCACCGCCATCGGGCCAGCGCATTAAAGAAATGAATTTTTGTTGCATGATGTGTATTTTTAAATGAATAATGATTGATAATGCAGAATATAAACACCTCAACAGAAAAGTGGTATAAAATCTTTATCTGTTCTGTATGGGAAAGTTACGAAACTAAAATCATAAAGGATAGCAGATAATTTTATAATGCTGCATTACAGTTAAATTCTTTGTTTGCAAGCCCATGCTTATTCATTGATAATTTTTTCGGCTGCTTCCAAATCTTTAGAGAATATTTTAACTTTTATACCGCCACCGGGATTAAAGCCAACCACATCTTCATTTTCTGTAAACGAATCTATGCCTGCCGCTTTAAGTTTATCTCTTACTAAATTAGCTTCCAATATATCTGGATAAGTATAAAGGAGTATGGTGCTTTCTTCTGTCATCGTTTAATTGTTTAGTCTTTTTAAAATAGAAACTTATCAATGAATGAGTTTCAAATATTACGCCAGATATTATTGAAACTATACAATGATACACCTCTAATGAGGTTTCGCCCCACCAATACTAATTTTAGAAATAGAAACTAATGTAAAGTTATTTTAACTGGTAGATTTTATTTCGGCAATAAGCGTTGTAAGTCTGCCTGTATAGCCTTGATGAATATCTACATCTGTCCGCTCAATTGATTTTGCAAAGTCCATAAAACTTTTGGGGTGCAATTCTTTTTTACCGGTTTTTATATTGATAGGGATAAACCTGCTCCATATAAATGCCTTAACATGTTTTTGCTTTTCATCCATCATCAGCATTTCTACCAAAAGCATATCTGCAGTGGCTTGTATTAATGAGCTTGTAATAAAAACCACTTCGTTGTACGATGCAGGCCGCAGGTAACTTATCTCGTGTTTGCCTACCACCCAGGTAATACCCTGCATGGCAAAGTCTGATATATTTACCTGGTAACTTTCTTTTAAATGGTCTTCCCGGGCATTAATAAAATAATCAACATACCGTGCATTGTTTAAATGCCCCAACGGATCGCAATCGCCAAAGCGAACGGTGTAAAAGAAGATGGATTCTTATTCATAAAAAAGATTGTGGTATCACCTGCACTACTACAAATATAAATCAGCATATTGATCTGTAACTAACATAATAATTGGCAGATGCATTTTTGCTGTGTAAATTTAAAAATCGGTAACATTGAGTAATGTTTGCTTTAAGCTTGCAGGTTTTATAATTGTAATTATCAACCTAATAATACATGAAAATTATAAAAACAATATTTGGGGAATTTGCTGGCAAAGAAGTTTATTGCTTTACACTCAGCAACAAAAAAGGTAACGCCATTTCCATAATAAATTACGGAGCCACCATTATATCCTGGCAGGTAAAAGATAAAGCAAATAATGTAAGAGATATAGTTGCAGGTTTTAATGATCTGGAATCATATCTTACTAATGGCGTTTGCATGGGCTGTATTGTAGGCCGTTATGCTAACCGGATAGCATACGGAAAATTTAAAATAAACAACATTGAATATCAACTTGCCTGTAACAATGCGCCCAATCATTTACATGGTGGTGATAAAGGTTTTGATAAAATGATGTGGGAAGCAACAATTGTTGATGGTGCAGTTCCTAAACTGTCATTGTTTTATTTAAGTAAAGATGGGGAAGAAGGTTACCCCGGAAATTTATCTGTTACAGTTGAATACAGTTGCACCGAAAATGATGAATTGATAATTGAATATTTTGCAGATACAGATAAAGCTACGCATGTAAATCTTACCAGCCATAGCTACTTTAACTTAACAGGTGATGTAGGCAAAAACATACTCAGTCATTGGTTGCAAATAAATGCGGACAATTACACAGCCGTAAACGAACATAAAATTCCAACCGGCAAATTGGTTGCGGTTGAGAGTACAGCATTTGATTTTAAACTGGCTAAAAAAATATCGCAGCATATTAATGAAACTGGCATGGGCTACGATAATAATTTTGTTTTAAATAAGGATGGCACTGGACTTGCAATTGCAGCCATACTAAGCGATGAGGAACAGGAACTGGAATTAACAGTTTATACAACTGAACCAGCTATTCAGCTTTACACAGCACATTTCTTAGATGGCACTTTAATTAACCGCGATGGAAAACAAATTGGTAAATCTGCAGGCGTATGCCTGGAAACGCAGCACTATCCGGATGCTCCCAATCATCCTGAATTTCCTTCAACACTATTGTTGCCGCAAACAACATTTACATCTAAAACAATTTATAAAATTTCTTTAAAATAATTATTTATGCCACACATCGCAATCATATCATCAAGTGTACGAACCGGCAGAGCCAGCAACCGGGTAGCTTTGTATTTTAAAAATTACCTGCAGGCCAATAAACTTGCTACGGTTGAGTTTATTGATTTGAATAAATATAAATTTCCGGTGTTTGATGAGCGGCTGAAATTTTTAAAAGAACCTGCCAAAGAAGTGCTGCAATTTGCTGAGCAGATAAAAAAGGCAGATGGCGTTTTAATAGTTACCCCTGAATATAACGGCGGTTATCCCGCAAGTTTAAAAAACGTTGTTGATCTTTTGTACGATGAGTGGTATAGAAAACCCGTTGCTATCTCAACCGTATCTGCCGGTCCTTTTGGTGGCACACAAGTAATTACAGCTTTACAATTTACGCTTTGGAAAATTAGGGCGTGGACAGTGCCTGCTATGTTTCCCGTTCCAAAAGTGCAGGAGGCATTTGATGATGCAGGTAACGCAACTGATAAAGCCGGCACCGATAAAAGGGCAGCAGTTTTTATCAATGAATTACTCTGGTGTGTGAAGGCAAAAAATAAAATGAATCAGTAAATTTATTGTACTACATTATTGCCATGCTCTCAAATTTATTGCTGCTTGTTATTACATACTTTACCATTAGGTAAGTACATTGAATGTTGTTTCATTACCAAACACAAAAGCTCCGGAAAAGGAGCTTTTGTAAATAATATGTTATTAGTTATTAAGGCTAAGGAGCGTATTGAAATATTAGTTGTAAATCCAAAGTAGTATTGGCTTTTTTGAAGCCTTAATGTAATTACCCAAAATGGGGAGAAAACTGGGCGCTACCATCGGGCAACCTGCACTCTGGCAAATTTTTTCGGGGTAAGTTTCAACCATGGGAACATGTGTTTCTGAATGTAAAACGATAGCACGCTCATAAGCCCTGCTGTTTGTACTATCCAACCCATATAGTTTGTAGGCCAAACCATAAGTGCCATTGTACGAAGTGCCTACCCTATATTTTCCTAAAGAAGTTTTAAAACTCCAGTTATTGTTTGAAAAAGCGAGCTGGTCTTCGCTTTCTTTTATGGTTGATCCAAAACCATGCGCTACCAACGAGGAGTATTCCAGTGAATCTGCTTTCATGTTATAAATAAAAAACCGCTTTTTTCCGGAAGGGATTGACATATCCACCAGAAAAACATAATCTGTGCTGAAATTATTTGCTTTTACGTACGCTTGTACCGAAGCTGCCTTTTGTTTTAAACGGCTTACAGCTGCTTTATACCTGGTATCAATAAAATTATATGATTTGTCTCGTACAAGAAGTATGCTGCCGGTATCGCTAACTACTGCAACCGGGGCATTATTGGGAGCGTAAGTTACAACTGAAACAGCCGTTGCTTTAGCAACTGCATCTGTGTTTTGTTGAAAAGCAAATACAGGTAAATTAAAAGATAGCGAAAAAGAGATAAAAACACTAAGATATGTTATAGCCGTTTTCATATTTTCTTAAAATTTGTTTTCAATGTTTTTACAAAATTGTGCGTAAAGCAGCGTTTAAAAACATATCCAAATCTACATGATTTTATTAAGATTTTGGAGTGCTGATTTTTTTTGGCATGCCTTTAGTAATTATTTAACTATTAATTACTCTTAATTATATAAACTCATAAAATACCATATTATTGCATGCTGTGTTAACAGTAAAAATTATAAAATACAGTTTTGTAAAAGCTTAAATTAAACTTTATAACCCTACATTTTCTGTTAAGTAAAAAACAAAAAAAATATGCATAAACAGCAAAGAACATTTAAAAAGCTTAAAATTTCATACCGGTTATTACAGGTGTTTATTGTTTTATTAGCATTTATCATGCCCTTTAATCTGCAGGCGGAGGATAAAAATGCGTATGCGAATATGAGGGCATCGTTGATTAAAAATTTAAAAAAAACCTATATAGATAACGCCTACTCACAAAGTATAGATCGCTTCTATACCACAACCTGCGATTCTCTTGTTAAGAAAAAACTTAAGATTGATAACCGGCCCATCAGGGATATTTTGACAAAACTTTTTGAGGTATCAAACGATAATATAAATAAAGGTACAATTACCACACTGGGTATTCCTTCATTCAATTCTAATTTTCTTACCACCATAAAACTATACAAAAGGGGATCTGTTGTTAATTTATACAACAACATGAATTATGTGCAAAGCAACATGATGGCGCTGGTATTTGAAGGGCTTTTTGTAGCTGACACCATAAAGGAAATTGCGGGTTTAAGAAAAATGTTTTTTGAGCCATATTATATTTCCAGCCAGATTGAAATGCCACAATACGCACCCTACCAGGATACCTTGGTGTATGCCTTGGCAAATTTTGCACCTGTTATTCTTAACCGAAAACTTACAGATAATGATACCATGTACACTGGGCTTGTAAACAGAAATAATAAGTTAACGGTTAAAGCAGTTTCGCAAATAAAAGCAGATACCTATTACGAGAAGGTATTGCCCTTCAGTCTGGCTATTTACGAAAAGAGAATTACTTCAGAAGAGGTAGTAAAATTAACAATGGTACCACAGGATTATTATCACGCTTTTGTTGAAGAAGCTCTCAGGCTTCACCTAAGTAAAGATCCTGAAACACATGCATTTTTAAGTCAGCCTATAAGTGAGTTAAATAAAAAATTTGGCAATTATTATTTTATCAAAGAGATAAATGAATTGCATGAATCGCCCGATAATGTGCGGTTTAAAGTATTGAGTACGCTTACCGCAAAAGAACTTTATTTTTTAATGCTGGCCGGCACATACGATCTTTCGCAACAAGGCAGCAGTGCGCTTTACACCTCAAGTTTTTTGTATCTCTATAAAAAGTTTTTAAAAGAAAATGAAAAAGTGGGATTGAGTAAGTTTTTTGAAGATATTGATTATTACCAGTTTGATGATTTTATGTCTATTGTTTCTGATTATGGCCTGGTGGCAGACCTTGTTAAAAACCTGGATGAAGCAAAAGTTACCAGGTACATTGTTAATTACCTGGAAGCATTGCCGGGTAAACAACTTTCCGATAACGAAACTATTATAGATGCGATGGGTATGGCACAAATACTTTATGAGGTAAGGGACAGGCAAAATATTACCAGTAGTGTTATAGAAGAGATAAACAGAATTAAAAAACAACCTAAGTTGCAAAATGAGCTGATCTTTCAAAGAATTTTCAATGTGTATGTAGATTTAATGACTGATAAATATAAATACGAATCGGACGTAACTTATGATGTGCTTGATGTGAAGCGCCTTCAAAGAAACAATTTAATTACACAGGTAAGTTTCTTTTACGATGATGAAGATGCCATAACATCGTATAGCAGCAGTATTGCAACTTATGATACAAAAATGTGGGATAAAAAAGATTTGGGCAATTTTATTGTCTTTACCTCAAAAGTGGGTAATAAAATGAAAGTGTATATGAACAAGCCCAATACAAAACAAGGGTGCGAAGCATCTCAAAATGAAATGATGGATGCCATTGCCAAAGAGGGAAATGAGATTACAGTTTTTATTCACAGAGGCCACAGTTATCACTTATCAGAAAGTCTGAAGAAGATCACTCCATCCTGCCAGTTTGTATTCCTGGGTTCTTGTGGCGGTTACAGAGAGGTGCTTAAAGTTTTTCAATTAAACCCAGATGTAAATATTATTTCTACCCGTAGTGTTGGTTCAAAACTTATTAACGATCCGTTATTAGAAAAAATAAATACCGATATCGTTAACAATAAAGATATAAACTGGGATGCATTGTGGAAAGAACAAGGGGCAAAATTTCAATCTAAGTTAACCAAGGATTTATTTGCAGCTTATACCGCACCAAATAAATATATAGGCATTAAATTTATAAGGAAAGTTTACAATTATTAAACTTGTAATAATCGCCAAAGTTCTTTTCATTATCCGTCAGGCTTTGTACATTGCAAAGCCTGACTTTTTTAAAAACGAATTTTTAATGTATGTTTAAACCGCTTTATTTTCGTTTAAAATAATTCATCACTTCTTAATACCTTCACAAAAAAACAAAACATGAGTTTGCGTTTACAATTGCAGGGTACAGGCGTTGCCATTATTACCCCTTTTAAATCAACTATGGAAGTTGATTTTGATGCTTTAGGGAAACTAATAGATTTTATTATTGAAAATGGAATTGAATATATAGTTACGCTGGGTACAACCGGCGAAACACCAACATTGGATGCAGAAGAACAGTTCGACATTATAAATTACACTTTTGAAAAAGTACATGACCGTGTGCCGGTTGTGGTAGGCATTGGTGGCAACAACACCAAAGATGTGATGGAGAATTTGCAAAGTTATCCATTGGAAAAAGCCGCGGCTGTATTATGCGCCAGCCCTTATTACAACAAACCATCGCAGGAAGGTATTTTTCAGCATTACAAAAATCTGGCTGCCGCAAGTCCTAAGCCGGTACTGCTATACAATGTGCCAGGCCGCACCGGTAGCAACATCAGTGCAGAAACAACCTTGCGCCTGGCAAATGAAGTAGAAAATATCGCCGGTATAAAAGAAGCCAGTGGCAACATGGTACAATGCATGCATATACTGCGAGACAGGCCAGGTGATTTTTTAGTTGTAAGTGGCGATGATCATCTAACACTTCCTTTAATTGCTTGCGGCATGGATGGGGTGATAAGCGTTGCTGCCAATTGTTTTCCAAAAGATTTTTCTGATATGGTGCGGCTTTGTTTGCAGGATGATTTTGCTGCGGCCAGGCCTTTGCATTATAAATGTCTGGAAGGTAATGATTTGTTGTTTGCAGAAAATAATCCGGCAGGGGTAAAAGCATTTTTGTATGAACTGGGTTTAATTGAAAATGTATTAAGATTGCCGCTGGTGCCATTAAGCAGTGCGGTTCATCAAAAAGTAAAAACTTATCTATCCAGATGAAATATTTTTTGTGCCTCCTTCTTTTTACATGCAGCTTTTATAACAGCGGGGCACAATACAGGGTTGTTTTTAAATTAGGAAAATACCCTGGTAAAAATAGTAACGATTCCGCTTTTCTTGCAGGTAATTTTAACAACTGGAATCCCGCCAATAGCGACTTTCGCTTTTTACTCACCAACGAAAATAGTTTTGAGCTGATACTTAATTTGCCTGCAGGGCAGTATGCATACAAATGCACCAGGGGAAGTTGGGGCAAGGTGGAATCGGCTTCCGATGGTAAAGATATTGGCGATCATACTTTTAAATTAACCAACGATACAACCATTGAAATAAATATAAATGCCTGGAAAGATGATTTTGCGACGATAAGTAAAAAGCACACTAGCAGCAAACACGTGAATGTAATTGATACTGCATTTTTTATTCCGCAGTTAAATAGAAACAGGCGCATCTGGGTATACCTTCCTGCGGGATATGATAATAGCAACAGATACTACCCGGTTTTATATATGCATGACGGACAGAATATTTTTGATGAATATACCGCTGGCTTTGGCGAGTGGGGTGTGGATGAATGCCTTGATAGTTTGATTGCTGCCGGAAAGCAGGCCTGTATTGTGGTAGGCATTGATAATGGTACTAAAAGAATGAATGAATACAATCCTTTTAATTTTAGTGAGTTTGGAGAAGGGGAAGGAGACCACTATGTTACTTTTATTGCAAAAACATTAAAACCATTTGTTGATAAGCAATACAGAACATTAAAATCAAAAGAAAACACACTGATTGCAGGTAGCTCCATGGGCGGGCTTATCTCTTATTATGCTATGATTAAGCAGCCGGATGTTTTTGGAAAAGCCGGTATTTTTTCTCCTGCATTCTGGACGGCACCGGCTATAAAATCCTTAACCGATTCGCTGGCAGCAAAAATAACCGGCAAATTTTTCTTTTATATGGGTGCAAAGGAAGGGGATAAATATTTGAAGGATATGGAAGCAATGGAAGAGTTATTGGGCGAAAAATCTGCCGCAATGATTTACTCAGTGGTTGATGAAGATGGGATGCACAACGAAGCTGCCTGGCGCAAATGGTTTCCCGAGTTTTATTGCTGGATAATGGCGGAAGGATTTAATAATGTGATAAAGGTTGAGCAGTAAAGATGTTTAGAAGTATAGATTGAGCTTTAATTCGTAATCTCCAGCCTAAACCCTAAACTCTACTTTAAATAGTATAGCAACAACCTTGTAAAGCAAGTTCTGTATTTTCAAAAACTTCCGCGGTTTCATTTAAAAATTCATCCAGGTTTTCGTACTTGGATGAAAAATGACCGATCAATAATTTTTTTACATTGGCTTTTTTAGCAATAGTGCCTGCCTGCACCGTGGTGCTGTGGAATCTTGCTGCGGCACGTTCGTGCAGGTCTTTAAGGTAAGTAGTTTCGTGGTAAAGCATATCCACCTCTTTCACTATTTCTGCAAGGCTTTCATCAAAAATAGTATCGGCACAATAAGCATAACTTTTTCCCTTGGGTGCTGCGGTTGTTACTTCTTCATTGGGTACGATGGTTCCTTTTTTTGTAACATAATCTTCGCCACGCTGCAGGTTTTCGTAAAAGGCAGCCGGTATTTCATAAATTTTCACCCTTTCTGCATCCAGCCTCCGTGGATTTTTTTTCTG
>JANMBZ010000029.1:0-1689 GCA_031360765.1 Chitinophagaceae bacterium
TAAATGTAAAGTACCGCGACTTCCGTTACATCATTCCCTTTATTGTACAGTTTGGTTTGTATGTGAGTCCGGTTGGGTTTAACAGTTTTGTAATTAATGATAAATGGCGCATGTTGTATTCACTTAACCCCATGGTCGGCGTAATAGATGGCTTTCGCTGGTGTTTGCTGGGCGACCCGATGCACTGGAGGTCTTTCATTGTTTCGGTAGCCATGACCATTGCATTTTTGTGGTTGGGTGTTTATTATTTCAGAAAGATGGAGAAGAGTTTTGCGGATAATATTTAAACGAAAATTTCGGTCTTCCTGACGCAGGAAGGATCTCATGCTGAGGTACTACTGGTCCCGATCATTTTTAAACATACCATGTCACATGCTATCATAGCAGATTGAATAAAATGAAATTGCTTAAATCAAAATACGAAAAGCTTCTGGCTAATATTGGCCTTACCATTGAAACAGCAAGACAAAATGCAGTAAGGATCATCAATACAGAATTGGTAAAAGCCAATTGGGAAATTGGCAGGCATATTGTGGAATTTGAGCAGCATGGTGAAGAGCGGGCTGAGTATGGAAGCGACCTGTTAGCGAGGCTATCAAAAGATTTAAGGCAACAATTTGGAAAAGGATTTGGCAGGCGAAATATCCTTGATATGCGCAGGTTTTACCTCTCATATCAAAAATGGCAGGCAGTGCCTGCCAAATTAAGCTGGACACATTTTATTGCTTTACTTGGTATAACGGATGAAACAGCCAGAAAATTTTACCAGCAACAAGCTATTAATGAAAACTGGAGTTACCGGGAACTAGAAAGACAAATAGATTCATCTTTATTTGAACGGCTTGCATTGAGCAAAGACAGAAAAGCCGTTTTACAGCCTTCTGAAAAAGGACAAATCGCTGTTCATGCAAGCGAAATAATAAAAGATCCATACATACTGGATTTTCTAAAAATACCCTATGTAAAGAAACTAACAGAAAAACATCTTGAACAAAAAATAATTGACAACTTACAAATGTTCCTGTTGGAATTGGGCAAGGGATTCGCATTCGTTGCCAGGCAATACAAAATTTCTTTGCGGAACACACACTTTTACATTGACCTTGTTTTCTACCACCGCATTCTTAAATGTTTTGTACTTATTGATCTTAAGTCCAGGAAAGTACAGCATGGCGATATCGGGCAAATGAATTTATATCTCAACTATTTTAAAAAGGAAGAAAATGTTGGAGATGATAATGAACCAATCGGTATCATTCTTACGGCCGGTAAAGACGAAGTGCTGGTTGAGTTTGCAACGGGTGGAATATCCAATAAAATTTTTGTTTCAAAATATCAGCTTTATCTTCCCGACAAAAAGCAATTGCAGCAAAAATTAAAAGCAATAATTGAAAGTAAATAATTTAAGTAAAAGGCAAAGTTTAAGGCTAAGGTTAAGGCTAAGGTCAAGTGGAGTCTTAAAATAATAAGAGCTTCCGGCAAATTCAGGCCCTTGCTCAACCCCGTCCGACCGGTCATCCGGGCGGGCTTAACCTCAACCCATTCTCACATGTCACACTCAATAATAGAAGTAAACAATTTAAGTAAAAGCTACACCATCTCACACGAAGGCAGGGAACGCTATACCGCCCTGCGTGATGTGCTGGCGCAAAAGGCAAAGAAGATTTTCTCTTTTCCTAAATCTTTAAC
>JANMBZ010000054.1:0-8404 GCA_031360765.1 Chitinophagaceae bacterium
CTTTGTATCTCCAAAACCAACAGCAATCAGCCTTTTACAATCCACACCCATTTCAATTAATTTTCTGCAAATTACCATGGCCCTTTTTTCGGTAAGCGTCTGGCTGATAGCTGCAGCATCGCTGTTATCGGTATGGCACTCTACTCTTAACTGGCTTATGTAGGTTTTATCGGTAAGGTATTGCTTAATGATATCCAGCGCAGCAATGCTCTCGGGCTTTAATTTAGCCGAGCCCGTTTCAAATAAAACAGGTTTTGAGATTTTTACCTCGTTGCCTTCCAGTTTATAATCCTGTGCCTGTAAGCTGATAGTAAAATAAGTAAGAAGGATTATTAAGAATAATTTCATGGTTGATATTTTATGCTGTAAATATCTGCATTTGCTAGGCATTTACAATACCCACCAAAGGGTAATATTAAGTTTTTTGAAAAGCATATTATTGAGTATTTTTATTTGAAAATAGATCCATGGCTGATAAACACTTGAAAATTTTTATTGCTTCGTCCAAGGAATTAAAAGATGAAAGGGAGCATTGTATATTGATGATAAACCAACTCAACAAAAGCCATAAGCATTTGCACCTGGAACCTGTGGAGTGGGAAATAGACATGGTGCAATCAAATTTTCCTGGTCATGAAACTATACAGGATGCAATCAATCCTAAATTGAGAGAGAGTGATCTGGTTGTTTTTATCTTCTATTCCAAAATCGGAAAATATACTCGTGAAGAATTTGATTTTGCGAATAAAGAAAATAAAAGACTGTTTGCTTTTTTTAAAACAGGGTTTTCTCCGGAAGAAGATCATCAGTTTGAAAATTACAAAGAATTAAAAAAATTCAGGAAAAGCCTGAACGATACAATTCTGTATAAGGAATATGATGACCTGGATAATTTTGAGAAGCTATTCTATCCAAACCTGAATCTTTACTTAGTTGAAAATCATCCTCCGGAAATTGATGAATCGGATCGGGCATCAATAACTGCCTTATCACAATCTAACCAGCAGTTAATACAGTTACTTGCAGGTAAAGAGGAAGAAATAAAAATCCTTAAAGAAAATATAAACCAATTACCCGACGCTGCCTTGCAAATTCAAATAAATGAATTGTTACAGGAAAAAGAGGCAATAAGAAATGAGTTGCTACAAAGTGAAGAAATAAAAAAACAATTGGCGAAAGATAAGGATGCATTAGAAAAGCAATTGGCGCCGCAAATTGAGCATGATGCTTTAAAAGCTTTGGCTTTTGAGGAATTAGAAAAAGAAAATTATGCTGGTGCCGAAAATTATCTGATGCAAAGCGCAAAGGCAAGTGTTGAAGAAACTGCCTCTACATTTTTTGAACTAGCAAAAATTAAGAAGCTGCAATTGCAATATTCACAAGCTCTTCAATATTATGAACTGGCTGCAAAAATTAGTTCAAATGATGCCAACTATCTCTTCGAGGCAGCATGCATGGCAAATGACATGGGATTCTATGACAGGTCAATTGATTATAGCAAAAAATCTTTAGCAATTTCCAAAAAAAAATACAGTGAAGATCATTCTGATATTACTGACAACTACTTTATTATTGGGAAAGCCTATTTAAACAAAGGAGAGTACAACGAGGCTAATAAATATTATAAAATGGCTCTCAAAATTGACAAGAGGATTAATGGTGAAGAGCACTCAGATATTGCCGTAAATTATAATGATATTGGAATGGTATTTATGAATATTGGTCAAAATGATAAAGCTATTGAGTATCTTGAACAGGCTCTATCTATTGGCAAAAAAGTTTATGGAGAAGAACATCCTTTTATTGCAACATTCTACAATAATATTGGAATGTCATATTTTAATAAAGAAAAATATAGCGAGGCTGCTGAGTTTTTTGAAAAGTCTTTATCAATTGATAAGAAATTTTATGGTGAAGAACATCCAAGTATTGCGGTCCGCTACAACAACATTGGAGGGACGTATAGAATAAAAGGAGAATACAATAAAGCGATTGAATATTATAAGAAGGCTTTAGAGATTGATAAGAAATTTCTTGGGGAAGAACATCCTGACGTTGCAATACGTTACAATAATATTGGAGTGACCTACTATTATAAAAAAAACTATCCTGAGGCCGTTAGATACTTACAAAAAGCCTTATTGGTCTTTTCTAAATTTTTACCTGAATCGCATCCTAACATTCGCAATGCTGTAGAGAATATCGAATTGGCAATAGAGAAGCAGAAAGTAAACGAGAAACCTTAAGTCTTTCTTATGAATAACCATATCTACGGGCCCTTTTTTTTTCAAAACTCCGCTTTAAAATATTCACATGTTATTTTTATGTTCTTTCTTTTTTCTTGCAATAATAAAACTGAACCCCGCCAAATTGAACCTGCTTTCTACTACTGGAAATCTGTTTTAAACATTACCGGTTTTGAAAAACAAAAACTCGATTCTCTAAAAGTCAAAACCATCTACCTAAAAATTTTTGATGTGGATTGGGACGAGACGGCGAAGAAAGCGGTACCAGTAGCAAAGCTACAAGCCACAAACGGAACACAATTAAAAGGCTTTTCAGTTATTCCAACAGTGTTTATTACCAATGAGAGTATTCAAAAGATTGATTCATCTCAAACAAAACCATTGGCAGAAAAAATAATGGAATTATTAAAAAGCCTGATTGCCAAAACTGATTTTGATTCTATTACGGAGGTGCAGATCGATTGTGATTGGACCGCTTCAACCAGGGATAAATATTTTGACCTTCTTAAAAATATAAAAAGCTTAAAACCGAATGCAAAAATTTCTGTTACCATACGTTTACATCAAATCAAATTCCTTTCTAAAACAGGCATACCGCCTGTTGATCGTGGCCTGCTGATGTGCTATAATATGGGTAACTTAAAAGATCCGGCTACCAAAAATTCTATTTTAGAAACGGCGGAATTAAAAAAGTATATGGGTAATCTTTCTACCTATCCATTGCCATTGGATGTAGCTTTTCCTTTGTTTGATTGGAAAGTTTTATACCGCAATAATATTTATACCGGTTTAATACAAGGCTTGCCGGATGCAGCTTTCAGCAATTCTTTCTGCAGTAAAAGCAGCAATCGCTATCTTATTTTAAAAGACACTTTGCTGCAAGGATATGACCTACGCAAAGGCGATATGATACGGGACGAACAAAGCGATATTAAAGAAGTATTGTACGCTGCTGATGAAATTGGTAAGCACCTGAAAAATACCCAGCTGAGGGTATCGCTCTACCATCTGGATTCTGTAATTTTAAGCAAATACTCAACCCATGAATTGGAAAGCATTTACAGCAGTTTGCATTAGCATTGCCATTGTTTCGTTTCCTCAAAATATAATTGGTTGCGGCCCGGAAGCTGATCCGTATGATTATTACACTTCTTTTTTTCACCAGAACCTGCCCGATGCAAAAGGCTACCGGCCTTTTTATTATATCGGTTACCGGTCTTTTTACGATGCAAGTGAACCAACAGAAGTTGCAGATGTACTGGCAGATGAATGGACTGCGTATTGCGGAGCATCGGTAAAAAAAGCAGATGCAAAAAAGCTGGTAAACAAATTTGCGTGGAAGGATCTGAACAACCTGTATTACAACATCGAAAAAAATCAGCCATTAAAAATACCCGACTCGGTAAAGCAAAACAGCATGACGGCTTATTTTATGCAAAGCAAAGACCTGGAAGCACTGGGTTATATTTTGTACGCCAAACAGGTAGAGCCGCATGTTATTGGTGGAGAAGGCGATTGGTATGCGCCACAAAGAGACAGTATAAAAATGGCTAAGCTTGCTAAAAACGGACAGCAATTATATGGCGTAGCTAAAAAAGATTTTTTTAAATTGAAATATGCTTACCAGGTTTTACGGCTTGCTCATTACAGCGGCCGCTACACCGATGCAATTAACTGGTACGATGAGTATGCCTCCAAAACTACTACCAACAGTGTGTTACAGCCGCTTTGCCTTGCGTTAAAAGCCGGTGCCCTGTTCCGCAGCGGGCAACAAAAAGAAGCAGCTTATCTTTTCAGTAAAGTGTTTACTGCAACTACAGCAAAACGTATTTCTAATTATTTAGGCTTTGAGTGGAGTGTAGATTCTAAAGCTGATAAAAAAGATTACCTGGCTTTATGCAAGAACGATAATGAAAGAGCAGTGATGCTTTCGTTGTTTGCATTGGGCAGCAGCAACAATGATTTAGATGACCTGAAAGAAATTTACCGCCTCAACCCCGCCAGTGAAGAACTGGAAGTTTTAGTGGTAAGAGAAATAAACAAGCTTGAAGAAAAATATCTTACCCCAGCCATGCTTAAAGTGCCCGGTGGCAAACCATTTTATTTTACCTGGACCGATGAGAGCACCGACAGCATTATGAATGCAGGAGCAAATGAAGCAACACAACTGGCAATATTTTTAAATGATGCGGCGCAATCAAAAGTTGTAAAAAATGCCGGACTTTTTGAAACTGCTGCAGGCTACACAGCTTACATGATTAAGGATTATGCATCGGCAAAAAAATATTTAGCTGCCGCAGAAAAAATGCCGCTCACTCAAAAAGTAAAAGACCAATGGACATTAACAAACTTATTGGTAACTATTAATGAAAAAGAAAAAATAGATGCTTCATTTGAGGAACAATTGCTGCCTTCACTTCAATGGATAGAAGAAAGAGTAAAAACAGAAAAAGCCGTTGAACTCAATTACTGGCAGGTGCAGCAATGGCGCAGCATTTACCGCAACCTGATGAGTGAGATACTGGCAAAGCGTTACCACCAGCAGGGCGACCTAGCCAAAGAAACTTTATGCATTGGTGCTGCCGACCACATGATGAAAGGCCAGCAGGATTATTACGGATCTATGAACGGCGTTGAGTTTTTGAGAAACAACCTGATGAGTGCTGATGTTGAAAGATTATTTGCGCTGGTAGATAATAAACAACCAAACAAATTTGAAAGCTATCTATTAACCCATAATTCAGTAACCAAAAAAGAAGTGGTTGATTTTGCAGGCACGTCTTACCTGCGGGAATATAATTATGCCAAAGCTATTGACTGGTTTAAAAGATCGGCCGATAAAAAAGGAATCAATAAAAATCCGTTTGCAGATTTATTATACGACAGAGAAGAGCAATTGTCTGTTGAAAAGAAATTCAGCACAACCAAACTTGCCTTTGCACAGGAAATGCAAAAGCTGGAACAGGCCACTAAACAACCTGCAACAGCAGCAAAGAGTTATTACAAACTTGCATTGGGTATGTATAATATCACCTACTATGGGCATACCTGGGAGCTGGTGCAGTATTACCGCAGCGGCAGCGATGGTTATTTTATTCCTAAAGATGCAACCGATTTTCAAAAAGAATATTATGGCGCTTTTAAAGCACAGGATTATTTTGAAAAAGCCATGAAAGCCAGTACCGATAAAAACTTTAAAGCCCGCTGTTTATTTATGATGGCTAAATGTGCACAGAAACAGATTCATGCACCACAGTATAATGAATACGCTTCCGGCAATTGGGATAAATATGATGAAGCCCAAAAAGCTTACTGGCCTAAGTTTATGAACAATAAATATTTTCCGCAGTTTGTAAAGGAATATGGCGGCACAGTTTTTTATAAAGAAGCTTTCAGTAGTTGCAGTTATTTGAGGGATTTTGTGAAGAAGAAGTAGCAACCCTGTCGGGGTTATAAACTCCGACAGGGTTGAATTAGTTATTGATTTACTTTACTTTCTGAGAAAGAATCTATTAATTTGGCATTATTTACAAAAGTGACTTTAGAAAACTGTGATTCAATTTTATTTATTTCAAGTTGAGCCTCTTCTAAGTCCGAATTATTGAATTTCAATAAGCGATAGTTTTTTTTAGTTTTCCATTTCTCAATGGATTCTTTTATTTTTCTCGGTTTAAAACTAATTTCTCTATTAACTAACGACAAAATAAGTAAGCCTACTCCAAAAATAATTAAAGGGCTCGCTATATAAAATGGTTTTTTTTGTATTATCTCCCATTCACCTTCAGATACGTAATATGCAAAAGCAGCATATAATACAATTAAGCCCACAGCAATAATACCAATAATTATCCTTGAGAAATATAAAGCTCTCTTTTCGCAGATTTCTTTAAGTTTTGAAAGATCTTGCTGTCTTCTTTTTAAAGTCTCTAAATGTTTTTCATTTACTTTTTTAATATCCTCTTTTACCTTGGCACTGATTTCGGATACCTCAATTTCATTTTTATCTGTTAATTGAGATTTTAACTCTGTTAATTCTAAATGGTGTTTATTTTTTAATTCTAAATCTCTCTCCAAAAATTTATTTTCGAATTCTTGATGAATTTTATCAATTATTTGAATAGTTAACTTCTCCTTCCTACCCTCATCTATCTTTGCCTTTCTAGCCAAGTCTTTCAATGCGATAATAAATTCATCACTATCTTCATTTGCGATCTTGTTGAGTTGCTCTAAATTATTAATAGTTTTATTTGCAATAGCATTAGCGACTCTTACGCAATCTGAAGGCTCAATATTATTGGTAGCGTATTTTTGCACATTTTCATCAAACTCTTTTAAGACCCTTGGATTAGGTAATGAATCGTTAATAGCGTTTGCAATCAACCTTGTAAGTCCGATTTCATTTACCTCATTAGATTTTACATTTGGATTGCTTAACCAAAGAATATTAACTAATTCATCAGGCCTGATTGTTTCTGGCAAAAAACCATCAGTCTTAGAAAGATAAGATTTTGATTCGCATCTCATATCTGTAACAAACCAACACTTAGCGTCATAAAATGATTTGACTCCTTTTCCTCTTTTTTCTTTCACATAGGCAATTGCGGTTGCATCATGCAAAGCTCCATCAGGGTTGTTCTTTCTATTTTTTAAAACATCAAACTCATCGCTAAACCTTCCAATTTTTCTAAATTTTTCAGTATTGTGAACTATGTAAATATCAAACCCGGTAAGTGTAGTTTCTAAATTAGCGGCAATTCTCTCTAAGTCTGTTTTAGAAATTGATAGTCTTTCACAAGCATTATAAATCCCATTGGTATCAATCCTCTGCGCTAATGAATTCTTATTCAAATTGTCTGCAGTTCTATATATTAAGCCTTGTGTTTCTTCTATAGTATCAGTCAAAATAAATATCTTATAACCCAGCCTTTTACAAATTTCAAGTATTTTCTTACACGTATGAGTGGACTCTTCCGAATGTAAATCAATCAAGCTGACAATGAATGTTGTATCTAATAAAAATTCAAGTTTATTGTTACTATCTACTCCAAAATCCAGCTCTAAATAACTTGTAATAATTGAACCGAAATAAATTCTCTTTATTATCTCAAAAAGAGATTTAACACCTTTAATCTCATTGATGAAATTTGCTTGAATCGCATAGTCGGAAGTCAGAGTGGTATCTTTCTTATTTGCGAAAAAATCTGAAAGAGAGACTCTATGCTTGTCAAGGAAGTCAAATATTGAAGGTTGTGACAAAACTAAAAAACCATTAGCCTCCAAATATTTTTCATATGCTAGTTTAGCAGCTTCGATATCGGCTTCTTGCTGCGTAATTATTTCTTCATACTCAACAAACATGTACTTGTGTAAAATAAATGATCCGTCATTTCTAAATACCTGAAATTCATTTTCATTACTCGAATTTGAAACTTCAGCTATTTTTTGAAGATTTTTTTTCAATAATGGAAAGGGCATATCTAAAGAATATAGTTTGTCCATTTCACTTTTCACATCTTTTAATAACCCTTTGCTAATGCCATTGCTGCACATTTTTGACAATGTGCGTTTAACTAAAGGAATAAATATATCGTTAAAGTCCTTAATTCCTGTGGAATTATTATTAATGTGTGCTAACAAACTGTAAGTCACAATTCTATTATTATCCATAATGATTCATTTACTTATTAATAAATTTTACACAACTAATGTGTTATTAACAACGAAAAAGTAACTGGGGATAAAATAGAAAGAAAATCTTTGGAAGGAGATAGGTTCGCAACCTATATTTGATTTACAATCAAAAAAGACTTTCTTACTTTTAATCCCGGTTACCAGCCGGGATTTTTTATTCCCTTATTTTTTTTAAAAATTGTACCAGAATAAATTCTGGTACAATTTTTATGTTCGTGCTTATTCCAACCAAATTAACTACAACCCATACTATTCCCGCAATTCAAACACTTATAGCATGTTCCGCTGCGTACTGTAATATGTCCGCAGGTGTTACAAGCCGGTGCATCGCTTTGCATGCTTTTTGCGGCTGCATTTACGGCATCCCCGCCAAACGGACGGGCAGGCATACTACCTTCAGTTTTTTTATGTGCTGTGCGGTGCTGTGCTGTTGCAGGTTGTGCAGGCTTAGCAGCGCCCATCACCCT
>JANMBZ010000088.1:0-9232 GCA_031360765.1 Chitinophagaceae bacterium
ACTTCCGGAATTTTATTTTCTGTTGCCGACTGGTGTTGCCTGGTAATAATCTCATTTCCTCTGTCGCTGTATTCCCAATAGGGCAACCTGAAAAAAGGCGGTTGCATCAGTTTGATATTGCAGAGCCAGTAAATTACCGGCGATTTTTTTAGGATGGCTTCTATTTTTTCGAATGATAAACTACTATTGAAATAAAAAACCTTGCGCATTACATTACCGCCGGCGCCGTGTTTTTTTGCATGCTTATCCAGTACGAGATGAAAACAATCAGCACCGCTTAAAATTACTTTTTGTGGAAGTACATTTTTATCAAAAGATATCATTGGCGGTTCTCTTTATGGTGCTTCCGGCACCAGCTCCAGCACGGTTGAAGCCAACGACTGAAGAGTTTTAAAATTTTCGGGTATTAATTTTTCGTCTGGTATAGCAACACCAAATTTGCGTTCAATAAAAAGAATAATTTCTACAGTAGAAAAAGAATCAATGCCGGCTTGTTTAAGATCTGTAGTTGCCTCAAGCTGTATATTTTCTGCCAGTATATTATTTTGAATGTACTTTTTTATTTCTGCTATAATAGTAATTGAATCCATGCTCTTATACAGTTCTTTTTTTCCGGTTAGCAATGTAAGATACGGTCATGGTGGCAAAAAAGAATGCCATTAATTTTAAAGCATCTGTTAATATAGATGCAACGCCTCCACCTCTTAAAAATAATTTATAAAACCCTTCCAGCGACCAGTTTAATGGCGACCAGGCGCTGATATTACGCATTACTTCGGGCATTACATAACTGGGCACCCAAATACCGCCCAAGGCAGATAGTAAGAGTATAGAAAGTGACCCCATGATAGCTGCCTGGTGCTCGGTGGTTGCCAAGGTGCCAACAGCAACGCCAAAGCCGGTTGCGGCAAAAGCGGTAGCCAGCGTTAAAATAAAAATACCCATAATGCTGTTGCCTAAAGCCAGAGCAGGTAAACCTAATTGCGGTAAAAAATATTTACCAACTGCCAGCATTAATAAAAATTGAATAAGACAAACCAGCACATAAACAATTATTTTACCGTTAACCAATAATAAAAAAGGCGTTGGCATACTGTGTAATCTAAAAACACTGCCTTCTGTTTTTTCTTTTAAAATACTGCCTGATAAAGGAATGGCAATAAAGAACATGGCAAAGATTGTCCACGCAGGTACATTATGCTGCACGGCATTTGGTACCACTTTATCGGTAGCCGTAGATGCATAAATTTCGGTGTAATGTATGATCTGCGATTTTTGATAAGCAGTTTTTGGAGCCTGCTTTTTATCCGGTATCACATCAGCAATCTGTTCAGAAAAAGTTTCGAACATGATCTTTGTTTTTACTTCAGAAATAAACTCACGAAGATTGCTGGTAACAGTAGCTAAAAACGATTTTTTTGCAACCGGGTCAATTAAAATAGATATTTCAACGGAATCCTGTTGGTTATGAGTAGTATCTGCGCCATTCATGGTTTCATTCACCAAAACCGAAACATTTTTACGTATGGCTGCAGTTGCACCTTTGGGAATTACAATGCCCAGTAAAAATTTCCCCTCACTTACTGCTTTAATGGCTGTTTCGCTGCTGGCGGGCTTTCCATCAATGCTATCGCTTACATAACACAGCTCATTGCTGCGCAAACCCTGTTCAATAATATTACCTAAAGAATCCTGATCGTTGTTTACAAAAATAATGGGAATGCCTTTTTCGTTGATGGACTTAAAAGCAGAATCCTGTATCAACGTCATAACTAAAATTAGTGCTACCGGCATTATGAATAAAACTGAAAGTCCTACTTTATCTCTTAAAAGTAGCAGCATTTCTTTTTTAACCACAGCCAGTAATTTGTTCAGCATCAGTCTCTCAGTTTTCGGTTGGTTAAATTTAAAAATACATTTTCCAGGTTGGTTGATCCGGCATTTTTGCTGATCAGTTCTGAGGGCGTTCCTTCCGTTAAAATTTTTCCATTATCAATTATGGAAACACGTGTACAAAAATTCTCCGCTTCTTCCATGTGGTGAGAAGTGTAGATAATGGTTGTGCCTGCTGCATTTACTGCTTTAAGATGTTCAATGATTACGTTGCGGCTTTGCACATCTACACCAACAGTAGGCTCATCTAAAAATAAAATTTTAGGGCTATGCAAAACGCCTGCAATTAAATTTACCCTTCGCTTCATACCGCCGGAGTAGGTAGAAACTTTTCTATTGGCAGCATCCATCAACCCAAGTTTTTGTAACCAGTTATCAATCCTGTCTTTTAAATCTTTTCCATGCAAGCCATACATGCTGCCGTAAAATATAAGATTTTCACGGGCCGTTAGTGTTGGATAAAGCGCAATATCCTGCGGTACTACACCAACAATATTTTTGATGGCTGCCAGTTCGGTATCAATATTTTTTCCATCAATTAAAATTTTACCGGAAGTAGGCGCAAAAAGGCCGCAGAGAATAGAAATAGTAGTTGTTTTACCTGCGCCATTTGGCCCAAGCAAACCAAATATTTCGTTCCGGTTTATAGAAAAAGAAATACCATTAACTGCGGGCTCGGTAGCATGCTTAAAGCTTTTCGTTAAATTTTCTATTTGTATTATAACCGGGTTGTTCATCTTTTTTAAAAACTAAAATTTTCATCAAACACCTGCTAACGGCATTTAATGAATATATCAGCAGCAAGATTTTTTTAATAAAGTGTGCAAATTTAAGCTAAATAACCCGCCCAAAGCTAATGTTAGCGTATTAATTCAGTTGTGATTTTTGCTGAAAGCAGGCATAAAGGAATGCTTGGCCCGGGATGTACACTGCCGCCACAGAAGTATAAATTTTTAATATCTTTCGAAAAATTGGCATGGCGTAAAAAAGCGGCAAATTTATTGTTGCTGCTGTTGCCGTAAATGGCGCCAAAAGCACTCGATGTGCGACTTTCAATAACCCGTGGATCGAAAATCATTTCGCTTTCAATCAGCGGCCTGATGTCTGTTTTAAGCATCCTGTTTATTTTCTGTATCATATTTTCACGTGCTTCGTTAACAAACATATCCCAATCCTGTCCCTGGTTGTTGGGTACGTTAATAAAGCTAAACCAATTTTCACATCCGGGCGGTGCATCGGTTGGCGTGTGTTTGCTGGTTATGTTAAGGTAGATGGTAGGATCGTGGTAGATTGCTTTTTTTGCGAAGATGGTATTGAATTCTTCTTCATAATTTTCGCTGAAGAGAATATTGTGCAGCCCCAATTCTTTAAATGCTGTTTTAATTCCCCAGTAAAAAATAATGCCCGAACTTGATTTTGGCTGATCCAAAGTTTTTGCCGGCCGTTTTACATGCGGCATTAATTTTTGATAACTATTGTACACATCCATATTGCTGATAACGATATCAAAATTTTCTGTTCCGTTATAGGTTCTGATGCCGGTTACTTTTTTATCAGCAATTAATATCTCTTTTACCGGGGTAGAAAAATTAAACTGTACACCAATATCTTTTGCAAGTTGTGTAAGAGAGGCTGTAATATTTGCCATGCCGCCTTCAGGATAAAAGGCGCCTTTTACAATTTCCACATGTGCAATAACATTTAGTGTAGCAGGCGATAAGTATGGGCTGGAGCCATTATACGTGGCATACCGGTTGAATATCTGTACCAGTCTTGAATCTTTGAACGACTTTTTATTGGCAGCATTCATGGTATCAAAAGCACCTATCTTCCCAAAATTTAAAATACCTTTTGCAACCGGCCAGGTAAAGAAATTTTTTAACCGATGTAAAGAGTTTTTCAGGAAAACTTCATCTGTAAGATTGTAGATGGTTTCAGTTCTGTCGAGATATTTTATGATGTCTTCTTTTTGATCTCTTGTTTTGGCAGATAATTGTTCAGCAAATTTTTCCTTACCATGGTAAGCATCTAAATAACTTCCATCTTCAAAAAAATATTTGTAAACGGGGTCAAGAGGAATGTAATTAAAATGATCACGTGGATTTTTACCGGAAAGAATAAACAGTTCATCAAGATATTGCGGCATGGTAAAAACAGAGGGACCCATATCAAACCGGTAACCATCTTTGCTCTCTGAAGAACATTTACCACCAGGGAAAGAATTTGCTTCAAAAACGGAAACTTTATAACCCTTGTTGCGCATGCGGATGGCTGCGCCGAGCCCGGCCACGCCTGCACCTATAACGGCACAGGTTTTATTATTTTCTTTAATCATAATTTTACCCCGGCCTGCGGCCTTGGCGGCAAAATTAACTGATTTCAGTTATTTCATTTTGTAAAAAACAATCAGCTTAAATACTGATGTACTTAAATTATAGGAGGATTTTAAAAACGGGAGTGGCTCATTATTTCAGGTGCGGTTATGAGTTAATACCTACCTCTAAAATACCTTCTCCCAAATCTTCTTCGGTATATATGTATCTGGGTTTTTTAGCTACAGCAGTTGTTGTTTTGCTGAATTTAAGTTCATCGGGCATAGTAGCCTTAAAGTTGTTGTTTAATTGACTTTTCATTTTATTTGTTTTAATAAATGTTATGGCATTAAAATCGTGCCAAATTGGATATTGGTTATTTTATTAACGGGGAATGGGCAGAATTATTATATGAAAAAGCAAAATCTGTAATAAAATTTACACGTAATTATGTAATAAATTGGCTTCAATAATTACTAATGGAAATATGTAAAAAACGTATATTTTCCCGTGCCTAGATGGAGATTTTCAAACTACTTTAAACAACTCTTCCCATCTTGTTGTATAACGTGGGCTTCTTAATTCTTGCCTCATTTTCCAATCTCTTTTTGTACCCGATGCGGCAAATTTTATTATGTCATTCCGCATGGCAAAATTTACATTATCCAGCATGCTCATTAAAAAGCGGTTATTGTTTGTGGTTTCGGTAACAAACAGGTTGGCCTGTATGGTTGTATCTGGTACAATGCCACTCAGCATTACACCGGCTTTTTTATAAATTCTTCCCGGCTCAAAGAGTTTATCAACCAGTTTAACAGCGGGTTTTATTAATTCGTTGGTGGCCGATGTTGCAAACGGCAATGTTACATACCTGCTTAACGTTGGCCCATGGCGAAAATGGGTACTATTGCTTTGCTCTTTTGGTACCACAAATACGCTGATGATACTAGCGGCACTTTTCTGCCGCCGTAATTTTTCTGCCGCCCTTGATGTGTAAGTAGCAACAGCCTCTTTAATATCACCGATATTTTTTACGGGGCTGCCAAACATCCTGGTAGTGGCAATCATTTTTTTTACTACCAGTTCTTCTTTCATCACGCTGGCTGTTTCGCCCTTCAATTCTTTTACAAGCCTCACGCCTACCACACCGCCTAAATTTTTATGTGCCCACTCTTCTGTTTTTTTAGTAAGATCATAAGCTGTAAATATGGCATTCATTTCTATGAGCTTCTCTGCATATTGCCTGCCTACGCCCCAAACTTCGCCAATGGGTGTATCCTGTAAAGCTTTTGCTATTTTTTCTTTTGTATCCAGCACCACCACACATTGGGTGGCTACTTTATTTTTTTTTGCAAGATGGTTGGCTACTTTGGATAACACCTTTGTGGGCGCCACGCCTACCGATACTTTTATGCCCGTCCAAAGCTCCACCGTTTCCCTGATGTTGAGCGATACCTGCTGCAGATCTTTTTCTGCAAATTCATCTAAATTTAAAAATGCCTCATCAACAGAATATACTTCTACGTTTTCTTTCCCCAGCATTATACGCAGGGTCTCCATCACCCGCCAGCTAAGATCGCCGTACAAATTATAGTTAGATGAAAAGGTGGCCACATCGTGCTCCTCAATTAATGGCTTGGCTAAAAAATATGGCCCCGCCATGTTAACGCCCAAACTTTTAGCTTCATCGCTTCGGGATATAATGCAGCCATCGTTATTGCTCAATACTACAACCGGTTTATCATCCAGGTGCGGACGAAACAGTCGCTCACACGAACAATAAAAACTGTTACAATCTACTATCGCTTTCATTTTTTTTGAATTAAAAACAGGGTTATCACCTCACACATTCCTTATAATATATACCACCACCCCCCAAATTTTAAAATCACAAAACTCACTCACTTCAATCGGCGAAAGTTTGCTGGTTTCCGGCACCAACCGCAGACTATTCATTGTTTTTTCATAGCGTCGTATCAGCATTTCGCCGTCAATAACGGCTATAACAATTTTGCCGTTTTGGGGTTTAAGGCTACGGTCTACAATTACAATATCGCCATCGTAAATACCGGCATTAATCATGCTGCTGCCACTCACCCGCATAAAAAACGTTGCCGGTTTATTACGTATCAATTGCTCGTTCAGGTCAATACCCCGTTCCATATAATCATCTGCAGCGGCACCAAAGCCCGTGGCGTTTGCTGTGCTTACATTGTGCTGCGTAAAATTTTTACTTCCGTTGTAGCTGCTGCCAAAAAACTTTTCTACTTCCATAAGATTTTGTTTTAATTACCAAATTATTTAGTAAATTTATGCTAAAATAATTAGCTAACAAGTTTAGTAACCAAAAATATTTTTTAATCATGAAAGAAATAACAGGGTACGTGCTGCCCGGCTACCGCATTTACGAGTACCTACTCGTATTATCGCCGCACGAAGAACTGCGGAACAGGATTATGGCCGTTAAAAATGAGTTTTACCAAAAGTACAAGTCCGAAACCGCCCGTTGGGGCAAACCACACCTTACGCTGGTAAATTATGTGCAGTACCAAATGATGGAAGAAAGGATCATCAATCATTTAAACAGCATTGCTATGGGCTTTCAACCGGTAAAAATTGAGTTGAGAGATTACGGTAGTTTCCCCAGCCATACCATTTACATTAATATAACCAGCAAGGTGCCGGTGCAAACTCTGGTAAAGCAAATACGTACAGAAACCCAGCGGCTCATGAAACTAAACGACGATAACAAACCGCATTTTATTTTAGAACCACACCTTCCCATTGCCCGAAAATTATTACCCTGGCAATACGAACAGGGCTGGCTTGAGTACAGCCACAAACATTTTACCGGCCGTTTTATAGCCGATGGCATGTTATTATTAAAACGACCGGTTGGCGAATTAAAATATCAAATAGCAAAGCGGTTTGAATTTCAAAATTTACTGGTGGCAACAAAGCAGGGCGATTTATTTGGTTAAGAAAACATACTTCGACAAGCTCAGTAGAGGAAAAAGGAAATTTTTTTGAGCCAGGCATTTTTTCTTTGGTCGACTGCATTGGCGTCGCACTCTTGTACAGAGAATCTTTATTCAACTGTCTCAATTCTAATACCCTTCAAATATTAGCGAAGTGTTTAAACATAAGAGTAAAATTACCAATGTACAAGCCACAGTAATACTAAAGCTAAATCAGGAAACCATCCGATCCCGATAGCTATCGGGAGGGATGTAATCCTTTGTCGGGCTCCTCCTGAGCGAAGTCGAAGAATTTGTTTCTTTTTTGGAGGACCCGTCCCGATTCATCGGGAAGCAAAAAAGAAAATAATTATTAGAGTGTAACAATAAATAAAATATTATGGACAACAATAAACTCCAACAAGACCATCATAAAGTTAAGGTATCAAACCAGGAAGAAAAAGTACAATATCTCGCTGGCCGTGGGGCACAATTCAATACCAAAAACCGTTTTTTAAAAGACGAAAAAACCCAGGAACATATTGAAGGTGTTGATGACTGGGAAGCCAGCAATATTGCCACGCAATACATCGAAATGCAAAGTAAAACCATCGTAAACAAAGTAGAAAGCAAAGATGTAGGTATGGGCTACAGCATGAACCCTTATGCAGGTTGTGAGCATGGCTGCATTTACTGCTATGCCCGTAACGTGCATGAATACTGGGGTTATAGCGCCGGACTTGATTTTGAACAAAAGATACTCATCAAAAAAAACGCACCGCAACTGCTGCGTAAATTTTTAATGCATCCCAAATGGGAGGGCACACCCATCATGCTGAGTGGCAATACCGATTGTTACCAGCCAGCCGAACAAAAGTACAGACTAACAAGAGGCCTACTTGAAGTTTGCAATGAATTTAACCAGCCGGTTGGCATACTTACCAAAAACAGCTGGATACTAAATGACAAAGACGTGTTGCAGGAAATGGCAAAGAAAGGCATTGTATCTGCCATGGTTTCCATCACTTCCTTTAATGAAGATTTGCGGCGCAGCATGGAGCCACGTACCACCACCGCCAAACAAAAATTAAAAGTGATCAACGAATTAAGCAGTGCCGGCGTACGCATGGGTGTTATGATGGGCCCGATGATACCTGGACTGAACGAACACGAAATGCAACGCATTATGAAAGAAGCAGCCGATAACGGAGCCACTTTTACGGCTTATACTTTCATCCGTTTAAATGGCGCCATTAAATTTTTATTTCACGACTGGCTGTATAAAAATTTTCCCAACCATGCCGATAAGGTTTGGCATTTGATTGAGCAAAGCCACGATGGAAAAGTAAACGATACCCGCTGGGGCGTACGCATGCGTGGCGAAGGAAGCATTGCTAATATGGTGGCGCAGCAATATAAAAAATACGGCAAGCTCTACAACATGAATGCAGAAGAATGGAGTTTGAATACAAAATTGTTTCAAAGGCCGGGGCAGCAGGGGAGGTTGTTCTAATTTTTTTTATCCTCTGAAACCATTGATTTCACTACACTTTCAGCTACGTAAAAAATACACAACAAAAAATTTTTTAAAAAAATCTTCACAAAAATTTGGCAGTATCAAAAAAATAAATTCATCTTTGCACTGCAAACAAAAATTAAAAACAACAAGTAATGTTACGCATACAACTACATATTGAAGCGGTGAATTGTTTTAGTCCGAAGATGGATTATCACAATTACGGGGCATGTTTTGCTGCATCATAAGTTTTACCAAAACCAACTGATTCAAATACGAGCCCCGACCGAAAGTTGGGGCTTTTTTTATGCAATAAATTTAACCAGGCATCTAAAAAATTAAGAATTAAAAATGCAAAGAAAGCAACATCAACGATTTAACACACTAACTGCCGGAATGCAGCTATGGAATGAACATGCTTCATTACCGATAGGCTATTGCTATGTATCAGGGGGTAGTGGGTTTACAGCTCCCGATAGCAATCTGGGAGGTAAAAATAATAGTGATAAAATAAGACCGTGGATTGAACGATAAGGTATAGTACACCTCAACGA
>JANMBZ010000126.1:0-15925 GCA_031360765.1 Chitinophagaceae bacterium
TAAGTGCCAATTTTGTTTTGTGGCAAGCGGACTAATCTGCCCTGCTCTGCCAACGCCTGTAGTATAGATTGGCGAATCCACCACACAGCGTAAGAAATAAATTTGAAACCTTTTGTTTCGTCAAAACGTTGTGCCGCTTTGATTAAGCCGAGGTTACCCTCGTTAATTAAATCACTAAGAGAAAGGCCCTGGTGCTGGTACTGCTTAGCCACAGATACCACAAAACGAAGGTTGGCCTGCACCAATTTGTCCAAAGCACGCTGATCACCCATTTTAATTTTTTGGGCCAGAATAGTCTCCTCTTCCGGAGTAATCATCGAAATCTTTGAAATTTCCTGCAAATATTTCTCAACTGCCTGTGAGTCACGGTTGGTAATTTGCGTTGCGATCTTAAGTTGCCTCATTGTACTGTATTAGTTACTTAAATAGAACACTGATTAGACAATTTTTGTTGCAAAATCGTTGCAAAAGGATGGATAATGCTTGAAATTCAACTAAAAATGTGTGCAAAGTTACTAAATTATAGCAGTATTTCATAATGAAAGTGTATAAAATAGGATGAATGGTGGATAAGTGGAAAACAAGCAAGGGGAATAGCCACAAGGGATAAGCAACAGGCTCAATAGACTTTTGCATTTTAAAAACCTCAACGAAGTAAAAGTTTGCCCTCTTGCAGCTATTCCCCTCGTAGCTTTTTGCTGCTTGCAGCTTATATTTGCTCCATGATAGCAGACTTACGCTCAGATACTTTTACCAAACCTACGCCAGCCATGCTGGAAGCCATGTTTAATGCTCCCGTTGGCGATGATGTTTTTGGTGAAGACCCATCAATTAATAAATTAGAAGCCATGTCGGCTGAAATGTTTGGTATGCCGGCGGCAATATTTTGTCCCAGCGGCACCATGACTAATCAGATTGCCATAAAATGCCACACACAACCCGGCGATGAAATTATTTGCGATAAAGTGAGCCATATTTACATTTACGAAGGTGGCGGAATTGCTTTTAATAGTGGCTGCCAGGTAAAAGCCCTTGAAGGCGAACGTGGAAGGATTTCTGCAGAACAGATTTTAGCATCTATCAATCCGGATGATGTGCATAAAGCCAGAACGAGTTTAGTAAGCCTGGAAAATACAGCAAACCGTGGTGGTGGCAGTTGTTATAATTTTGCTGAAATTGAGGCTATTAAAGAAGTTTGCTTAACCAACAATTTAAATTTTCATTTAGATGGCGCCAGACTCTGGAATGCACTGGTTGCAAAAAATGAAAGCCCAAAACAGTATGGCGAAGTTTTCGACTCTATCTCCATTTGCCTCAGTAAAGGGATGGGCACACCGGTTGGCAGTTTGCTATTAGGCAAAACTGATTTTATTAAGCAAGCCCGCCGTGTGCGTAAGGTTTTTGGGGGCGGTATGCGGCAAGCCGGTTACCTGGCAGCAGCCGGTATTTATGCATTGGAAAATAATATAGAAAGACTTGAAGAAGATCATCTACATGCAAAAGAATTAGCCGCCGCATTAGCTAAAAAAGATTTTGTTGGTAAAATAATGCCGGTGGAAACCAACATTGTTATTTTTGAAATCATCGGCTCTTCCTATACTCCAAAATCATTTTGCGAAGCATTAGCCCGATATGAAATTTTATGCCTTTCTATTTCTGCCACACAGGTACGCATGGTTACGCACCTGGATTTTACTAAAGAAATGCTAAAAAAGCTGATTGACACAATTGAGGTATTATAATTGCGTTAAAAATGCATCGAAGTAAAATCTACCTAACCAAAAACAAACCAACAATGAAACTACAGTTTATGCTCATCGTGGCATCAGCCACGCTTATATTCAGCTCCTGCAAAAAAAATACCGACCCCACACCAACACCCGGAACCGGTATAGCAAAGGTTAATTTTATTTTTAAGTTCGATTCAACACAAGTAAGGCTTAATGCTTTGGGGCAGCCCTCACCTATGCCCGCCGGACACGCAGGCCAATCGCCACGCTTTAATACCATGAGTGCACATTATGTAGAGCTTACACCCAATGCCTTTACAGCTTTAGGCGCTGGTACTATTTTGTATAAAGCACCGCAGGTTACAACCGGAGGCACAACGGCCATTGATTTTACCAACTCCAAATTTGCAGGCAACAACCAAACATTTTTAAGTGTGCCGGTAAAAGACTTTGCTGCCGGAACTTATAACTGGTTAAGGGTTTCGCTTGCCTACCAGAATTATAATATTTACGTAAATACATCCGGACAAACCATTGATGCAACGCTGGCATCATTCATTGGGTTTAATACTTATCTCAACTGTTTTAAGGTAAAAGATTCTGCGGTTGTAGTTAATGCCAATAAATTGCAGGGCTATTGGGGATTGGAAGGAAAGTTTTCCGGCTTTGGATTTGTACTAACCGGCCAGGCTCCTGCCGGTGCTACTACGGTTCCTAATCCATTGTTTGCAACATCGCCCATACCAGCGGGCAGTTGCTTGGTAACAGCACAATTTGCCACGCCGCTTGTAGTAACCGGTAATGAAAATACCGATATAAACATTGTGGTTTCTTTATCTACCAATAAAAGTTTTGAGTGGATTGATGTTGATAACAACGGAACCTACGACCCTAATAATGGAGATGCGGTTATTGATATGGGCATCAGGGGAATGATACCTAAAATTCAGTAAAATCGTTTTACCATATTTTCAAAAGCGTTCCGCCAAAAGCGGGACGTTTTTTGTTTTACATACTTTATCTTCGTACTAACCCAACCGATAAAAATTATGCACCCATACGAAATGCTTTTAGATGACAATAAAGCCTGGGCGGCTGAGAAAGTTGAAAAAGATCCTTTGTTTTTTAAGAATCTTTCAGAAATACAAACGCCTGAGTTTTTATGGATAGGCTGCAGCGACAGCCGTGTGCCTGCCAATGAAATTACAAATACACAGCCCGGCGAAATTTTTGTGCATCGCAATGTGGCAAACCTTGTTATAAATAATGATGTAAACCTGCTGAGTGTGCTGGATTATGCCGTGAATCATTTAAAAGTAAAGCATGTAATTGTTTGTGGCCATTACGGTTGCGGAGGTGTAAAAGCCGCTACCACCAACCATGATTTTAACCAGGTGCTAAATATGTGGCTTCGTAATATTAAAGACATTTACCGGATTCACCGGGATGAACTGGATAGTATTACTGATGAAGAAAAACGTGTGGACCGGTTGGTGGAACTAAATGTGCAGGAGCAGATATTAAACCTGGCAAAAACTTCCATTATACAGCGTGCCTGGAAAAACGACCAGCGCCCGGACCTGCATGGCTGGGTTTATGGATTGAAAGATGGTATTATAAAACCGGTGTTTGATATGAAAGCCGGTACGCATATTGATTCTTTGTACGAGTATGATGATCTTTAAATAGTCATTCTTCACGTTAATAATTCTTAATTCCTAATTCTTCATTAAAAAGATATGTTCCCAAAAATAAACCCCACTACTACCCCATCCTGGCAAGCCTTACAGCAGCACAAGCAGTTGTTTGAAAATGTGCAGATGAAAGATCTTTTCTTTAATGATGCCGACAGGTTCAGTAATTTTTCTGTTAAGTTTGATGATCTGCTTTTTGATTATTCTAAAAACATCATCACCGAAAATACAGTTGAAATTTTGCTTGAACTGGCAGCAGATTGTAAATTGAAAGCTGCCATTCAAGCCATGTTTACCGGCGAAAAAATTAATGGAACCGAAAACCGTTCCGTACTGCATACTGCTTTACGTAATTTTTCTGGTAACCCCGTATTTACAGACGATGTGGATGTAATGCCTGCTATTAGAAAAGTACAACAGCAAATGAACCATTTTTGCGCTGCCATACACACAGGCGAATGGAAAGGCTATACCGGTAAAAAAATAAAATACATTGTAAACATTGGCATTGGTGGCAGCGACCTTGGCCCGGTAATGGTTACCGAAGCCTTAAAGCCTTATTGGGTTGAAGGTATTGAAACATATTTTGTAAGTAATGTTGATGGTACACATATTACCGAAACGTTGAAGAAAGTAAATGCTGAAGAAACCCTGTTTTTAATTGCCAGCAAAACTTTTACCTCACAAGAAACTATGACCAACGCCCACACAGCCAGGGAATGGTTTTTAAAATCGGCTGTTGATGAAAAACATATTGCCAAACACTTTGCTGCACTCAGCACCAACGATAAAGAAGTAATTAAGTTTGGGATTGACCCTGCAAATATGTTTGTGTTTTGGGATTGGGTTGGCGGCCGTTATAGTTTATGGAGTGCCATTGGTTTATCAATTGCTTTAACCATTGGCTACCAAAATTTTGAACAGCTTTTAAAAGGAGCCGAAGCCACTGATATTCATTTTAGAGAAACTGAATTTAGTAAAAACATTCCTGTATTGATGGCATTGATAGGCATCTGGTATCAGAATTTTTTTGGCACAACAACGGAAGCTATCCTGCCTTACGATCAATACATGCACCGCTTTGCAGCTTATTTTCAGCAGGGTAATATGGAAAGCAATGGTAAGTATGTTGACAGAAACGGAGAAAAAGTTACTTACGCAACCGGTCCGGTTATTTGGGGAGAACCGGGTACCAACGGCCAACACGCATTTTACCAACTCATACACCAGGGCACTCAAATTATTCCCTGCGATTTTATAGCAGCGGCCATCAGCCACAACCCTACGGGCAATCATCACCAAATATTGATGAGTAACTTTTTTGCGCAAACAGAGGCTTTGATGAATGGCACTTTAAATGATAATCCTTACAGAGTATTTGAAGGCAAGCGCCCTACCAATTCTATCTTACTAAAACAAATTACGCCTTATACTTTAGGGCAGTTAATTGCTTTGTACGAGCACAAAATTTTTGTACAGGGTGTTATCTGGAATATTTACAGCTTTGACCAATGGGGCGTAGAACTGGGTAAAGTTTTAGCCAATAAGGTTTTGCCGGAGCTTGAACTGGAAGATGAAATTACTACACACGACAGCTCAACAAATGGCTTAATAAATGCGTATAAAAATTTGCGATGATCAATAGCTTGGCGGTGTTGCAAATTCTTTTTCGCTGCTAACATAAAACCTGCAGATTTTGCCGGCCACTTTGCTTTTTATTACTATGCTTTTACAATCAGCATCGGGCATGGTTTTTCCATTTGCCGGCTGTAGGTCTATTTTCAAGAGTGAATTTCCTTTTCTTGCTGTAACACTATTTTTTGGATTCAGTTCTTTATCCCCTGCCCAAACAGTTTTTCCCTTTACGCTGATAGCAGTAAATGATAGTTCAACGCCATTGTAGGTTACTGATTTTATATCCGGTATTTTAGTGCCGCTGTATTCTACGTAAATAAACCGGGTGATATTGGGTTTGGGATTTATGGCGTTGCCGTTTTCATCAACCATTTGTGTGCCGGGCATAGATACATTGTAGTAGGCATAAACTTTTTTTATGTTACCGCAGTTTTGTGCAAAACCGTGAAAGGCTGCAGATAAAAATAAGCATGATATGATAAGTGTTTTCATTTTTTTATGTGCAATTTAAAACATTTTCAGTTGCAGACATGTGAAGGGTAACATAAAAAAATCCTCCCAAAAAGGGAGGATGTACTGCAATTAGTTTTGGTGTTTAGTTATAATTACCACTTTTCTACAACCTCTGCACTACCATTATCGGCAGTGCCGCTATTTGTCTCCGTTGGAGTATCAACAGTTGCTGTTTCATTTACTTCTGCTACCGGTGCTGCTTCAGTTTCAACTTCAGCTTCAGCTTCACTTACAGGTGTTGCAGCTGTTTCGGCAACCGGCACGTATGGAGCCTGTCCATCTTCACCTTCGTAAGGCGTATCGTGGTTAAAAGCATCAAAGTCAAAATCGGGCATCAATTCTGTTTTTACATAGTCAACTGCTTCACCCAATCCTTTAATAAATTTATTAAAATCTTCTTTGTACAAAAAAATCTTATGCCTGTCGTACCCGTCACTGTCAAAGCGCTTGCGGCTTTCTGTAATGGTTAAATAGTAATCGTTGCCACGGGTTTCTCTTACATCAAAAAAGTAAGTTCTGCGTTTGCCTGCCCTGATGCGTTTGCTGTAAACGCTGTCCATTTTTTTTTCGTTGTTTTCGTACGCCACTGTTTAATTAATTTTTAGTTTTAACTGTTACCCTTTTTAGGCAAGGCAAAGATAAAATTGTTTTCCATTCTACAAAATATATGATTGATTATTTGGGATTTAAGTGGGATAATCATGCCATGCCTACGGTTTACTTTACTTGAACCACATAGAAAGCTAGAGACATAGAAAAAAACATAGGCGTATATTTTCTATATTGTTTAAGTGGTTCACTATACGTTCCGGTAAAACTTTCTAAACTTCCTTATCCTGCTCCTGCTGCCTTTTATACATATCCGCATAATAACCTTTCAATGCCAATAGTTGGCTGTGTGTGCCCTGTTCTACAATTTTACCATCATCCAGCACAATTATTTTATCAAAATCAAACAAGGCAAAAATGCGGTGGGTAATTATGATGGCGGTTTTGTTTTGCAAAAACCGGTAGAGGTTACCAATAATTTCTTTTTCGGTACGGGCATCCACAGCACTCAGGCAATCATCAAAAATTACAATTTTTGGGTCTTTAATTAAAGCACGGGCAATGGAAATGCGCTGCTTTTGGCCGCCGCTAAGCGTTACGCCACGTTCGCCAATCATGGTATTGTAGCCGTTGGCAAATTTTTCTATCTCGTTGTGTATGCTGGCCTGCTTTGCTGCAACAATAACTTCCTCGTCGGTTGCATCATCCAGGCCAAAGCGAATATTGTTACGCACGGTTTCGCTAAATAAAAATATATCCTGCGGCACATAACTTATCTGCCCACGCAAATTATTTATATCAAACTTATTTACCGGTATGCCATCAAAAGTAATCAACCCTTTTTGCGGCTCGTACATGTGCAGCAGCAGTTGCGCCAGCGATGATTTGCCAGAACCTGTTCTGCCAACCACCGCAATTTTTTCGCCTTTATTTATCTGCAGCGAAAAATCTTTTAACGCATTAATGCCTGTGTGCGGATAAACAAAATCTACATTGGATAAAGTTATATTGCCTTCCAAAGCATTGGTAAGCGGTTCTGCTTCATTTTTTATACCGGCATTTGTGTGTAAAAACTCGTTGATGCGCCTTTGTGATGTAGCTGCACGCTGCGTCATGCTGGCCGTCCACCCGATGGCACTTACCGGAAAAGTGAGCATCTGTATATACATTACAAACTCTGCAATACGCCCAACGCTGGCATTGGGCACCTGGTTAACCACATCCAGACTGCCAACCATAATGGTAATTAATGTACTCAACCCAATCAGCAACGCCATACTGGGAAAATAAATGGCTTCTGTTTTTGCAAGGCTCAAAGCATTATCACGGTATGCCTGGCTGTTCTTCTCAAAAAAGAACATCATGGCTTTTTCCTGCACAAAAGATTTTATTACCCGTATGCCTGAATAAGATTCCTGTGCATTGGTGGTTAAATCGCTTAGTAAAGATTGTATGCGTTCGCTTTTTTTATTGATGATGGTGTTTACAAAATAGATGGCGATTGCAAGCACCGGTAAGGGAGCCAACGCTACCAGCGTTAATTTAGGGCTGGCCTCAAACATAAAAAACACGCTAAAACCCAGCACAGCCGCCAGGTTGATGAAGTACATAATGGCCGGCCCGGTGTACATACGCACTTTGCTAACATCATCTGCAATGCGGTTCATAAGGTCGCCGGTGCTGTGGGTTTTATAAAAGTTGGTATCAAGCTTTTGGTAATGGGTAAAAATTTCGTTCTTCTGGTCGTACTCAATATGGCGGCTCATTACAATAATGGTTTGCCGCATCAGAAACATAAAGAAACCACTGATGATGGCAATTACAAACAAAGTAATGCCGGCATACAAAATTTTATGGGATGGGCTTTTATCAAACTGCGCTATCACCTGCCGTACCGCAAAATCGTAATTCTTCTCCCCTTTTTTTATATCAACCGGTTTTTTACCGGGAGATTTTATTGACTCTACCACCGTGTTTACCACGTAACCGGTAAGTTGCGGCGCCAGTATGCGGAAGTAGTTGGTAAGCACTACAAAAACAAAACCGAGCATAAAATGCCAACGGTATTTCCAAAAATATTTATTGAGAGAAGAAAGATGTTTCATTGATGGGGCAAAGGTAAGATACAAGTATCAAGTATCAAGAAACAAGCATCAGGCATGCTACCAATTATCTGTGCTCATTATGCCTCCATCATTCCAAAATGTAGCTAAATTTTTGGGCAGCTACAAGCAATCACAATTGATAAAATACCCAATAACCGGTATGTATTCATTATTGTAAAAGCTCGATATTTGAATAAAATAAAATTTGCCAGCACTATACATAACTAATTTTATGAAACCCTTTTATACGATTTTTATATTTATTGTTTTTTACTCAAATGTAAATGCCCAAACCTATCAGGAACTTTCTAAAATGGGCGTACAGGAGTACAAAGCAAAAAATTACGAAGCCGCAATAAAAAGTTTTACTGCAGCTATCAGCATCAATGCCATGGATCCCGTTCTTTGGTACAACCGCGGACAAGCCTATTATTATTCCGCACAAATAAACCTGGCTATTTCTGATTATTCAAGGGCGCTGCAGCTTGATCCAAAGCTTATAAATGGATGGTTTCAGCGGGGACTCAGTTATAATAAAATAAAGGAAAACACAAAGGCAATAGCCGACTACACTGCCGGTATTGCACTGCTACCAAACGATGCACAATTTTACTATAACCGGGCCATAGCGTATTTTGACCGTGGCGATACTGCATACTCATTAACCGATTATAATAAAGCCATTGAATTAAATGCTGGTTATGCCAAGGCTTACGTTAACCGGGCAAAAATATTTTATGGTAGAAAACAATATCGGGTTGCGTTGGCCGACATTACAAACAGCTTACAGCTTGATGCTTCAAATTATGAAGCATGGACCAACCGGGGTGTTATTTACAACGCCTTAATCAGGCTCGATTCTGCCATAGCCGATTTTGATAAGGCCATCAGCATAGAACCCAACAAGCCAAAAGCATATGTTGATAAATCCATTTCATTGAATAAAAAAGCACTTAATGATCTTGCCATTGCCAGCCTGGATAAAGCTATAGCAGTTGATGCAGCCTATAAACCTGCCTATATTATGAGAGGGGCTATTTACTTCGACATTAAGAATTATACCGCTTCTAAAAAAGATATGGAAAAAGTACTGGAGCTTGACCCCGTTAATAAATTTGCTGTAAATCTTTTAGGCAAAATCAATGCGTTACCAGCACAGTAAGCGTGGCTTTAGCATTTAAAACAGGCCTTGATTGCCGCCGATTAATCTGCCAACCAACGGCAAATTGAGCTGCTTTTGGTTTTTGTTCAACTACCTCCCCTGCTTTGGATTGTGCTTATGTTACCCTGCTACTGGTTAAATACCAGGCAGCGTCGGGGGTTTTACGCTGGCAGCAAAAAAAATAAAAAGTAAACTGTACCTCCTCTGCTGCAATATAGGCAACCAAATCATTATATCTCCATGCCTTTCAATACATTGTATTAAAAAATCCTGCATATAACTACCCATAAGCCTACCTGTTATTACCACTTTGTGGTATTTTTTAAATAAAAAGCACTGCTTACATTTATATCCAATTTAATCAGCATCCTTTAAAAACCACTGCCAATAGCCTTTTACAACGTATTTATTTACTTAACAATAAAACTTTAAAAAATGCCAATGTTAATCAACACATTTATGCCGGCAAAAACTGCCGATGAAGTAATCAGCAATCTTAATAACCAAATTGCGGTTATTGAACCCTTTAAAGTTAACCTTACCGAAGAATTTAAAGATGGCAGCCGTACCATGGGGCCTGTACGGGAAGGTTATGCACGCCTGGTGAGTAATATTGCCAGCAACAATATTAACAGCCTTGCCCGTGACCAGGACCCTAAAGTACTGGAAGACAGGCTTGATTATGATGAAAAGCTGGAAAAAATGCGGCAGGTAATGCTTTCGCTTGCCGAAATGATTACTGAAACGCAACTTGCCAACAGCGCCGATATTATGAAGTTGGTGGATGATTTTGTTGGCAACCTGCAAAACAGCCGTGGCCGCAACGGATCGCTCGATCTGCAAATGCGTGAAGTAGATGAATATAACAAGCGATTTGCAAAAAAGGGCGAAGAGCCCAAGCCATAAAACAAACATTATCACTTTGTTACAGCCCAAAACCCCGGTTTTGGGCTTTTTTATTACCATGGCCTGAAAAAAAGCAGGGCCTACCTCAATAAATTGCAGGTATTGCTTTGTATTAGGGAGGGCTACCTGACCCCTCCTAAAATTACTTGACACATTTTGAGGTTAAAAACTAATTGTTGTTGTCAAGATTTATGCTGTTGCTGATACAAGATTACAGATTTATTTGTTACTTGTAATATTGGCTAACAAGTGTTGGTTTTATTCCTGTTTTTGGTTGTCAGGCCGGGTCTTTATTCCTTACCATTTTTACTGTAGATTTTGTTGTTACTAAATGAGGTTGACTGTTGTTTTGTTACTGCTGTTTTTACTTTACGCTTTTGTTGTTGTTCCTGCTTTAGGTTGACAGCTTTTCACTTTGTTTTCAGGGTGCAGACTTATCCACACGGAAAATTTTTTTGGTTACTAAAAAAAATTTATCGTAGTGGATAAGTCGGTAGATCTTAAGGGGCTTTCTCCATAATAGCTTCTCTGCTGCGGTACACTTTAGGTTTCCAATATTTCTTTAAAATACCTTTTTGCTCGTGCGCAATAGCAGGAGTTAGCCGCCCTGCACTGTCGTGTATCCTTATTTCATTGTATTTTTTTACAGCATCATCTACTGCACGCTTTGCTTCGGTATCATTAGCAAAAATTGCTTTTAATCCATGCTCGTATTTTAAAATACCATTTACTCTTTCGGCGATGGCATTTTCATAAGGGTCACCTTTTTCTGTCATAGATAATTGGATACCAAGATGCTCAATCATCCTTACATATTCGCTGCAGCAATATTGTATGCCCCTATCGCTGTGATGGATTAACGAATCAGTTTTCTTTGCATCTGCAGCACCCATTAATAAGGCATCTACAGCTCCTTCGCTGTGCAGGGTTGGATGCAGTTTGTAGCCAACAATTTTGTGGCTGTATGCATCGGTGATAATGCTCAAATAGCTGAAGCCACTGGCTTTTCGGATGTAAGTTATATCGCTTACCCATAATTCACCGGCTCTGCTCAGCTTCATGTCTCTGATTAAATTGGGGTACTTTCTATAATGATGATGTGAGTTGGTAGTGTACGGTTTTCTATTGCGGTGGCGTATTAATAAACCATATCTGCCAAGCAAAGTGTACAAACCATCCCTGCCCAGTTTAACACCATGTTCGGCAAAGGATTGTTGCAGCATATAGTGCAATTTATCTACACCGCACCGGGGTAAATCTTTGCGTATCTCGGCTACCAGTTTTAACACCAGCGCATCTTGCAAACCCTTGTCGTTACTTTGTTTATTTTGCCCGTAAAATGCCTGACGGCTTTTGCCAAACAGCTTGCAGTAATAACCAACACTGAAGTGGTTGTACAACTGCACCAGCAATATTACTGTTTGGCACCAGGCTTTTTTCTGATGTTAATATTAAGTTTTTCTTCGGCTACATCTATCAGCATGTTAAGGGCAATGTTGCGCATTCTGGCATCTTCCAGTTGCTTCTCGGCTGCCTTTAGTTGCTTTTGCAGGGCCGCTAGTTTTTGTTTATCGGCTTCACTCATACCACACAAAGATAAAACCATTTCGGGGGCATATTTTAATCGCCAGCTACGGATTAGGTCAGGGCCATTTTTAGGGTTAAAGCTAAACCGCTCTATAGCGTCTGCTACCGTCATCTGCTGTTCTTCTATTTGCCGTACAAGCCAACGACGGAATGATAGCTCGTAACTGCATTTTTCATCTGTCCTGGCAAAGGAATTGGATACCAGGATAGTGTAATTTTCTGGTGAAGTTGCTTTACTCATTTTGAATTTTCGTTTGTTCAAAATGTGTCAAGTTTTTTCAGGAGAGGACACAATCAGTCTTTTTGGTGATTTGAATTATGGTTGTATTGACGAAAGTTTTTAAATGATTTTAATCTTTCGTTTTTTTTCTGAAACAATTGATTTTGAAGGATTTAAAAAATAGTAATTTATTTTGAATCATTAAAACTTTCGGCTATTTTTGAGTTGTGCGTCATTTTGGAGCGACTTCCTAAATTATGAAACTGATTACTAGTTTATTATTATTGACCTCAACTGTATTGACAATTGGTTGTAAGACAGACGGACGAAAATCATTTTCCGTTTCAATTGAATATTCATCACCTTGGGCTTACCCGACAAAATACAGGTTGACACAGAACTCTATTATTGTGACTGGAACTGAAAAAAGAAGTGATAGAAACATAAAAGAAGTTTATAAAAGATTATTAACAAAAGCTGAAAGCGACAGCATTTATAGTTTTTTAAAATCAATCCCGTATGACACTTTAAAAGAGCAATACCAAAATCCCAGTTTCTTTGACGGCACAGACATTATTTTTAAAATCAACGGTGACAAATTGAAATCAAAAAAAGTACTGCTTTACATGCGTTCGACAAAAATGACTGACACATTAGAAAGCATGGTACAGACACAAGTATTAAATGAAAGGTTTAAATACAAAAACTATTATAAAACCGAATAACAGGTTCACGGTTTGACAAATCAACTATCATATTTTCTATTGTAGTTTTCCAAATAAATTTTATCGTTTTGTGTCCGTGGACAAAAACGAACGCACAACATGGGGTTTTGTGCAAGCAGGGCTTGACGTTCAAACTTCGGCTGTTTGCATTGCTGTACTTTGGTTCGGGCGGACGAAATTCTGTTGGCCTTTTAGTTGTTATCTTGTACTTTTAGTTCTTTATTGGGCTTCAGTTCCGGGCTGGACAAACAACAATGCCCTGCCTGCACAAAGCCCTGTTCGTTAGCGGCAATACAATGAAGACCTCGCTTACGATATTAGCTTTATTTTTTGCTTTGTCTTTATTGGCTCAACAGAGTAGTTCTACTCTTCACTTTAAAACAAAATATTTTGATGAGAAAGGAAAAGTGTTTAAGTCAAAGATTGACACTTTCCTTGTTGATCAACAAATTGACCTTAACTTTTATAAAAAGCACTTTTATGAACCATATTACTATCCTCAGCCATTCATAGACACCAATTATAAAGACACAACAATTGAAATCTGGAGAGACCCGCTGAAAGAAAAGGACTTCAAAAAAAATTGGACATATACAACAATCTACGACAACTTATCACGGGCTATAAAGTACATTTATTCAGGTTGTCTAATTTGTTCGCAATTCCCTTTCAATGTCAAAATTTATTATGACGAAATAAATAGACCCATCCGGATGGAAAAAAGATACGGGATAGGAATTGAAAAAGTAAACGACAAATTAGTTAAATCAAAAAACAGGAATTTCGCAGACGATGATTTCCTTTTTAAATACGATATACAAGGAAATCTTATTCAGCTGAAGTGTTTGAAAAATGGAAGACTAGACGTACAAATTGACAAAATGTAAATGTACTGTGCCTAACATTCGGTTTTGTGCAAGTGTGGCTTGACAAACAAACATCAGCCAAATCCAAGCTGTGGTTCGGGCAGGACAAGCAACTTTCAACTTTAGTTCTTAATTTCAACTTTATATTTTCAATCAGCAGCGGCTGTGGGCGGACGAATATCTAATTCCACACCTGCACAAAGCCCTGCTCGTTACATGCCACTTTAATGAGACCCTTCATAATCATAGCATCTCTTTTATTCTTCATCTCTTGTGCTGCTTCTGCCCAAAAGACAGATAAACATCAAGGCTGGACAGAAAAACAAAAAAGAAAGTTTTATACAGACAGTTTTGCATTTCCTGACAGGGGTTTTCGAGATCGACGGAACAGCATAACTTTTGAGACTTTTATGGATAAGCAGTATCCGGACCTTAGAGCAAAAAATAAATACGATCAGTTAATTTATGCTTTGGAAGAACGATATATCGATACAACACAAATTGACACATCAATACACTGGTTTCGTATAACTGTAAATCCCGTTTTCAGGAAACCATACTGTCTTCTATTAATCAAAAATAATGGCAGGAGTTTATTAACTACAAAAGTGACAAATGGTATTGGAGGATATTACACAGGAACGCTTGCCGCACAATTGAAATCTCAATTTAAGGACACACTTTATGACAATACCCTTCGAAATCTGCAAAACATAGGCTTTTGGAAGTTACCTATTCAGGACACTTCTTGTGTAATTGGCCATGACGGAGAAATTTGGAAGTTTGAATTAATTGAAGGTGGTAAATATCAGATATTAGAACGTTGGGGGCCAGAAAACTGCGGAGACAGTTTAACAAGACAACTTGCACAAATAGGACTTAGAATAAGAGAATTAAGCAAACTTGACAACATCCTAACAGAAATTGGATCTCTGAAAAGCGGCATGTAACATCAGGTTTGCTGCAAGGCTGGCTGGACATTGGAGCAATGGTCATTTTATCGCTGTTGTGCTTCATCTGGGCTGCACGTACATTGTTGAGCTTTTGTTTGTTAACCTGTACTTTTATATCTTTAATCAGCCCCGATAGCTATCCGGGGTTGCGGGCAGAAAGAGCAATGAATTCCAGTACTGCAAATAAGCATTGCCCGTTACAGATAATTTTTATTGGGCACTTATGTCTTAAAAAAATAAACATACTCCATGAATAAATACAAGACTTTGCACATTTGGATGCTCATCCCAATGATTATTATGCAACTGGGTATTTTTAAAGATTATTGGGGAGATTTTTCAGACAATGCCTGGTCTGTTCATATACATTATTGGACCGGTACTGTTTGGTACCTTTATTTAATTATTCAGCCCTACTTTGCTACTCATGCACAAATTCAACGGCATAGAACCAACGGCATTATAGGCATGTTTATCGCAGGCGGAGTTTGCCTGACAGCTCTGAGCATGATGAACAGAGATGTTGTAAACGCACAAAATGCCTTAGAAAAAGCTGATAAATTTGGTCCATTTCAACCCTGGTTCTTTTTAGGTGTGGCAGCAATAGAAATTGTAATGATGACAGCATTTGGTTTTGCAATTATCAAAAGCATCATTCACAGAAAGCAATTAGAAAACCATTCCTGGTGGCTCATTTCAACAGTTTTTATCATTATGATGCCTGCTTTAGGACGAGGAATACAAAATGTATATGTTGAAATGCATTCCAAAGAATGGCCTGATATTAATATCATGCAACCAATCTACTATTCGGAAATAGTAATTATTGCTTTGCTTTTGCTTGGCGCTTTCAAATATAAAAAGTTAACACACCCAGCTACCTATCTTGCCTTGGCAGTAAATTTATTGAATTGTTTAATAGAGCCGCTCGGAAAATCAGAGAGCATTCAGGCATTTCTGAAATCTATTGTGAAAGGCTAAAAGTACTCTGGCTTGTTCGTTTGCTCACAAACCAAAATCTTACTAACCAAAAAGCAGCTGTAAATTACCGGGTAGCCACTACATGAGTCTAAGAAAAGGACTAACATAAAAAAAAAGCATCCAGCTATCTTATGCCAACATAGTTCGTGGAGACATGGACCTGACGTGGCGCATAGGCACAATAAAACCCATCGTAATTATCGACGGGTTTTATTTCAGCGGAGAGCTAGGGATTCCCCGCAGGATCCTTCGGAGAACCCCAGGACCTGTAACAGTCAAAAGTTTTTTCCGAAGGATCC
>JANMBZ010000110.1:0-2847 GCA_031360765.1 Chitinophagaceae bacterium
CCAGATCCCTGGTGCGTATTACATTTAGCGCCATATTACCCTGGTATTTGTAACGCTTATAATAGCGTGGCCGCAAACTGGCCGTCCAACCGCCGTAAGAGTAAATTGTTCCCTGCAATATCACATCCCATTTTTCGCCCAATACTTTATAATAGCCAAGATTTTCCAACGCCAGACCCAATTGCTCGTTGGCTGTAAACGTGGGGGCCAGTATGCCTGAGTGGCGGCCTTTCTGCAAAGGAAAAATTCCAAAAGGGAGATAAACTGGTATAGGCACGCCTTCAAACTCAGGATGTACCGGCCCGGTAATGGCCATTTTTTTATTGATGAATTTAAATTTTTTACTTACAAAAGCAAAATGCGGCGTATCTAAATTGCAGGTGGTAAACTGGCCCTTGTAACCATAAAAAACATCGGGGTTAACCTTCTTTATTTTTTCTGCATGAAAATATATTTCGCCCTGCTGGGTGTATGTACTTTTTGTAATTCCCTTAAGCGTTTTCATGTTGAAAGACATAGAATCGCTTTTGGTTTTAAAATCGCCCTGGTTAAAAGCAGCAAATGAAATTACGTTACCATTACTATCCCGTACAAGGTAAGCACTAACAATACTGGTACGCTGGTCAAATTCTATCCTGGGCGCATACAATTCGTTATCGGTATATTTTACATTGGCGCCTTTACCATATAAAATTATTTTTTTAGTGGGGATATCCATCACCATCGAATCATCTGCATGATAAGTTACCGGTGCATCTAGTCCATCTTTTGAGGGTTTGTATATGATGGTGTCAATCTTCTGTACAATATTTGTATCGGCCAGTTTTTTTAAAGAAGATGAAGCGATGGTAACATTGCTTTTTAATTTTGCACTGTCTGTTTTATTTACTGGTAAAGTATCAACCGTTAAATAACTGTGAAAGTGCATTGTATTAAAACCGCTGGCACTGCAATACAGCGTTATGGTGAATAACAACAGTATCAATGCCAAAACCGATATATTTTTTGCCTTACCTTTGTTCAGTTGGTTCATACTCAAGATTGGCAAAAATAGCCATTATAACAGAATGAAATTGTGAATAATTGTATAATTACTAACCCCCGATAAAACGAATAGAATATGCTGAGGAACAAAGTGCCCTTTTTATTTGTGTTTGCTGCTTTGCAATTGTTAATAATAAATGAATTATCTGCACAAACTCCCAAACTTATAAAAACGATTGTGGTGGATGCCGGGCATGGCGGAACCGATGTGGGTGCCAGCGGCCAGTACGAAAATTCCTTACGCTCAAAAGAAAAAGATGTTACGCTTGCTATTGCATTAAAACTTGTAGATGAATTAAAAAAACAACTGCCGGGCGTTAACGTGGTGCCAACACGTACAACAGATATTTATCAAACCCCTACAGAAAAAGCAAGAATTGCCAATGAATATAAAGGCGATTTGTTTTTATGCATACATGCGGATAGCGGCCCCTTAAAAACCGGCAGGCGTCAAACCGGTACCCGGATGGTTACCCGGTACAAAATATCTTACATAAAAAAGAAAAAGAAAAAAATTAAAGTAAGTACAGCTTACGAGGTTGAAGAACCGGTTTACGAATATTTTAAAATGCCCCTCACACGCAGTGGTACCAGCGTATGGATATTTGCCGCACATAAAACCAGTGATAAATTAAAAGCCATAATGGGTGGCGATGAAAATTTTGAGATTGAGGCAGGTGGTATTGATTCAGTAGAAACTAAATTTGATTTTAACAGTGCATCGGGCAGAATAATTGCAAACATTTATGCCAAAAGATACCAGGAAAGAAGCGACAGGCTGGCAACATTTGTTAATGATGAAGTTGAAAATACCGGCAGGCCAGCTTTGGGTGTAAACCAGCGTCAGAAAGGGATTTGGGTTTTACAAGCTACTAATATGCCCGCTATTTTGGTTGAAACCGGTTTTATAAATACACCGGAAGATGAACAATATATTAACAGCGAAAAAGGCCAGCAGGAACTTGCCGAAGCCATTACAAAAGCAGTAAAACGATACAAGGCACAGGTTGAGGGCCTTAACAACAATACACCGGCACCTCCTGCAGTATCAAACGATAAAAAACCTGCTAACCCCGTTGCTGTTTACGAAACTCGAAATATTAAAGATGTAAAAACAATCAACGTTAAAAATAAAAAGATCACCGTTGATCTGTATGATGATGGTGATGTTGACAATGATATTGTTTCGGTTTATTTCATCGGCGAACAGGTAGTTACCAAAAAAACATTAGGCACCAACCCATTATCACTTACGCTGAATATTGAACCTGGGAAAAGCAATGAATTGGTTTTATTTGCTGAAAACGTGGGGAATATTCCCCCCAACACTGCATTGATGATCATCAATGACGGACCAAACCGCCATGAAGTACGTTTATCGTCCGATATGAAAAATAACGCTGAGGTAAAGTTTGAATTAAAGAATTAAGCTACTTTTGGGCTTGGCTTAATAATTGCTAAAGCCATATAATTAATTATGAAAATTTCAAACGAAACAAAAATAGGTTCTTTAACGGCCATCGCTATCGTTTTATTGGTGCTGGGCTTCAACTTCTTAAAAGGCAAAACCTTCTTTGGAAAAAGTCATAATATTTTTGCCAAATACACCAATGTACAGGGGCTTCAACCTTCCAACCCGGTTGTTATAAATGGCTTGCAGGTTGGCACGGTTTACAGCATTACCACGGATAAGAACATGAAGGAGATATTGGTTAACATGAACCTGACCAAGGATGTAAATATTCCTGTAAATTCTGTTGCCATCATTAAACCATCATTATTGGGTATAACCAGTATTGAAAT
>JANMBZ010000148.1:0-42184 GCA_031360765.1 Chitinophagaceae bacterium
TCGAAATTCTGCGCTTGCCTTTTTTGTTTGATTTATAATTATCTTCCAGTTTCAAACAATACCGCTTTTGCTTTACTCTATCGTAAAAATTATTGCCCGGCTTGCCTTACCGCTTTATTGCAGGGATATGGCCATAAACCGTAAAGAGCTTTTAAAACATAAAGGACCGTTGCTGCTTGCGGTTAATCATCCCAATTCATTTTTAGATGCTATTATACTTTGCACATTATTTGATGGTACCGTTTACTCGCTTGCCCGTGGCGATGCTTTTAAAAATAAAATGGCTGCAAAAGTGCTTACGCTATTTAAAATGTTTCCGGTCTATCGTGTTAGCGAAGGTGTGGAAAATATGGAAGAGAATTATACAACTTTTGATCTTTGCAAAAAAGTTTTTAAAAAAAACGGCATTGTTCTTATTTTCAGTGAAGGGCTTTGTGTTAACGAATGGCATTTAAGGGCATTAAAAAAAGGTACGGCCAGGCTGGCAATCAGCAGTTGGCAGGACGGGATTGATGTAAAAGTATTGCCGGTTGCAATCAATTACAGTTCTTTTAAAAAATTTGGCAAAAACATAAAATTGTATTTTGGTGATTTTATTTGCAAAGAAAATATTGATTACAACGATAGCCATGGAAACGCCATCAAACAGTTTAATGATAATTTAAAAAGCCAGTTAAGTAAAACTGTTTTTGAAATTGATACAAATGATAAAGCATTGCAGCATCAACATTTTTTTGTGAAGATTTCTTTAGTAAAAAAAATAGTTCTACTAATGCCGGCTATTATTGGTGGCATTTTACATGCGCCATTATTTTATTTTACAAAATGGCTTGGCAATATTTTAATAAAAGAAGATGGGCATGCTGACTCTAAAATGATTGCTTTTTTATTTATTTTATACCCGGTTTTTCTTTTATCAGTAACCTTTTTTATGCTTTATTTTACAGGAAGCTGGCTAAGTTTTTTTGCTGTAGTCATACTGCCTTTTACGGCATGGGCTTTTGTGCAGTTAAAACCCCAGCTCGATTAATTTTTACTTTGCCCTGCTAAATCTTAAACACTTTACAATCCAGTCTGGCAGGCAGTTTTTGGGGTTACGTTTTTGTATATTAAGATACAAGCCAAACTTTTTTGCAATAGGCACTTTGTGTGTTTCCACGTATTCAATCAATGTACCATCCGGGTCTTCGTTATAAGAAAAGTGCCCTGCTGCCTCACCCATGTTAAAGCTATTGGCACTGTTTACAGTTAGGGGATATCCATTATCTACACAGATTTTTTCATGAGCTTTCATATTATTCAGGTCGAAGCAAACATGTATAAAACCCATATCGCCCCAATGCCGGTCAGCAAATATTTTTTTAGGTTGATAATGTAAAGCCTGTACCAGTTCGATTTGCACCGGCCCCAATAATTTGCCAAATGCACCGCTTGGTTTCCAGAATTTTTTTAAAATGGTACGTCTGCATTTATTTTCACTACCCTTTAAACCTTTCCAATCGTTATAAACTGCTTCATCGTTGTAAATTTCTTCTTTAAATCCAAGTACGTTTTTATAAAATGATACAGCTGTACACAAATCACTAACTCCAATAACAACACCTGCAACTCCACCGGTTAATTTATTTTCATTTATAAACCAATATTCATCTTCAATCAGTTCAAAAATATTATTCCAGGGATCTTTAATAAAAAAATGTTTTTTGCCATCGGGATTGTGTGCAGGTGAATTTAAAATATTTACTTTTTGGCTCTTATACAAATCATAGATGTTGTCAACATTTTTGCAGCGTATTTTAACTGCAAAAATACCAGTATCACCCAGGGCAATTTCAAAAGCAGGTGCTTCGGGCATTTTTTCTGCGTATTGCCACAGTTCAAAACCTCCTCCACCCTGCATATTCATGGCCAGTATCGCATGGCGCTTTTGGGCAATATCGCCGGTGTACTGTTTCATTAGGCTGGCAACTGCTGTATCTTTAAATACAACGATATCGGTACCAAAAATATTTTTGTACCATTCAAAAGCGGTCTTTGCATTCTGCACTCCAATGCCCACCTGTTGTATGCCGTTTATAAATCTCTCCATTGTTTTTAAATACGAAAAAAGGTGATTTTTAGTTTACGGTAAGCCAACTTTAAAGAGTAAAACACACTGTTACCCTAACATTTCTTTATAGGTTTTTACAATCTCTTGTTGGCCGACTCCCTTTTTAAAAAGCTGTACAGCTTTGCGATTTGCCAGTTGAACTTTCAGCCAGCTTCTACCATCATATTTTCTTGCACTTATTAATGTTGTATCTGCAAATATTTTGTAATTATAATCTTTCATCAGCCTGTTACAAAATTCATATTCCTCCATAATGAGCAGTTCATTCTTAAAACCGCCTGACTGCTCAAATAATTTTTTAGTTACAAATAAGGTCTGATCGCCACCGTAACAAATAAACCAGTTAAAGCGGGTGAACCATGCATTGATTTTAAGCAAAAAATTTGATGAATCGAACTTGGTTCTGTACCGCCCAAAATCAAAGCCGGTGTTTACAGCTTTAATAATATCAGCAGCAAAATTTTCCGGAGGAAAACAATCGGCATGAACAAAATATAAAATATCGCTTCCGGCTTTTAAGGCACCGGAATTCAATTGGGCAGCCCTGCTTTTTAAGCAACCAGTTAATACAGTTGCACCACATTGTTGAGCAGCAGTAAGGGTTTCATCGGTACTGCCGCCATCGCTGATGATGATTTCAGCAACATTATCTTTTCCATGCAATTGCAAATAAGCAATCAATTTACCAATTGATGCTGCCTCGTTGTAAGTAGGAATAATTATGGTGATTTTACTAGCCACTATTGTTACGAATATACATGAATATAAAAAACCCACACAATAATTGTATGGGTCTTATCTATATTAAAAGTTTTCTTTTAAACTTCTACCGCACCTTCCACCAAAACAGTTGTTTTATTATTCAGAACTTCTACAAAACCGCTTTTAATGGTATAAGAAGTTGTCTGCGTTTTATCTTTTAAAATTTTCAGGTTACCTTCTTTTAAGGCACTTACAAGCGGAGCATGCTTCTCCAATACTTCAAACAAACCTGCAATGCCCGGCAATTGTACGCCGTACACATCGCCACTGAAAATTTTTTGTTCTGGTGTAAGAATTTCTAAAGTCATATCAATTAGGCTTTTGCCGCTTCCATTAATTTTTTACCTTTTTCAATCGCATCTTCCAAAGTACCTACCAGGTTAAATGCCGCTTCAGGATACTCATCCACTTCACCATCCATAATAGAATTAAAACCACGGATTGTATCTTCGATAGGCACCAACACACCTTTTAAACCGGTGAACTGCTCAGCCACAAAGAAAGGCTGACTTAAAAAACGTTGTACTTTACGTGCACGTGATACAACCAGTTTATCTTCATCACTTAACTCATCCAAACCAAGGATGGCGATGATATCCTGTAATTCTTTATAACGCTGTAAAATTAATTTTACACGGTTAGCTGTGTTATAATGTTCGTCACCAACGATTAACGGAGTCAAAATTCTTGAGGTACTATCCAAAGGATCAACCGCAGGATAGATACCCAAATCGGCAATCTTACGACTCAATACCGTTGTAGCATCTAAGTGGGCAAATGTTGTTGCCGGAGCCGGATCAGTTAAATCATCAGCAGGTACATATACCGCCTGTACAGAAGTAATTGAACCATTTTTGGTAGAAGTAATTCTTTCCTGCATCAATCCCATCTCTGTTGCCAGTGTTGGCTGGTAACCCACCGCAGATGGCATACGGCCTAACAAAGCCGATACCTCAGAACCTGCCTGTGTAAAACGGAAGATATTATCTACGAAGAATAAGATATCTTTTCCCTGTCCGGTACCATCTCCATCACGGAAATATTCTGCAATCGTTAATCCGCTCAAAGCCACACGAGCCCTTGCTCCCGGTGGTTCGTTCATCTGTCCAAAAACGAAAGTTGCTTTTGATTCTTTCAAATCTTCCATATTCACCGCACTCAAATCCCATCCACCTTCTTCCATGCTATGCTTAAACTTTTCGCCATAGTTCATGATACCTGCTTCAATCATCTCTCTCATCAAATCGTTTCCTTCACGTGTTCTTTCACCTACACCTGCAAATACCGAAACACCACTATATGCTTTCGCAATATTGTTGATCAATTCCTGAATCAATACCGTTTTACCCACACCTGCTCCACCAAATAAACCAATTTTACCACCCTTTGCATAAGGCTCAATCAGGTCAATTACTTTAATACCGGTGTACAAAATTTCGTTGGCTGTACTCAGGTTTTCAAATAATGGCGGCTTGGCATGAATTGGGCGGCCACCTTCTTTGCTAACCTGTGGCAAACCATCAATCGCATCGCCGGTAACATTAAATAAACGGCCTTTAATTGCATCACCAACAGGCATTGCAATAGGTTTGCCGGTATCAGTTACAACGGTACCACGTACCAAACCTTCTGTTCCGTCCATCGCAATGGTACGTACACTGTCTTCTCCAAGATGTTGTTGTACTTCTAACACCAAAGTATCTCCGTTTTCACGTTTTAACTCCAATGCATTTAAAATTTCGGGTAGTTTGCTGTCGCTGTCAAACTGAACGTCAACCACAGCGCCGATGATTGATTTTATTTTACCGGTATTAGCCATAAAAAAGGATGTTTAATTTTCGAGCCGCAAAGGTAAGGGTTGAGGTTTGGAATTAAAAATTTGAAGAGATTTTTTTGGGGACGAACTTTTGAGCCTTGATTTGGCGGCTGTGGCGACGCTCCGTTCAGGGGGAGGATTGCTATTGGGCATTAATTGAAGCGGATATATCTTGCCTTTTAGCCAGGCTTATTTTGGATAAGTCCCGATAGGGACGATAGATTGGTAGAAAATAAAGGGTATCGGATTTAAATGCCATAGGCATGATAGAAAATCCCTGCGATCTGTCGTGCCTACGGCACTTTTGTCGGGGTTTATTATTTATTCTATAAATCTTTTGCCTCTACGAGGCATTAAAACATTACAGCATTTTAAACACTAAAGCCGCCAAAATCCCCCCAACTAACGGCCCCACAACCGGTATCCAGCTATAACTCCAGCCACTACTTCCCTTATCTTTTATGGGAAGGATAAAATGCATGATACGTGGCCCAAGGTCTCTTGCCGGGTTAATGGCATAGCCCGTTGGACCACCTAAGCCTAAGCCAATGCCCAATACTAATAATGCAACTGGCAGGGCATCCAAAGAACGCAATCCGGCATCGGCACCGGTAATAAAGAAGACTCCAAATACCAGCGCAAATGTGCCAATAATTTCGGTAGCTAAGTTGAAGGGAATATTAGGTATTGCCGGACTATTGCAAAATACAGCCAGCTTGGCACCGGCATCTTCGGTTTCATCAAAATGCTTTTTATAGGCTACCCAATTCAAAAATGCACCAATCATGGCGCCGGTAAATTGTCCGCCAATATATATGGGTACAAGGGCCCAATCGAATTTATCAGCAGCTGCAAGCCCAATGGTTACAGCCGGGTTTAAATGTGCACCGCTATGTGCAGCAGAAACATACACACCCACAAAAACTGCAATGGCCCAACCAAATGCAATCACTATCCAACCGCTGTTATGACCTTTGGTTTTACTTAATACCACATTGGCATTAACGCCGTTGCCCAATAAAATTAAAAAGGCAGTTCCAATAAGTTCGTAGAGGAAATTATTCATAAGCAGAGTTTGTAAATCAAATTACACGAATTAAGCGAATTACACGAATTAAAAACATACATTTTTCAATTCGTGTAATTCGTGTAATTGGTTTCAATTAGTGTTATAAAATTCATTTATCATCCGCCCACGCAATCGCAGATTTAATTGCCCTTTGCCATCCTTTCTTCAACGCATCCTGTTCAGCAACAGGCATGGCAGAATCAAAACTTACATCTCCCTGCCACTGATTCTGTATGGCTTCAATATTTTTCCAGTAACCAACGGCGAGGCCAGCAAGATAAGCCGCACCCAATGCAGTTGTTTCAGTTATTACCGGCCGCACCACTTTTGTATTTAAAATATCTGCCTGGAACTGCATCAATAAATTATTGGCCGTTGCACCACCATCCACCCTTAATTCTTTTATAGAAATTCCCGAATCGGCTTCCATGGCCTTTAATAAATCCATGGTTTGGTAAGCAATACTTTCTAAAGATGCACGGGCAATATGTGCAGCAGTTGTTCCTCTGGTTATGCCAACCATGGTTCCCTTTGCATATTGGTTCCAGTGCGGTGCACCCAGGCCGGCAAATGCAGGCACCACATAAACTCCATCAGCAGTTTCAACTGATTTTGCAAGCGTTTCAACTTCTTCAGATTTTTTTATAATTCCCAATCCATCTCTTAACCATTGCACCACAGCACCGGCAATAAAAACGCTGCCTTCCAAAGCATAATGGGTAATGCCGTTCACTTTCCAGGCAACGGTGGTTAATAAATTATTGCTGGAGATTACGGGTTGCTCACCGGTATTCATCAGCATAAAACAGCCGGTGCCGTAGGTGTTTTTAACCATGCCGGGCTGTGTACACATTTGTCCGAACAATGCCGATTGCTGATCGCCGGCAATACCTGCAATGGGAATATTATGAGATGTTAAAATATTTTGTGTGGTACCATACACTTCGCTGCTGCTGCGTATTTGCGGCAGCATGTTACCGGGTATATCAAATATTTTTTCAAGCTCTCCATCCCATTGCAGTGTATGTATATTACACAACATAGTACGTGATGCATTGGATACATCCGTTACATGAATTTGCCCTTTGGTTAAATTCCAAACCAGCCAGGTATCAATGGTGCCAAAACATAATTCTCCTTTTTCTGCTTTAACCCTTGCACCTTCTACATTATCTAAAATCCATTTTACTTTACTTGCAGAAAAATAAGCATCAACGATCAAACCTGTTTTTTTCTGTATCATTTTATCCAACCCTTTCGCTCTTAATTCATCACAAAAAGCAGCCGTTCTTCTATCCTGCCAAACAATGGCATTGTAAATGGGTTTACCGGTTGCACGTTCCCAAACCACCGTTGTTTCCCTTTGGTTGGTAATGCCGATAGCTGCAATATTTTCTGGCAATAATCCTGCCTTGGTAATGGCTTCTGCGGCCACGCCTAATTGTGTGCTCCATATTTCATTGGCATCATGCTCTACCCAACCCGGCTGTGGAAATATTTGTGTAAACTCTTTTTGTGCTGTGCAGATAATACTTCCCTTTTTATCAAAAATTATTGCACGGGAACTGGTTGTACCCTGGTCGAGCGCTAAAATGTATTGAGCCATGAAAAATGATTTTGATTCAAGATAAATTAATTTTATACGAATTGGGCATTAAAATTATAATGTAAGCCCAAGCTTGTCGAAGGCGATGTTACCAAAGCAGCGGTTTCTACAAGTTGCTATTAACAAGTATTTCAAAAGTCAGGAAATCAATTTTTACAAAATTGATTTTAGCCACGAAGGCGCAAAGGCACTAAGGAAAATGCTACGCATTTTTCTACTTCGTGCCTTTGCGCCTTCGTGGCTATCAGTTTTTTAGCGCAGCTGAAAAAAAGATTTTTCTTTTCTTTTTCCAAAAAAACAATCGTAATGCAGAAAAAAAAAGCTGCAGGTTTTATCCTGCAGCCCAATCAATTTTTGTAAAGTTTTTATCCTCGTCTTCCCTTTTTTCTACGGTCATCATCATTATTTCTTCCGCCGTTGCCTCTTGGCTGTACAGTAGTATTTGTTCTTACTCTTGTATTGCCCCTTGGACCGGTAACACGGGTTCTGGTTCTGGTAACTCTGTAATTATTGCGGGCCACTGTGGTTCTATTTCTTACAATTACTGAGCTTGTACGGTATGGTGTATAAACCCGGTGTGCCGCTACAACGCGGTGTGTGCGTACAACAGCGTAATGCCTGTGATATATATAAGCACGTGGGTGAAACACATGCCATGCCATTGGGCGCCACGGCTTCCAGTAATTTGGATAATGCCTCCAGCGCCATGGAGAAATCCAGGGCACATAGGCCGGGCGGTAAACAAAACGAACCGACGGCCAGTAGAAAACGTTTACTACAATGCGGTTGCCTTCAAAATTATAATCAGCATGGGGGCCATTTTCTTTAGCATCTGTATTGTTATCCATTTCATCTCCCTCGTCGGATGCTTCTACAATTTTTTGCTCTCCGTAAATTTCTTCATCACCAATTATTTGAAGCATGGCTGTGGCATCGCCTGTTTTTTCCAGTTCTATCACTGCAATATCCTGGTTTTCGTTTTCAGATACTGCTACCTGTAAAACAAAAGCGTGAACATCTTTACCTGCTTTGTCAATTACTTTTATATAATCAGTTTCGCCATCGCCGTTTAAATCGAGGTTGTTTACATTTTTATTTTCGGTGTTTATAAGTTTTTCAAATTCCTCAATGGAAGATGACTGTTTAAACATTTCCAATGCGCCCTGCAGGCTGAAATTATCGCCGGGCATTCCGGTTGAATCTTCCTGTGCTTTTGCGGAGAAACTTACAGCCGCTACACATGTAAATAGAAAGAATAGTTTTTTTAAAATTTGCATAGTTGTAATTTTTGTGTGGGTATGACTGGATTAATTCAACAAGGTTTATTTGATGTAAAATTTTAATTTACCATTTAAAAAATGCGGGTCTGGTAATTCAAACAAAATATCTATATTTGCAACATTGTAGCAAAAAATAAACATTGATCACAAGCCCCGCCATAAAGAAAATTGTAGCCGTCTGTATGCTTATTGTATTTGCATTCAGCATTACGCCTACCATTGCTTTACATAACTGGCTGGCCAACCATACTGATACCTGTAAAAAAATTACTGATAAAAATACAGAGCAGCTCAGTAAAAAAACTTTCAATTGTCACTGCGATAATATTGTTGCCGAATCGCCTTTTACTGAAACGGAAATATTTAAAAACTTATCTCCCATTCAGATTTTTGTACTTGCAACAAATATTAATATTGTTCAACTTCCTTCTTCCCCAACTATTTTTTATTCACTTCGTGGTCCTCCGGTAGTTTAATATTTTTTTTAACGGTCGAAACAGTATGCTTATAAAGGCATGAACCACTTCGCCGCATTATTGAATATTTATTAAACATACCACATGCAAATTTTTATCAATCGCCTATTTTCTTTACTGCTTGTCTGTAGTTTTTATACAAGTTCTTTGGCAAATACCACCAGTGAAACTGCAAAATATAATTTAATCAATGGCACTTTCTCCGGTAAAATAACCGATGCCAAAACCGGCGCTGCCATTGAAGCGGCAAGCATTTACATCACCGATATAAAATCCGGCACTGCATCTGATGCTTCGGGAAAATTTATAATCAAAAATATTCCGCCGGGCAAACATCTTATTGAAATATCGCACATTGGTTACACCAGCATTGTTGAAACCATCGAGATAAATACCGATGTTATTAAAGATTTTACACTTTCCGAATCGGTTATTGAAAGCAATGCGGTGGTTGTTACCGGCGTAACCGGTGCTACCCAATTAAAAAAAGTTCCGTTTGCTGTAAGCGTAATGCGTAAGGAAGATTTTTTCAGAAATACATCTTCAAACATTATTGAATCACTCACGAAGATCGGCGGAGTTTCCACATTGGCAACAGGTCCCGCAATTTCAAAACCAGTGATAAGAGGTTTGAGTTATAACCGTGTGTTAACCATCAACGATGGTGTACGACAGGAAGGCCAGCAATGGGGCGATGAGCATGGCATTGAAGTAGATGAAGCCAGTGTAAGCAAAATCGAATTACTAAAAGGCCCGGCTTCTATTATTTACGGCAGCGATGCTATGGCCGGTGTTGTAAATATTATTACCAATGTGCCGGTACAGGCAAATACAATTAAGGCAAACCTCTCCAGCAACTATCAATCAAACAATAATCTGCGTACCATCAATTTTAATGTGGGTGCAAATAAAAATGGATTCAACTGGAACCTTTACACATCCAACAAAGCGGCCGGCGATTATAAAAATAAATATGATGGGCGTGTATTCAATTCAAAATTTACCGAGAACAATATTGGTGGTTATTTTGGGTACAATGACAAATGGGGTTTCAGTCATTTACTCGTCAGCAGTTTTAATTTAAAAGCCGGATTGATTGAAGGCGAAAGAGACAGCACCGGATATTTTATCAAAACCCTTGCAGGCGGTGTAATAGCAAGAGCTACGGATGCTGATTTTAAAAGTACAACGCCGTTAATTCCTTATCAGCATATCAGGCATTTTAAAATTGCAACTGATAACAATATTAAGTTTGGTAAAAACTATCTCACATTTAACCTTGGCTACCAGCAAAACAGACGGGAAGAATTTGGTAACCCCGATGATGTAAATGAACGTGCATTATTTTTCGACCTGCAAACTTTTACATACACCGGCCAGTTTCATTTTGCGGAGAAGAAAAACTGGAAAACTTCAATCGGCATTAATGGTATGAAGCAGCAAAATACCAATAAAGGCGTTGAACAACTGATACCCAATTACAATCTTTTCGATTTTGGCATTTATGCTTTTACACAAAAAATAATCAACAAACTTACCATCAGCGGCGGTGTACGTCTTGATAACCGGAATATAGATGCCGGTAATTTATTAGATGGAACGACAGTTAAAGGAAACGGGTTTAAAAAATCTTTCTCCAATGTATCGGGCAGTGTTGGCCTGGCGGCGCAGGTTACCAAAGCGATAAATTTAAAATTCAACATTGCACGTGGTTTCAGGGCGCCCAGTATTCCGGAGCTGGCCAGCAATGGCGCACATGAGGGAACAATACGTTACGAATACGGAAACAACAATTTAAAAAGCGAAACCAGTATTCAATTAGATGGCGGTGTGGAATACAGTGCAGAACATATATCCATTGGCCTCTCTGCTTTTTACAACAGCTTTGATAATTTTATTTTTTACAGAAAATTAGAAGCTGCCGGCGGTGGTGATAGCCTGGTGAATGTTAACGGTAACCTGTTAACTGCATTTAAATTCGATCAAACCAAAGCAGCTTTAACCGGTTTGGAAGCAACACTGGATATTCATCCGCATCCGTTGGACTGGCTGCATGTTTTAAATACTTTCTCCATTGTTAGCGGACAATTAAGAACGCCCATTGAAGGCAATAAATATCTTCCTTTTATTCCTGCTACCAAACTGGTAACCGAGTTTAAAGGAAGCTTTAATAACCTCACTAAAAACATCCATAACTTTTATGCAAAGTTTGAAGTGGATAATACTTTTGATAAGAAGAACGTATTTACCGTTTACAACACCGAAACAAAAACCCCCGGTTACACTTTATTAAATGCCGGCATTGGTGCCGATTTTGTAACTGCAAAAAATAAAACTTTATTCAGCCTGAGTTTTAGTGCCATCAACATAGCTGATGTTGCTTACCAAAATCATTTAAGCCGTTTAAAATATGCCGAAGAAAATGTAGCAACCGGCAGAAACGGTGTTTTTAATATGGGCAGAAATTTTAGTGTTAAACTGAATGTGCCACTGAGTTTTAATTTGGGGAAATAATAAATCTTTGTGGTTTATACCTGAAAAATTCATGGAATTTTAGTAAGGTGCGTATAACTCACAAACCTTTTCAAAAGGCGCTTCTTGGATAATTCACTTACAAAAAGTAAAGCGGCCGGAACTCCTATCATCATGATAAATATTAAAGTATAAATTTCAAGAAACTTTTGCCCGACCCCAATATTTATAATTAGCATAATTATAAAAACCAATGGCAATATCAAAAAACAAACAGCAAATAAGTAGTGGGGAGCAACAGTAATATTTACCTGCGTTTCATTCAAATTATTTTTAAGGAAGTATCCTTTTAGTATTACACTTGTGCCAATACCAAAAAGTGCGCTGTTCCATGGCCCCATTCCAACTTTAGTTTTAACAGTAAATTGATTACCCGGTAATAGTATAACAAATAAATTAGGAGATACACTAAAGGTTCTGGATTTTAAGGCAAGGTCTTCAAGTTTATCACTGAATTCTGTTAATGAATACGTACTGGCGAATTCAAAATATTCTGAACTAATTTGCCTGGGAAATTTGATCATAATTTAAAAATACAAATCATTAAGCACTCAAAAACGTTTTCTCCTCCACCACAACAAAAACCCCGTTACACTCAACAACCCTCCACTCAACCCAAAAATAAAATAAATAATTTTTATTCCCATGCCGCCAAAGCGCCCCATGTGCAGTTGAGAGTTAATGATATCGTACCGGTCATCGGCACTTATTTCATTTACAAATCTTGTTTTGGCAATGGCACCTGCACTGTCTAAAAAAATGGCATCGGCAAATTTTTTGGAGTGTATATATGAGTTGCGGCTGCGGCTGCCATACAAGGCTGTTTTGCCTTTATTACTTTGTGCAAAATAAATTACATGGGCAGTAAAATCGGGGTACGTTTTTTTTACTTGTGCAAAAGCCGAATCAAATTTAAAAGATAAAGGCGGCGAGGTTTTTAAAACCGGTGTGTAATTGTCAACCGCATAAAATTCCTTTTTAAAAACGTAACGCTGCATCCAGAAACCGGTAACGGCAATCATCAGGTTAAATAATAAAGCATAAACTCCAATTAACTGGTGCAGGTTTTTTTTGTTGTACACGGCTTTCTTAAATAATAAAACAGCAATTATACTTTTTCTGAAAAGTATAAAACCGGTAATGATACTCAGTAAAAAAATCAATGCAAAAAAACCAAGCAGCCACTCGCCAGTTTTACCCAGATGAAATGAATTGTGGAATTTGGATAACCAACTCATTACACTATCATTACTACCCCTTGTTTTTAAAATACTCCCGTTCAGTGGTTCCAGAAAAACCTGCAAAGGAGCCGTACCGGTTTTACAAGATGAATCGTAAACCGTAAAAGTAATTGGACTGGTTACTCCCAAAGGCAACACACAATTACTGATTTGTGCTGTTGGGTAATGCTGTTGCAATGCAGTATAAGATTTATCGATACTATAAGCGGTATTATAAAAATTTCCCACTTCCGGAGCCTGAGCCCTGTCCACATCTTCATGAAAAAGCAATGCAGCGCCGGATATTGACATCAATAAAATAAAAAGACCCGATACCAGGCCGGCAATGGAATGTATAGAAAATATAAAATTCTTCTTCATCAGCAGTTTAAATTTCTTACTGCAATATTAACCTAATCATTTAACCTGCTGGCGCAGTTATTTTGATTAGTCCCGTTAGGGACGAAAGATTGGTAGAAAACAAAAATAATATAAATAAATGCCGTAGGTATGATAGAAACACCCAAAGGTCTATCGTGCCTATGGCACTTTTGCCAGATACTTTAATACTTTTCTACCAATCTTTAGCCTCTACGAGGCTTTCAAAAACTAACTTCGCCAGCGGATTCATCTAAACTAATTTTATTGAATTCCTACATTAAATATATCCCCAAAACAATCTTATTTTGTACAATGATTGATATAAATATAAACACACCGGCGTTGCTGTTTCCGGCAATAACATTATTGATGCTGGCTTACACCAACCGTTTCTTATCACTGGCATCGCTGGTACGCAAGCTGCACGATGAATACAACCGCGGCGAAAAAGAAATAAACATCCTGGGCCAGATAAAAAATATACGCAGCCGGTTAAACCTGATACGTTACATGCAGGCTTTTGGCATACTTAGTTTTTTATGCTGCGTACTTTGTATGTTTAGCATTTACCAAAACTGGATGCCTGTTGCAAACATAATTTTTGCTGCAAGCCTGTTGTTTTTAACGCTGTCAATAATTTTATCGCTGCTTGAAATTAATAAAAGCACCAAGGCCATTGAGCTGGTGCTCAGCGATATTGAGGAGTTGAATAAAGAAAATATTTTTACAGATATTTTTAAAAAGAGTGCAGATTAATGCAGTTCCACCGGTGCTGTATTTTCATAATTAGCATCGTACTTAACAAAAAATCTCATGTACAAAACACGGCTTAACCGCATAAGCCAAGGTTGTGTAACCACCAATATAACTGCATTTGTACCCAACCACCAGAATATGCGGTTATCTTCTGTTGAAATACCAATTAATACATACCATGCTACAAAGGTTGCAACAGAAACAGCCACTGCCAGTGCATAACTTACATAACCTGTACCAAACCAAAATCCATCTTCCAGATCGTAACGCTGGTTGCAGACCGGGCATTTTTCGGGCATATCAAATATATGAGAAAGCTTGAGGCTTTTGTAGGGGTTTGCATCGCTGAACATCTTACCACGCCGGCACCTTGGACATTTCATGGTTAAAATACTCCAGTAGTAATTGGGCTTGGGTTTTGGGTTACTCATGTATGCAAAGGTACTGAAGCATAAACTGATAACTGTAACAAATGATACCTGTTACTTAAACCTCACCTTAAAATATAACATAATCAAACTCATTGCCAGTACCATACTGTTGGTATAAATAATGGCAGTACTCATAACAACCAATCCATAAATAAGCCATAGCACTACGCCCAGCATCAGCAGCAGCAGCATCATCAACGAAAGATCTTTAGCTGATTTGGTTTGCCATATTTTTATAACCTGCGGTAAAAAAGTTACCGAGGTAATTGTACCTGCTACCAAACCCAGTATTTCAATTGGTGCCATTTTTTTTAATTTAGTGATGGAGTTAATGTTGGTCTTTTCCTTTCGCCTATCTGCTGGCGCCACATGGCATAGTACAATCCTTTTTCTTCCAGCAATTTTTCATGAGAGCCTGTTTCAACTACATCACCTTTTTCCAAAACATAGATTCTGTCGGCATGCATGATGGTACTTAACCGGTGTGCAATTAAAATGGTGATCTGCTCATCTTCAGATGAAATATCACGGATGGTATTGGTAATTTCTTCTTCTGTTAAAGAATCCAGGGCAGATGTTGCTTCATCAAAAATTAATAAATGTGGTTTGCGTAACAAGGCACGTGCAATGGAAATACGCTGCTTTTCTCCACCCGATAATTTTAAACCACCTTCGCCTATCATCGTATCCAAACCATTCTCAGCCCTGGCCAAAAGGCCGGTGCAGCTAGCTTTTACAAGCACATCATTCAAAGTTTCCTCGGTTGCTGCCGGGTTTACAAACATTAGGTTTTCACGAATGGTGCCGCTGAATAAATTGGTATCCTGGGTTACAAAACCTATCTGTTTGCGCAGGTCGTCAAAATGAATTTCGGTTTCATCTAAATTATTGTACATGATCTTACCTTCAAGCGGACGATACAAACCAACCAGCAATTTCATCAAGGTAGATTTACCCGAACCCGATGGACCAACAAAGGCTACAGTTTCGCCGATCTTTGCATCAAAGCTGATATTGTTGATGGCTTTATGCGTGGCCGATTTATGTTTAAAAGAAACCCCTTTAAAAGAGAGTGTTTCAATATTGTTGAGCGGTTTTGGATTGGCAGGTTCCAGCTCCGGTTCTTTTATCATCAGGTTATGAAAATTGTTTAGCGAAGCTTCAGCCTCACGATAAGAAAGCAGGATGTTCCCGATTTCCTGTAGCGGACCAAAAACGAAGAAGGAAAATATCTGCATGGTTACCAACTGCCCCGCATTCATTTCATCATGAAAAATAAGGTACATCAAAATAAACAGAATTACCTGGCGCAATGTATTTACAAAAGTGCCTTGTATAAAACTGATGCTGCGGATTTTTTTTACTTTCTTGAGTTCGAGTCCCAGAATTTTATAAGTATTTTTATTCAACCTGCTTACTTCCTGCTCTGTAAGTCCCAAACTTTTAACCAGTTCAATATTGCGTAGCGATTCGGTTGTAGAGCCAGCAAGAGCGGTAGTTTCGCCTACAATATTTTTTTGTATAATCTTTATTTTTTTGCTGAGAAAATTGGTGATTACAGTAAGCAGTAAAATACCCACAATATAAGCCACCGGAATACTCCAGTGTATGTACACGGCTGCATACACAAACACAAAAACTACCCCTATAATTACACCAAATAAAATGTTGATGAAATTGGTCATAAACCTTTCTACATCCGAACGTACTTTAGTTAAAATAGAAAGTGTTTCGCCGCTGCGCTGATCTTCAAATTCCTGGTAAGGCAGTTTCATAGCGTGTTGCAGGCCATCTGTAAAAACCTTGGCACCAAACTTTTGAATTACCACATTTAAAAAATAATCCTGAAAAGCCTTGGCAATACGGCTTACCATAGCAACCGAAATGGAGCATACTAAAATAAACCACACGCCTGGCTTTTGCCATGTAAAGGAATAGAAAAACCGATCCCAGTTAAAGTTTTGAACAGGCGTTTTTGTACCGCCCTGGTGATCGTTTGCGAGGTTTATGAGCTTTCCTAAAAGAATAGGATCAATCAAAGAAAAACCAATATTAATGGCAGCTAAAGTTAAAGTAAGTGCCACCAGCCATTTATAAGGCTTTAAGTAGCGTAGTAATATTTTCATTCAGTAGTCTTGTTTAATTATACATCGAAAAGTTTCAATGTAACAAATATCGTACAAGTTCGTAAAAAATGACAATATAGCATGAAGAGGTGCCAAAGACCGAAATAAATTTTGCAGAAATTTTTTTAGCTGCACAAAAAAAATCCCGCAGATAAAATTATCTACAGGAATATAAGGTGAGGTTAATTATTTTATTCCCCTTCTCCAACCGGCTCTACACCGGTACCTAAAAATCCTTTGCCGGCAGCAAAGTAAACGTTGATGGGGCTTTCGTTACGCAACATATCAGCCACGTTTTCAAACATGGTGCTTGGCATGTGCATGCGTATGATGCCTGCATCTGTATAATCATTTTCAAAAGTCATTCCGGGGTCGTTGAAGCGTACAAAAGCAACAGTGTTGCCACCATTGTATAAAGCAATCTGTGCACGGTTGGTCTGGTATCCATCCGGACTGCCATAAAATAAAATATGATAACTGGTTACGCTCGGCATTATTTAAATTTTAAAAGTTTTGCCTACTCTGTCAACGGATTTTGGGCTTACTCCTTTAACTGAAATTTTAAAAGAATTGCAGTTGGTTTATTAAGCCAACTGCAATTGTATATGTTGTGTTATCTGCAGAACGCAACCTGGTCTACAACCGGATCCAGATTATTATCGCCTGTTGTTAGCAGGAAAGTAGTAGTGTAGGTAACTATATAAGCACATAAAGGATCTGCCGGCGCAAACACATGTGTGATGGTACCAAACTGATCAACAGGATTGCCAGGTGCCGGTACCGGAAGCGTAATGGTACCGTTGGGACCTGTAAGCTTTACATCTATTGATCCTAGATTTGGATGTGCACTGCTGAATAATACATCAACCTGTGTTGTAATTTTAGCACAACCTGCTGCCTGCAACTGCTGCAGATCAAACATTGAAACTCCATACTCGTTACTGCCAGTCCATGGGTTCCAGTTTGGATGATGTTTCATACCATTATAACGGGTGTTGTTTATTGCTGTTCTTGTACACCTTCCGGCCTCTGCCACCGATGCATTGTTGCCCTGTTTACGCACCAACATTCTAATAGCAAAAACTTCATCGGCACCCAGGGCCTGCCCTGTTGATGTGGATGAGTTTCCTGCAATCAAACCTGTCAGGTCTATCGGGGTAAAAGTATCCAGCTTTACAGAATTAAGCCTTATCTGGTTTCCGTTTGCAACAAACATTCCATTGCCTGCGGCGTTTAACGGATTATCATTTTGCTGTGGTACCAGTATCCAGCCTTGTGCATCAACCGGTACGCCAATAGTTACTCCCGGGTTTGAAGCGGCATTTACAACACAATGTTGATAATTGTATTGATACCACGGAAATGGATGCGTTATATCAGCAGGCATCAGTGTTGCTTTTTCTACATAACCAATATCACATTGGTCAATCTTGTCGGCCAAAACCCGGGTCCAGTTAATGGGCAGGCCGGCACCGTTATATTGCTTAGTATATTCAAAACAATATTCAAGCGGAGCCCCGGCATAGGTTTGGGCAAGTATGCCATTTAATCTTAGTGAATTATGAAAGGCGTACTTACCATTTGTAAGTCCGGTTTGTCCAACATGGCTCTGCATCTGGGTTTCATAATCAATTCCGCCGATGTTTAAAAATGCGGGAATGGGCACAGGCTGCGGTATATCCACATCGCCACTTACGCATAATTTTACGCATGTACAATTACCCGAATTTTCTCTGCCTGGTGTGTGGCCTTTTGAGCGTGGCTCTTTCAATAAAATGGTGCCATTTAATTGCTCAACACTAAAATACAGATCGGGACCAGCGGGCCATTCAATATTAAGCCAGCTGAAAATTGTTTTACTAAAATCAGCTTCGGTATAATAAATTTTAAAGTGGCCGCTGGCATCTGTAACGGCTTCGCCCAGGTAATCATCCTGAATAAGATCAACATCAAATGCTTTTACTTTTACATTGGCTAACGGAACTTTTTTCTCACAAACTTCTACAAGTCCGCAAACAACGTACAGTTTAAATAATCTTAAAATCCAGCACCAGAATTTACTGTTGATTGCATACTCCCAGTAAGCCACAGCCTGCTGGCCGGTTTCGGCCCCTTCTTTCCACAAGGGTTGAAGCGTTGTTACATGAAACTGAAACGGCCTTGGTGGACGGGGAGGTAGATCCTTTTTAGGAGGAATTACCAAAGGTGCCATTCCGCATTCAAAATCAATATCAAAAGCACCGCCATCGTAATTTTTATCTGCCAGCTCAACAGAAAAATTACCGGCTTCATCAGTTACCGCTTCGCCAATCAATCTTTTAGAAATTGATTTTAATTCTTCATCGCTACGCTGGTGAAAAGTTTCTTTTTCCCGTGCAACTGCCATGGCTGTTACATTTGCAGCCCTGTCAACCGCATAAATTTTTACATTTGCTTTGTAAAGAAAGTCGAAACAATCTCCACAATAAAAACCACGCAGGTTTCCTTTAAATAAATACTTCATAATGTTTTGTTTGAGGTGCCTACTCTTTAATGGAGGATTTTCGGCGAACTCCTTTTATTTGTTCAGTTTAATATTTTAAAATGCAGGCCATATAATTTTTAAATACTTTTTTTTCAGGTAACAAATGTGTAAAATGTAATGAAGCCTGTAACAGGTATCAGTACTGAAATAACCTTCCTTTTCTACCTAAAAAAAACAGGTATAAATACTTACAGGCCGGTTTTGTTTTGTACTTTACTTTGACAATTCTTTAATAACTTAAATTATAAAGTGTATGAAATTCAGAATTAACCTCAACATGGCTTTGTTACTCAGTATTACTTTAGCAGCATCTTTAACCATAAGCAGTTGTAAAGAAGATGATGATAAAAAATGCTGCGAAGGCTACACCGGTAAAATAACCGATGCCCGGGCAGACAGCCTGGAAAAGCGTTGTCATTTTATTTCAAAAGATTCTATTGATTTATGGGTTAAACGTTATGAAGCTTATAAAGAAAGACTGAACAGAAAACCTGATTACAAAACCGATACTAAAGACACAGCCAATGTTAATGATGCCGAAATGAAAGCTAACATGGATGATGTGGCCAGGCGTTTTTTAATGGGTGGTTCTGTATCGTACAACAGTTGTATTATTAAAAAAATACTCTGCGATAAAAATTCAATTGGCCTGCGTGTACTGTATGGCATTGGTGCCGATAACCGCATACACATAATACTTGTAGGCATACAACCCGATTACAGCAACCTGTATATTGATGGAGAAGATTGCTGCGATAAATCTTTGAATAAGACTTTGGGTGCAGGTTTAACAGCACCACCAGGAAGTGGTACCGGCGGTGCCGAATATGGACAGATGCCATAAAATAAAGCAGTATCCTTTCTCTATTTAACAACAGAACATGAATGCAGATATTACCTATATACTGGCAATGAGTTGTGTGCTACCCGCTCTCATAGGGATTTACAGGTACAATAAGATAGACCGTAAGTATCATCCGTTTATTTACATGATGATACTTACGGCTATAATTGAAACTATCTTTTATCTGGCAGAAAAAATTCCTGCATCGGGGCGTTTTACCAGCTTAACTGTAAATATATATATGCTCATAAACTTTGTGTTGTTCCTGTACTTTGTTTACATAAATGGTTATTTGGGCAAAAAAATATTTCACTGGCTTATTGCTTCTGCTGCTGCAGTTTTCGTTATTAATTATATTTACGAACAATCAATTTTAAAAACATTTTTCTATCTGCTGTGTTTTGTTTCGGCCATTATGCTTATTATTTCTATTGATATACTTTCCCGGCAAACAATGGCCATAAAATATAAACTGATAAACAATTGCTGGTTCTGGATAAGCAGCTTTTCAATCATTTACAATGCTTTTACTTTACTTATTTTTGGTTTGTATTATTTTGCCATGTTTAATACACCCAAAGGTAAAGCCATCGGCGAAATCCAGCATTTTGCAAACTTCATCTGCTATTTATTTTTTGCAGTAGCCATTATAAAAATTCCCAAAAAAAAATAACCAATATCTTTATACAAAACCAAACCCGGCGATGGAGGTAGAAATATTTAACGTAGTGTTGATATCGGCCATAATCGTAACACTGATTATCAGCTTCTTCATCATATCCATCATGCGGGAGCATAAAAAAGTTTTAAAGTGGCAGCAGGTACGCATTGCAGCCGAAATAAATACCCTGGAAAACGAACGCAAAAGAATTGCTGATGATCTGCATGATGAACTGGGACCACTTTTATCGGCCATAAAACTGCAGATAAACCACCTGGAACCTACCGACGAAACTGAAACGGCTGTGCTTGAAAAATCGAGCGAACAGATTGATGGTATCATACAACGCTTCAGAGAAATATCTTACGATCTTTTGCCCAACACACTCGTACGTAAAGGCCTTGTTAAAGCTACCGAAGAGTTCATCAGTAAACTTAAACCGGTACACCCCATAAATATTTCTTTCAACTATTGTGAGTTTACACTGGAGCCAGCACGTGAAATAAATGTGTACCGCATATTGCAGGAGATCATTCACAACACCGTAAAACATGCCCGTGCAACAACCCTCAACATCAGCATACAAAAAAATAATAAAATGCTTTTGATAAAAACAAAAGATGATGGCGTTGGTTTCAGTTACAGCGAAAAAACACAGATTGCCAAAGGTTTAGGCTTGTTAAGTGTACACAGCCGGGTTGAGCTACTGGGCGGTGAATTAATAGTAACTTCACAACCGGGTTCCAGCACCATTTTTGAAATTGAAATGCCACTTTAACTATGCCTACAGTTGCCGATATAAAATTAATTATTGCAGATGATCATGAAATCTTCAGGGATGGGTTTAAACTCATGCTTTCAAAATTTCCTGAAATTAAACTGGTAGGCGAAGCTGCCAATGGCCGGGAATTATTGGAGCTGATAGAAAAAGAAGATCCGGATGTAATACTCACCGATATTAAAATGCCGGTGATGGATGGCATTGAAGCTACCAAAAAAATTACGGAGTTATATCCCGATATAGGCATCATCGGATTATCAATGTACGATGATGATGAACTGATTATTGAAATGCTGGAAGCCGGCGCTAAAGGCTATCTTATAAAAAATGCCGGCAAAGAGCAGATTATTGAAGCCATTAAAACGGTGTACAATGATGAGCCTTATTATTGCCGCACCACCAGCAATAAGCTTACCCAAATGATTGCTAAAAGCCGTTTTAACCCTTATAAAAAAACAGAGAAAACCGAGTTTAGCGAACGTGAAAAAGAAATTATCGGTTGCATTTGTGATGAAATGACCAACAAAGAAATTGGCGATAAACTTTTTATAAGCGTACGCACTGTTGAAGGCCACCGGCTGAAAATTTTGGAAAAAATGAATGTGAAGAATACGGTGGGGCTGGTTGTATATGCGATTAAGAATGGGATAGTAAAGCCGTTGTAAAATTTTACCCCGTCCACCCTTCTCTATCCAAACTCCTGTACTGTATTGCTTCTGCCAGATGCTCGGGCTTTATATCAATGCTTGCAGAAAGATCTGCAATGGTGCGGCTTACTTTTAAAATACGGTCGTAAGCACGGGCCGATAAATTTAATTTTTCCATCGCAACTTTTAATAAATTTTGTCCGGCGGTTGTTATTATGCAAATTTCTTTCAATTGTTTGCTGCTCATTTGTGCATTGGCATACACACCTTCATTGTCCTTATACCGCTCGGCCTGTATTTCTCTTGCTTTAATTACACGCTCTCGTACGCTGCTGCTTTTTTCATATTGCTGTGCTGATGATAATTCAGTAAATGCAACCGGTGTTACTTCTACATGCAGATCGATCCTATCCAACAATGGACCCGAAATTTTATTTAAATATTTTTGCACCGCACCTGGCGGGCAGGTACATTCTTTTTCGGGATGATTAAAAAAACCGCAAGGGCAGGGATTCATAGAAGCAATCAGCATAAAACTTGCCGGAAAATCCAATGCAACTTTTGCACGGGAGATGGTAACTTTCCTTTCTTCCATCGGTTGGCGCATTACTTCCAAAACCTGTCTTTTAAATTCGGGCAATTCATCTAAAAACAAAACTCCATTATGTGCCAAAGAAATTTCGCCGGGCTGCGGAATACCGCCGCCGCCAACCAAAGCAACATCACTTATTGTGTGGTGGGGACTCCTAAATGGCCGCTTGGAAATTAACGTTGCATTCTCCGGGAGTTTGCCTGCAACAGAATGTATTTTGGTTGTTTCTAAAGCTTCCTGCAAACTTAAGGGCGGCAGTATGGTTGGTAAACGCTTTGCCAGCATCGTTTTACCGGCACCGGGTGGGCCAATTAAAATGGCATTGTGGCCGCCTGCTGCTGCAATTTCCAGCGCCCGTTTAATATTTTCCTGGCCTTTTACATCACAAAAATCAATTTCAAAATCGCTTTGTGCATTGGCAAATTCTTCACGGGTGTTTACAATGGTTGGCTGTATTGATTCTTCATTGTTAAAAAACTCAATCACTTCTGTAATATGCCCAACAGCGTAAACATTGAGGTTGTTTACCATCGCTGCTTCTCTGGCATTTTCTTTTGGCACAATCAATCCTTTAAAACCTTCTTTACGTGCCTGTATGGCGATGGGCAAGGCTCCTTTTATGGGGCGTATTTCTCCATCCAGACTTAACTCGCCCATAATTACATATTCACTTAACCGTTCAGGATTTTCAATTTGCTCCGTGGCACCTAATGTGCCAATGGCAATGGGAAGATCGAAAGCGGTACCAGTTTTTTTTATATCGGCCGGTGCCAGGTTTACCACCAGCTTGGTACGGGGCATAAAATAATGATTGCTCTTGATGGCACTCTCCACCCGCTGCAGGCTTTCTTTAACGGCATTATCGGGCAGGCCAACAATATAATAGTTTTGGCCCTGGTTGTTTACGCTTACCTCCACCGTAATAGTAATTGCTTCTACTCCATAAACAGCACTGCCAAAGGTTTTAACCAGCATGAATATAAATTTGGTTAAAGTTAGAAAAAGTTTAATGGGAAAGAAGAAGAAATTTAATATAGCTTTAAAAAGTACATAACTACTTTAAGCCTTTCAATCTTTCTTTTAATATTTTATCGGATATATTGGAAGTATCCGCTTTATCGTAAATAGAAAGTAGATAAATTGTTGTTTCAATTATTTGAACAAATGTGATAACTCTGGCGCCGCCAGATTTTCCTTTCCCCTTTGAAGTGATTGCCATTCTTATTTTATAACAATCATTGCCAATGGCGATTCCCATTTTTGGTTCATCTTTAAGTTTGGCTACCAAATCAATAATATCTTTTTTAACCGAAGGGTATTTTTTTAAAAGTGATTTTAATTCCTTTTCAAAGGGTGGAGTAGTTACAATATTAAAGCTCATTCATAAACTGGTTGAATGGTTTAGCCTTTACTTTTCCTTTACGATGCTTATTTACAAATTCAACAGATTTTGAAAGATTTTCCAGTATCTCTTTTTCTTTTTTGCTCAGTTGTTTAGGAGGAGTTTTTTTATAAACAGCAGCTTCTTCTTCAAGCATTGTAAACTCAATATCCTGATCTTCAAGAAAAGTTGTTATTACTTTTTCCTGCTTCTTTGATTTTGTGTTTACAATCATTTTCATACTTCAAAGTTAATAATTTTAAAGAAATATAGAAATTCACTTTTTGCATAACCGGACTTAATTGTCACTATTGAGAAAAGCTCTCACATCCGCTCCAACATCTCCACCACACCTTCTCTCTTCAAAATTAAATAACCCAGCCGGTCGTTGCTGATGCCATCTTTTAAATGATAACTGAAATGCAACTGATCGTTGATAACCGATGTTTCAAAAAACTTAAAATCAATATTGTGATATTTTTTGAGATCTTCCCCTATTTCGTACAAATGGGTAGAAAGTATAAAGAGTGAGTTTTTCATTTTGAGTAAACCTTCAATTACGGTGCTGCTGCATTTCATAGCGTCCTGCACATTGGTGCCTTTAAAAAGTTCATCAATCAGTATCAGCCATTTTTTGCCATCGCTTATTTTGGTGATGGTAGCTTTAATACGCTGAACTTCGTTGTAAAAATAACTTTCGCCTTTGCTGATATTATCTACCACGTTTATATTGCTGAGCATGCCATCAAATAAAGTCAATTTCATTTGCTGCGCCGGTACGCCCATACCAATATGAGCAAGAAAAACAGACGCACCTACGGATTTAATGAACGTGCTTTTACCAGCCATGTTGGCCCCGGTTAAAAAAAGAAAATTTGTTTTCTGGTTGAGCGTTACATCGTAAGCCACCGGTTCATTCACCAGCAAATGAAATAAACCGCTTGCTTCAATAACCGGTTCTTCATTTTGTACGAATGCAGGAAATACCAATCCAAATTTTTGTACCGCTTTCGCCATGCCATGCCAGGCATCTATCTGTGCATACAGCACCACCAGGTCGAGCATATTGTGTTTGTAGCCATAGCGAATAAAATGGGCCAGCTCCAGTTTTTGCGCATGGGTAAGCTCTTCTGCTTTATTATTTTTTGCTACAATTTTAAATTGTTCTTTGGATATTATTTTTTCAATGACTGCCAATACTTTTTGCAGCGGCGCAGGAATGTTTTGGCCGGAAAATAATTGCTGTATTTGCTGAAATCCTTTTATAAACTCAAAACAATGTTTGGCAGAGTAAGTTACCAATGCAAAATCAGGACCGTGCAAAAGTTTATAAGTAAATGCTTCTATAGCGGATGGATGCGCCGGAATTAAACTGATCTGCGAATCAAAAAATTTCTCTACCACCATTACAGTTCCATTGCTGATAAGCTTTGGCCATTGGGGTTGCTTTTTTATAAAGAGTTGCAAGGTTTGCTGCACAGCCTCAATTTGCTCCTGGGTTTTTAATGCAGTGCTGAAATTGATCTTCATTTGCTCACTGCCATGCGCTGTGCTGCAAAGATCCAGTTTAGCAAAAACCGATTCATCTTCGCCACTGTTGAACATTAAGAGATCGGCGAGGGTTGTTTTGTCAATATCCATAGAGAGAAAAAAGTTATCTGTTAAATGTTAAACGTTGGCCTTTTGTTGATTCATCAATGCTTCCATTGTTGTAAACCAGGTTGCCGCTAACAAAAGTTTTTTCTATAGATGCAGGAAATGTAAAATTCTCTAAAGGGCTCCAGCCACATTTGTATAAAATATTTTCTTTGGTAACAGTTGAGGGTTGATTAGTGTCAACTACAACCAGGTCGGCAAAGTATCCTTCCCGTATATAACCCCTGTTCTCAATCTGAAAACAATCGGCTACCGCATGGCTCATTTTTTCTGCAATCTTCTCTAAAGAAATTCTTCCTTCTTTATTATAGTGCAGCATTAATAAAAGCGGATGCTGAACCAAAGGCAACCCTGCATGAGCCTGCTCATACATGCCTTGCTTTTCCTCCCAGGTATGTGGCGCATGGTCTGTAGCAATCACATCCAACCGGTCATCCAGCAAGGCTTTCCACAAAGCTTCTTTATTATGTGGGGCTTTTATTGCCGGGTTACATTTTATTTTATAGCCCAGTTGTTCGTAATCGTCTGCAGTAAAATGCAGATGATGCACACAAACTTCGGCGGTAATTCGTTTTTCTTTCAGCGGCATCATGTTACCAAAAAGCTGCAATTCTTTTTCGGTGCTGATGTGCAGTATGTGTAAACGGCTGCCGTATTTCTGTGCAAATTTTATCGCAATAAGCGAAGATTCAAAACAGGCTTCTTCATCCCTTATCAACGGATGATCGGATGCGGACAATTCACCCTTCCCACTTTTTATTCTTTCATAATTTGCTTTAATGATGCGTTCATCTTCGCAATGCGTTGCAATCAGCATTTCGCTTTCTCTAAAAACCTTATCCAATGCACTATGACTATCTACCAGCATATTACCTGTGCTGGCACCCATAAATATTTTAACACCACATACATCATGTTTATGGTTATTCATTTTTAAAACCTCATCAGCATTGGTATTACTTGTGCCCATAAAAAAAGAGTAGTTGCCTAGCGATGTGTTGGCAGCAATATTGTATTTATCAAACAGTAATTGCGGCGTTAATGCATTGGGTATGGTGTTGGGCATTTCCATAAAACTAGTAACGCCGCCTGCTACAGCAGCTTTGCTTTCGGTATAGATAGTTGCTTTATGCGTAAGGCCCGGCTCTCTAAAGTGCACCTGGTCATCTATTACACCGGGGAAAAGATGTTTTCCATCGCCATTAATCTCAACCACTTTGTACCTGGTTTCAATTTGCCCGGCAATTTTTTCAATACGTTCGCCATCGGTTAAAACATCCAGCGGTATTATTTTTCCTTCATTTACAACCTGTATGTTTTTAAAAAGGTATTTTTGCATAACTTGATTACTGTTATCTGTTAAACTAAAATTATCTGATGCAATTTATTAAAAGCTTATTCAAACTGCTGTTTTTTATTTGTCCTGCATTTGCAACATCGCAATCTACTTTTATAACACCAGGTTCAAAAGATGTGCATTTTGTTGACCGGCTTGAAATTAAGCAGCAAAGAAATACCAATCTTAATTTTTCATCTGTACGCCCGTTTAACAGAAAATACATTGTGGAGCAGGTGGAGTTTATTGACAGTGCAAGGCTTGGTTATGCAGACTCGGCAACCCACAAGGATAAATATATGGACTGGAACAGTCAGGCACTTACCGACCTTGATGAATATAATATGACCAGTTTTTTAATGAACAACAGCGAGTGGGTAACAGGACCTAAAAAAGAATTTTTGAGTAAACGGTCTTTTTCAAAAACGTTTTACAAAACCAAACCAAATTTTTTAGAAGTAAAAACAAATAATTTTTTTCTGGCTGTAAACCCTGTTTTTCAGTATGTGCAGGGGATAGAGACCGGTTATAATAAATCTATTTATTTAAACAGCAAAGGTATTACTGCCCGTGGCACCATTGGCAAAAAAATTGGGTTTTCTACTTATTTAACCGATAACCAGGAACGGGCTCCGCAGTTTTACCAGCAACAGGTAAGTACTTTAAGAGCCGTGCCAGGAGTAGGTTTTTACAAACCTTTTAAAACAAGCGGGTACGATTATTTTGATGCCCGTGGTTACATAACTGTACGGGCCGGTAATGCCATTGATGTGCAGTTTGGTTACGATAAAAATTTTATTGGCAATGGTTACCGCTGTTTATTTTTAAGCGACTGGGGCAACAGTAATTTGTTTTTAAAACTCAACACCCGTATCTGGAAAATAAATTATCAGAATTTATTTATGGAGCTGATGCCGCAGTTTAAAAAGAACGGCGACTCGTTACTCGACCGTAAATATGCAGCCATGCACCACCTGAGTATGAATGTTACCAAGTGGCTTAACATCGGTTTATTTGAAGGCATTATTTTTGGAAGAAAAAATCGTTTTGACTTTCAATATTTAAACCCGATTATTTTTTACAGGCATGTTGAAGGCACTATTGGCAGCCCCGATAATGCCGTTGCCGGTTTTGACTTTAAAGCAAATATTGCACACAAAGCGCAATTGTATGGCCAACTTTTGCTGGATGAATTTGTACTATCGGAAGTAAAAAAGAATAACGGAAGCTGGGTTAATAAATATGGCATACAACTCGGTGTAAAATATATTGATGCATTTGGCGTGCCAAACTTAGATATACAATTGGAAGCAAACAGGGTGAGGCCGTTTACATACACACACAACGATACCATATCCAACTACACACATTACAACCAGCCGCTGGCGCATCCGCTGGGCGCAAACTTTCAGGAGTTTTTGGGCATAATACAATACCAGCCTGCACCCAAATGGCATGTGTACTTACAGGGTATTTATTATTACAAAGGGTTGGATAGTGCGGCGTTAAATTTTGGCGGAAACATTTTCAGAGATTACACTACCCGTACTAAAAACGAAGGATTTAAAGTTGGCAGCGGAAATAAAGTAACAGTGATGAATGCTTATCTGCAGGTATCGTACGAAATAAGAGAGAATGTGTATTTTGAAGTATCAGGATTGTACCGCCATTCTAAAACAATAAACAACCCAACGGCTGCTACAACTACCATGTTTAATGGAGGAATTAGGATAAACATGTTTAACAGGAGATACGATTTATAGTTCTGATCTCCCAGATTATTCTACCGTTAATGAAAAGAAAACCGACCGGGAATTGATCTTATCTATTGTGTTTGAAAATTTAAGGTTTTTATCCCTGCTGTGCAGGTTACCAAGGCCCCAACCCATTTTTATTTCGGGGGTTAAAACAAACATGGGAAAATAAAAATGAAAGCCCATGCCTACTTCCACACCGTAATCAAATTTCTTTAGCTTTATTTGTTCCTCGGCATTACGGGCACCGGCATTTGATGCCAGATCATATTCAACTTTACCGCCTGCAATCATGTACACTTTAAAATTGTTGATGCGGTCACTGCTGAATTTTAGCTGCACCGGAATACTCAATGAAATGGATTGTGTTTTTTTCTCAGTTACAGAATCTTCACCGGCAGGTTTATCAGGATAACTTAAATTATACAAAAAATTACGCTCTGTAAATGTAAGATTTACCGGGTAGGTACGCAGGTCGAAATGATTGCTGAGCCTGATATTAACCAGCCATGCAAGACTTACCCCTGTGCTGTTAACACTTTCAATAACTGTAATACTATCTAAAGGCGGGTTTTGTATAGTTTGTAAAAATAGAGGATGGTGCGTAAATGCAAAGTGCGACCGGTTAGCACCAAGTGTGATGCCAAAGCGAACTCTTTTATCGTCATGATCTTCCTGGTTTACTTCCTCTCTTAGTTGTGCAAAGCCAACTAAAGGAAAAAGAAAAACAGCTATACCAATACTGATTATTTTTTTTCTCCGCAATAAATACTGCATATTCCTAAGCTCAGTGGTTTAGTGTAAGTATTTTTATATCCCAGGTTATCCAGGATATTTGTAAAATTTTTTCCTTCCGGAAACTGCTGAATTGATTCGTCGAGATATTGGTATGCGTTGCGGTTTTTCGAGAATATTTTACCCACATTTGGGGTAATGATCTTCATATAAAAATTATAAAATCCTTTTACCAAGGCCGATTTTGGTTTGCTGAATTCCAGCACCACCAGTTTACCGCCGGGTTTTAAAACACGTAAAATTTCTGATAAGCCTTTTTCCAGGTTTTCAAAATTACGCACCCCAAAAGCCACGGTTACCGCATCAAACGATTCGTTTTTAAAATTTATTGTTTCGCAATCGCCATTTAACAGTTCTATCGTGCTATCAAGCCCCAGCTTCTGTATTTTTTTTCTACCCAGTTCAAGCATGCCATCGCTAATATCTATACCGGTAATTTTAGTAGGTTTTAATATACCAGATGCCATAATGGCCACATCTGCTGTACCGGTTGCCACATCCAGTATTGTTTTTGGGTTTATGGTAAGTAATTGCTTAATGGCTTTTTTTCTCCACCTTATATCAATACCGGCACTTAAAAAACGGTTTAAAAAATCGTAGCGAAAAGCTATATCATTAAACATACCTGCAACCTGTTGTTTTTTACCAAGTTGCGAATCTTTATATGGTACTACTGTATCGTGTGCATAATCTGTCATGGGCAGCAAAGATACGGTGCAATGGGGAATAAGGATTTAGGAATTGGAAATTAGGAGTTAGAAATAGGTTAAAGTAGCATTCTACAAACGGCTACTAACAACTAATAACGGGTAACTCGTATCCAGTATCTTTGCAAAATGCAAATTAAATCAGCAAACTACGTTATCAGCAGCCCCGATTATGAAAAATGCCCTTTACCAGACAGGCCTGAGTATGCTTTTATAGGCCGCAGCAATGTGGGCAAATCATCTCTAATAAATATGCTTTGCGATAATGATAAGCTTGCAAAAACTTCCGGCTCACCCGGTAAAACACAGTTACTGAATCATTTTGAAATTTCATCGGCACCCACACCAAAAGCAAACCAAACGGCACCTGCTTCTGGCGCTGCAAAAAGAACCATGTGGTACCTTGTTGATTTACCCGGTTATGGTTTTGCCAAAGTGAGCATAAAAAGCCGCAACCGCTGGGAACAGATGATTGAAAATTACTTACGTAAAAGAGAAAACCTGACTCTGGTTTTTGTTTTGATAGATGCCCGCCACAGTCCTCAAAAAATTGACCTGGAATTTTTAGTACAGTTAAGAACCTGGAGTGTTCCGTTTTGTTTAATTTTTACAAAAAGCGATAAAGAAAACCAAAGCACAGTAAGTAAAAATGTAAAATCTTTTTTACAAGCCATGAAAAAAGACTGGCAGTTTTTACCACAGCATTTTGTAACCAGTGCAGTAAAAAAAACAGGTAAGGATAAAATTCTTTCTTTTATTGAGGAAACGAATAAGAGCCTGGCGGAAAAACAATAATTATAAAAAATTTGAGAGTAAGCCGCACAGCCTGTGTTTTACAACACATGCAAAAGAGAAAATATTTTCTCTAAATTAATTTACCACCTTGTTGGCACAACTGCTGCTGGCAAAGGCTTCGGGCTTTGCCTTAAAGGCAAAACCCATTCCCAAAATGTAGCCCATGGCTTCACGCAGGGCTTCATTGCTTTTAAACTGGGGATTTGTATTGATGTCGGCATGCACTTCCATATCCACATCGTACAAAGTGAACAGGTCGCAAAGTTCATAAGCGATCTCAATACTTTTTGCCACTTCCACCAGCATCCTTTCTTTAATGCTGTACTTAAGCAATGTTTTTTCGTTGTGTATAAACATAAAGCCGCCATGGCCTTCACGCAAAAAAACGATGACAGTGGCAAATTCAGTTTCCTTTCCTTTAACCTGGCTGTCGGTGCCAATACAAACTTTTAAATGATAACCTGCTGCTGTTTCTCTTTCAATAGCTTCTTTTACAGCATCTTTAATCTCCAGTTGAATGGGATCTCCGTTAAATTTTCTCCATAACATAAAAATGGGTTTTCTAAAGCTACTAAAAAAACAAATAGAAAACCCCTCCGCCCCCTGAAGGGGGAACTTGGTAACAGTAAAATAATTTCAGAAATAATAATGGCTTAAGGGTTAGATATTATGGAAGTACATGCACTTTTGAGATTTAAGTTCCCCCTCATCCTGAGCGTAGCCGAAGGGCAGGGGGCGGAGGGGGTATGAGGTTTTGTGGGGCACAAAAAAGGGGAGCAGCCCCTAACGCTACTCCCCAGACTTACACATGAATCTACCTTACTGTTTTATAATTCGTTCTGTTTGTCGTTGATCGTTGTTAAATAATTGAATGATGTACATGCCGCCTGACTGGTTTGAAACATTTACATGATTAATACCTTTTAATCCTGTACCGGTATTAATAGTTTTTCCATTCATATCGGTTAATATAAATTGATAATTTTCTGCGGCATTAATTACAATATCATTTGTTACAAATGTTGATACCTTAAAAGTTTTTTCTGTACTGCCTGTACCCTTGAGTGCAATGGTGTTTGAATAAACCGTTTGGTTTAATACCGAGGTAACTTTTAAGCGATAAAAAACTGTAGTGTTTTTATAAGGCAAATACGAAAACTTTGTTGAAGCAGCAGCAACATCCGTTAATGCACTAAAGCTGTTGCCATTAGCCGATGTTTGTACTTCAATTGTTTTAATAGGTTCATCGGCTATTATATTCCAGCTAAGATTATGTTTATCTTTTTCGGCGGTACCGTTAAGCTTTACCTGGTGTATTGGTAAGCCGCTTAATGAGCCGGTAATGTTATAAGCACCCAGGCTGCCGTAAGAGCCAATATTGCTGTTTCCGGTACCCAATATCTTTATATAGTAAGTGCCGGCGTTTAAAATGGTATCTACAGTAACACTTAAAGTTGTTAAAGGATTATATGATCTGATAAGCGTTGCGACCGAATTGTATAATTCAAAAGCAATATCGAGGTTGGCACCATCTGCATTTGGCGCAACACCATATGGTGCAGCAACTACATGAAAGTTTGAATTTGACGCCAAAGTAAATTTAAATGCATCTTTATCTGAGTTGGTAGTAATTACTCCATTAACATTAAAACTGTTACCTGGTATGGTAAACGTACCGGCACCCAGGGTTTCAGCATAATCATCTGTACGATATCCAAAGCCATTGTAAGTTACGATGGTGTATAAATTATCTTCTGTGTATCCGCAGCCGTCTGGTGTGGGGCCATTGTTCCAGTTACTGAAATTTTTACCCTGGCTGTTACCCATTATTGGTGCCCAACCGGTTTCACCTGTTCCATATCCGGTGCTGTATTGCTCTACCAAAGTGCAGGTGTTGCTATATTTTGTTTGATGCGATAAACTTACAGTGTGGCCGCTTTCATGAGAAATAGTTTCCGCAACTTTTTTTGTATTACCGGTTCCAAGCCTGTCGCTGAAAATAAAACCCGGTGTGTCATCACCCCATGTAAAAGATCCGGCATAGGCAACACCGCTGTAACCAGCAGCATACCAGCTGCTTGTGGTGGTAATAATCATACGCACTCTTTTTTCTATTGGCGCAGCCAGAAAAACGGCAGAGTCTGTTGTAATGTTAAGATCAAATGGTCTGTAATCTTCTGCAACACGGTTGAAAGCTTCAGTGATTTGCAAATCGGTAAAACCAGAGGCTGCACAGTTAATCGGGTTGCCTCCGTTCCATACAGTGCTTTGCACAAAATGGCCATCAAAGTCGAGAAAAATAGTTGCAACTGCAGAAGGATAGCTGTTTAATTTAGGTACGCTGAAAGCACTGAATGAAATTAACAGCAGCAAAGTGCAAATCAGTGATGTAAAAATCTTTTTCATTTTCAGGGGTTTTTAGGTGGATAGTTGGATATATGTGTTAAGTTTCTCTGTATTTATTTAAAACAGGTTACAATCCTGAATTACACGGTCACTCTCTGTTTTTTTAAGCTGATAAATTCCTGCGGCATTTTGCTTCAGATCAAAACCATCAAAGTAATTTTTATTGATGATATGCCCTACATAGGCAATGGAGCCATCGGCTTTTATAATTTTAGAAATATTAAAAATACTATTTGAATAATCGGGAGATATAATGACTGCTGATTGCAAATTGGCATATTTTGCCATGTTCGTTTTTACAATGCCCGAAAAAATAAAATTATCAGAAAATGTAAGGCTGATAGTTTGCCCCGGAGAAGCAGTAAAGACTTTTGATAATTCCTGTTCGCTGCAATTGATAACTCCCGGAAAATTGTTGAATTGTTTTGGCTTGTTTGTCTGGCCAAATCCTGTCATTACTATAAATGAAAAAAATAATGACAATGCGTAGGTAGCATGCGGTTTCATAGGATTCATGTTTTCTTGGTGAATTGGATATTAAACTTCTTATATCCAAACGCAGGGCTTGATATTTTATTATCTGCTTAACAAGAAAAATTTATTGATCAGGCTGAAATTGGTAAAACTACCAACTGGTTTTTCGTAGATCTACGTAATCCTATAAATCAGTACTGGCCTGTACTGAGCAAAACAAGTGTGCAGGCTTCTATGGGTTTGATGTTGTTTTTTATTGCCAACGCCTCCAGTTCATCATTTTCGGTACCGGGGTTAAAAATGATGCGTTTGGGATGGAGAGCAATAATATAATCGTAGTACTCTTTTTGATGTGGGGGGCTTAAATAAAGGGTAACGGTATCAATATCTTTCACGTTAATTTTTTCAGTCTCGATGGTAATACCTGCAACCGATCCTTTCTTTTTGCCAATGGCAACAACCGGATGTTTATTATTAGTAAGACGATTTATTGCGAGGTAGCTATAGCGTGCCGGATTTTCGGATGCACCTAAAACCAATGTTTTTTTATTTTCTGTACTCATAATAAAAATCTTGTTTTAACTTCTTGTGTAGGTATCATACAGGTTTCTTTTTTGCCAAACCATTTGTAACGGTTTTTAGCAATCCAGTTGTAAATGCCATCCCTGATAAATTTTGGTACAATAATAAAGCCATAACATAATGGCCAGAGGCCACGTAAATGTTTGCATACTTTTAATGCAGCAGTTGACCGGTTATAAACTGTATTATTCTCGATAAAAACAAACGACTTCATATCGTCTGGAGGTAAATTATGTTGACCCAGTAATTTTTGGCCTGCTGCTGATTGCATAGGAGTAAAAAGGATATCGGCTTTACTATTTCTTTTAAGTGTAAAATTTACTGTACTGTTACAGAAGTTACAAACGCCATCAAATAATATTACATGTTGTGTGTGCATTTCATTACAAAGTTACTGAATAGAGATTTGTGTACAGTCACTTAAAATTTGTTTTAACACATTATCAATATTGGAATATTTAAATTGAAAACCTGCTGCTAACAAGCGTTCAGGAATTACCCATCGGCTTTTCAGTATTAGCTCTGTTTCGGTTTTGATAATTACCGCTCCCATTTTTAATAACCAAACCGGAGCAGGCAAACCAAAAGCTGCATCCATATTCTTTCTTAATAATTGCATTAAAGTTTTATTGCTTACCGGGTTTGGCGAAGCAGTATTAAGTACGCCGGATAATTCACCGTGTTGCTGAACAAAAGTTATAATGCGGTACAGGTCTTCAATATGTATCCAGCTAAACATTTGTTTGCCGCTGCCTTGTTTGCCGCCCAACCCAAGGCGAACAAGATTTTTTAAAGGTGTTATTACGCCGCCGCTGTTTCCTAAAACTATTGCCATGCGTAAGGCCACCTGGCGGGTTTGCGGTAATTTAAAATCGAAGAAAGCTTTTTCCCAATTGGTTGCAACATTAACCGAAAAGCCAGTTCCAATTTCACCAGTACTTTCGGTCATGGGCCTGTCTTGCGCATGGCGGTAAATGGTGGCTGTACTTGAATTTATCCAGAGCGGTGGAGGATTTTTACAATTAAGAACGGCGGCACCCAGTATTTTAGTTGTATCTATCCTGGAATCGTAGATTTCCTTTTTATTTGTTTCATTGTACCTGCAGTCAACTGATTTTCCGGCAAGATTTATAACAATGGTTGCATTTTCAAGAGCTTCAGTTATTAAAGGGGTATTATCCCAGTTAATATGATTTTTGTTTCTCGAAATTACGATCACATCAAATCCTGCAGCTATCAATTTTTTATTTAGATATTGGCCCACAAAGCCTGTGCCGCCTGCAATAACAATTTTCTTTTTCATTGTTAGTGTTATTAATTGTGTACGATGGGTGCTTTATACTTTGCTTCCTGATTTGCTTTTTTACGCAGTGTAAAAAAGATGTAAAGGTTAAAAAAGTGCATAGCTCCCAATATTAAAATGATTAGGCCAATCTTTAAGCTCAGTTTTTCTATTACTTCCTGTGTATTAACAATACTGCCTGTTACCTGCAATGTGTAAACTGCATAACCGATATTGATGAGGTAAAAACCTACCAGCAAGAGGTTATTTACACTGTCGGCAAGTTCCTTGTTTCCGTGAAAAATATCAATTAAAAAAACTTTGCCGTTTTTAAACAGGCTTCTTGCAACCCAAATGGTTAAGGCAATGGTTATGAATAAGTAAAAGCTGTAAGTGATGATAATGTAGTTCATAAAATTTATTTTTAAAGGTTATCAATTATTTTAAAAGTGCAAGCGGCCGTTGATTCATTTTTCTTGCTTCATCATAACAAAGCCACGTGTAAAATACAGCCATGAAAGGGGCCGTGAAAAGTAATATCCAGAATGAACCAATCGGCATGCTGATCAGGGATATTAAGGTTATCCAGTGATAATTACGCCTAATGCTTTTCTTTTCTGTAAAACTGTGGTAATATATATGCACCAACATGCTAATGACCTGCCAGCCGCCAACCACAAAGTATCCCAGTAAAAATGTATAATCCCGGTTAATGACAGTTGCAATCGCGAAACCTGTAATTAAAATGATGCTGATCCAGGTATCGATTTCTTTAAACTTTCTCATGATCTTGTATTTTATATTTTCAGAAAATTTTGAAACATATTTTTCAAATAAAAGCCGGAATTTTCCAGCTTGCCTTCTCCCTCTCCTTTCGGCGTCCCGATAGCTATCGGGAGGGGTGAGGCCGTTACTTAAAGAACTTCAGCAAGCTTCCCAAAAACCAACTTTCGTCTGCCTTTATCATTACATCCAACACCTTATCAGCCTGGCCACCAAACTTGCGGATGCCTGCAATGGTATCTACAAACTGCTTTACATCTTTATCTTTTTTATCGCCCTCAATCTGCTCAAGCTGACTTAACAATTTAAGCATTGGATCCAGTTCCCGCTTTTTTCTTTCTTTAATAATTTGTGTGGCAACTTTCCAGATATCTTTTTCGGCAGTGAAGAATTCTTTGCGTTCGCCCGGTATCAGCACTCTGTCCACCAGTCCCCAACCAATCAAATCACGGGTATTCATATTTACATTACCACGGCTGATGCTTAACTGTTCCATAATGTCATCCTGTGTAATGGGATCGGGGCTGATGAGGAGCAAAGCATGAATTTGAGCCATGGTGCGGTTGATGCCCCAATGCGTACCAAAAGCGCCCCAACTGCTGATGAACTGTGCTTTTGCATCGGTAAGTTTCATGATTACTTATTTATAACACAAAGATAATACAGTTTTTGAATTTTCAAAACTTATTGAAAATATATTTTTGTAATCCTTTAAGAAAAGTTCAATAAGGAAATAAAGTACAAGAGTGCGACGCCACTGCAGTTCATCAAAGCTAAAATGCCGGGTCAATAAAATAAAAAAGCGCCAGCTTTTTAAACTGACGCTTCCGTATATTTTCTTTTTCCAAATTACAATAACATCGTTACCGGATTCTCTAAATACTTTTTAAGCGTTTGCAGAAAAGCTGCTCCTACAGCGCCATCCACCGTACGGTGATCGCAGCTCATTGTAAGTTTCATAAAGTTGCTTACACCAAATCCGGTGCCTTTTTTAACTACGGTTTCTTTAATGCGGCCAACCGCTAAAATAGCACTGTCGGGCGGATTGATGATGGCAGTAAACTCTTCAATATCCATCATACCCAAATTGGAGATGGTGAATGTATTGCCGCTGAATTCGCTCGGTTGTATCTTTTTATCTTTTGCCTTACCGTATAATTCTTTTGCTTCGCTTGCAATTTGTGATAAGGTTTTTTGATCGGCAAAACGAATTACCGGCACAATTAAACCATCGGGTGTTGCAACAGCGCTGCCAATATGTATGTGGTGATTCATCCTTATAAAGTCTCCCCCGTCCGATCCGGCACGGGCGGGCATCCAACTGCTGTTTACATTGGGATGCTGGCGCAGCGATAAAGCCACCGCCTTTATAACAAAATCGTTGAAAGAAATTTTAACCGGGCTGAGTTCATTTAACTGTGTACGGGCAATCATGGCGTTATCCATGTTTATCTCCATGGTTAAATAAAAATGCGGTGCACTAAACATACTCTCACCAAGGCGGCGTGCAATTACTTTACGCATTTGAGTTAACGGAACGTCTGTGTGACCTTCCTGTCCGGTTGCGGTAAATGCAGCCACGGGTGTTGTTACTTTTGGCGCAGCAGTTTCATTAGCAGGAGCCGCAGCAGCCGGTACATAACCATCCACATCTTTTTTGGTTACTCTACCGCCATCGCCACTGCCATTTACTTTACTAATGTCGATCCCTTTATCGGCTGCTAATTTTTTTGCAAGCGGAGAAGCTTTTACTCTTCCGTTGGAAGAAGCTGTAGGTTCTTCAGTAGCAGACTGTTGGTTGTTCGTTGTTGGTTGTTCGTTGGTTGTTGCTGGAGCTTCTCTTTCAACTGCCGGCTGCTCACTGCCAACTGATGAATGCCCACTATTCCCACCAGCTTTTTCTGCCGCTACATAGGCACTCACATCGGTTCCTGCTTTACCAACTATCGCAATTATCTCATTTATTTTTGCAGCATTACCTGCTTCTACTCCTACATATAATAAAGTGCCTTCTTCGTAACCAACCACTTCCATAGTTGCTTTATCGGTTTCCACATCGGCGAGTACATCATCGGCTTTTACAAAATCGCCTATTTTTTTATTCCAGCTTACAATTTTTCCTTCGGTCATGGTATCGCTCAACAAAGGCATACGAATTTCTTTGGTACCGGCAGGAAGAGAAACTGATTCAGTTTTGGGTTGTGCGTTTTCGGTTTTGGGTGGGGCAGCTTCTGTCGCCGGCTTTTCTGTTGCTTCTGCTTTAGGCTCGGCGGCAGGTTTAGCCGCAGCATTATCGCCATCTAACAAAGATTTATAATCTTCGCCATCTTTACCAACAATGGCTATTATCTGGTTTATTTTTGCGGCTTCGCCGGCTGGTACGCCAATGTATAAAAGGGTTCCATCTACATAACCGTTTACTTCCATAGTTGCCTTATCAGTTTCCACATCGGCAAGCACATCATCTGCCTTTACCTTATCCCCTACTTTTTTGTTCCAGGATATTATTTTACCCTCAGTCATGGTATCGCTTAAAAGCGGCATGCGTATCACTTCTGCCATAGTATAATTCGCTTATTTTAAATTGAAGTTCGAAATTAAGGCAAATTGAGTAAAAGAAGCGGAGTTTAGCCTAATATAAGCCCTAATCTTTCCTTTAATTCCTTTACCAGGGGATATTCTGCTATTATTTTTTGATATTGTTCCTTGGTATTCAGCGGACGTTCAAAATCCTGCTTTTCCACTTCATCTTCAACAATAATTACATTGTAGGTAAGCTGACGGTTGCAGAAATATTGTTGCAGGTCATCAACCAACTGCGCCCGTTCCTGCTCAATAAATTTTTGTTGAATGTTGTTGCCAGTAATAATATCTATCGAATTGTTATCAATAATTTTTAACTCAGCCATTTTAAAATTGGTAACGGCTGAGTGATTTTTTTTGGCGTTGAGTTTTTCAATAAACTGATCCCAGCATATCTGTAATTCCGCCTCTGTTAAATCTTTAACGGCAACACCATTTTTATTTTGGGCCGATAATTTTTTACGGATGGCATCTAATGAACCAAGTGATTTTTTAGGCTCAGGATTTGCAGGTATGGTTTCTGCGGCAACCTTTTTTTCAATAGGCTGCTCTGGTTCTTCAATTATAAGTTTAGCTGCTGATTTTTGGGAAGCAATTGGTGTAGAAACAACCGGGGCTTCCTGCTCTTTTACTCTTATTGGCTGGATAGATTTAAATGCAACCGGCCTTGCAGCCTCAACTACTTTTTTTTTTGAAATAGCGCCATCGTTATTTACCATTTCAACCGCCTGCAGCAGGTAACATAGTTTGATGATGGCCAGCTCAACATGCAGCCGTTTGTTGCGTGCCTGCTTGTAATTTATTTCTGCTTCGTTCAATAAATTTAATGCAGCTATCAACCAACCGGTTGATATTTGTTGTGCCGCCTGTAAATATTTTTGTTTAAAATCATCAGCAACTTCAAGCAGTATTGCAGCTTTTGTGTCTTTACTCACCAGCAGGTTTCTTACAAATTCGCTGTAACCTTCCAGCAAAGTATCGCCTTCAAAACCTTTGCGGTTTATTTCATCATACAGCAGCATGGCATCGCTTAATAGCTGTTGCTGCATACAATCCAGCATTTTAAAATAATAATCTTCATCTAAAATATTAAGATGCTCTAAGGTATTGCTGTAAGTTAACTCACCGTTGCTGAAGCTTACAATTTTATCAAGAATGCTTAACGCATCACGCATGCAGCCTTCGCTTTTTTGTGCGATGACATGTAGTGCAGCACGTTCGGCTTTTATCTTTTCTTTTTCACAAATTTCCTGCAGGTGCTCAATGGTATCGTTGTTGGTAATTCTTTTAAAATCAAAAATCTGGCAGCGGCTGAGGATGGTTGGCAGTATCTTATGCTTTTCTGTGGTAGCCAAAATAAAAATGGCATAAGGTGGCGGCTCTTCCAGTGTTTTTAAAAATGCATTAAAGGCTGATGAACTGAGCATGTGTACCTCATCCACAATATATACTTTGTATTTGCCGGCCTGCGGTGCAAAGCGAACCTGCTCAACCAGGCTACGGATATCATCTACCGAGTTGTTACTCGCCGCATCCAGTTCATGAATATTCATGGAGGTGCCTGCATCAAAAGAAACACAACTATTGCAGGTATTACAAGCCTCGCCTTCAGGCGTTTGATTTTCGCAATTGATGGTTTTAGCTAAAATTCTTGCACAGGTTGTTTTACCTACACCCCTGGGACCGCAAAATAAAAATGCATGCGCCAGTTGGTTATTTTTGATGGCATTTTTTAGTGTGGTAGTAATATGCGCCTGCCCAACCACAGTTGAAAAATTCTGTGGCCTGTATTTTCTTGCCGATACAATAAACTTATCATCCATACGCTGCTAATTTCGGTAATCTAAGTTGTAAAATCGAATTTGTTTTTTCGGGATTTTACTCCAGAAACGGATGCCGTTTGAATTCCTTTGTTCTATCAAACAAATACCGGTAGGTTGTTAGATTACGTGAACGGAAGGTATCGCCCAGGCTCTCGGCCACATTCAGCATTTTTATATTAAAATCCCCGATCCACTGCATTTCATATTCGGTGTACAATAAGGGATCTACCTGTACTATTCTTGAACATTCGCCAATAATGTAGGCATCAATGCCTTTGCCCTGCCATTCGGGTACTACTCCAAATACCACACCTACAAATTTTTTGGATGGCCTGAATTTCTGCCGCCATACAAACTCCAGTTTTTGCAACAAGCCAAATTTACCATTCAGGTGTTTAAAGTACTGGTTTATATCGGGCAGGTTTATAAACATGGCAATAGCAACGTCTTTGTAATAGGCAAAGTAAATAACGTTTTCATCCATCACCGGTTTCATTTTTTTAAACATCAGCAGCACCTGCTCCTTGCCCATTTCTTTTAAACCCCCATGGCCTGCCCAGGCTTTATTATATACTTCTACAAAATCAACAGCATATTTTTCAAGGTTATTTTTTTTGATGGTGCTGAAACTAATATCGGGATTGTCATCATGCATCTTATGACGGTCAAGAATTTTTTGAGCAAGTTTCTTTGCAGCATCCAATCCAAAACACACCTGGTTATAAAATGGCTTAAACCCGTAATTTTCAAAAAGCGTAATATAGTATGGAGGGTTATAGTTCATGCAATACAGCGGTGGCGTAAAGCCCTCTGTAATCAATCCCCACCAGCGGTCGCGTTCGCCAAAGTTGATGGGGCCGTCCATAGCTTCCATGCCATGTTGCATCAACCAATTTTTGGCATTATCAAATAAAAGATTGGCAGCTTCCTGGTTATTGATGCATTCAAAAAAACCCATGCCGCCAACAGGCACATCATCACCTTTGTTTTTATATTTCTTATTGGTAAATGCAGCAATGCGGCCAATCAGTTTGCCGGTATCGTCTTTCAATATCCAGCGTATTACTTCGCCAAAACGAAAAGCTTTGTTCTTTTCCTTATCAAAAACTTCGTCAATATCCTTATCCAGCGGGCGGATCCAGTTGGGGTCGTTTTTATTAAGTTCAACAGCAACCGTAATAAACTGTTGGGCTGTTGTTTTATCTGTTACGGG
>JANMBZ010000119.1:0-4290 GCA_031360765.1 Chitinophagaceae bacterium
TGCGCTGCGGTAAGTGTTATAACGGATGAGTGCGATCCGGATAATTTGCAACCCGTAAACATTGCAGAAATTATTGCAGTGGCTGGTAAGGCTGATGAGAAACTGAGCGAATTGTTTGTGGAAGTAATTGGTGAGTTGTGAAAGGTTAAACGTGAGAGATGAGTAATTGAATTCGTAAAACTATTTTTAATTTTGAACTGCCCCTCACGATTCACCTCTCACGACTCACGTACTCAATTCAATTGCGGATCAATTGGATAGTGTATCAAACTTTTATATTCGCCTCCCAATTCCTGCAAACAGTTTTTCCAAATCTCATCTTGCGCTGTATTAAAAACCAACCTGCTATTTGCAGCAACGGTAAGCCAGCTTTTCTCTTTCATTTCATCGCCTAATTGCCCATCGCCCCACCCGCTGTAACCAATAAAGAATTTTATTTTTTTTAGATCAATACTTTTGCTTTTTATCAATGCGGTTACAGTTTCAAAATTGCCACCCCAATAAATATCATGGCTCACTTTAATGGATTCTGGAATTAAATCTGCATATTGATGCAGAAAATGTATGGTATTCATTTGTACCGGTCCGCCATAATACACCGGTAAATTAAAGCCTTCCATATCAGTTACCAGTTCATCCAAAGTTTGTTCAATTTGTTTGTTCAACACAAAACCAAAACTGCCTTGGGGCTGGTGTTCACATAAAAATACAACGGTGCGTAAAAAATTAGGATCCTTTAGAAAAGGTTCTGCAATCAATAATATGCCTGCTGCGGGTTCAATCATTTTTCTAAAGTAATATTTTAATGCAGAAAACAATTGCTATGTGTGAATTTTATAAAATCTTCTAAACCTTAGTTAAATTTAAAATTTACGGGTTTTAAATTATCTTACAGGCCGATACTCATTTACCTTTGCTTGAATGAAAAAAATTTTTCCTGTCATAACAATACTGATACTGTTCTCTTTGCTGGGACTGATTTTTTTTCAGTACATGTTGATCAAGAGTGCAAATGATATTAAAGACAAGCAGGTTGAGGATAATATTGTTCACGCTCAATTTTATGCGGCTACCATATTAACACAGGAAAGAAACTCGCTGATGCCACTTACCCGTAAAAGCGACCTGCTTTTTCCCGGCGATAAACTGCAGATGCAGTATTTTAAACCATCTGTTATCAAACGTTTTTCTAAAGACGAAATTGCAGATATTATAAAGATGGGTTTCATTAAACATAATCTCAAAGATTATCCCTTTGAATTTAATGTAAGTGTTAACTCCATCAACGGCGACCAGGTGTACAGTAACGATTTTTATAAATACTATCTCGATTCTGCCAATAACATAAATCATGTGTTGCCACTGGAACCAGCAAGTGGCAGCAGTTTTGAGAATATGGGTAATGAAGAATTTCTTTCTATAATTGTTCCGCATCAAAAAGGGCTTATCTGGCGGGAGATGATCTGGTTTATTCTGGGTGCCATTCTTTTCACCATCATTATAACAACTGCGTTTTTTATAACTGTGCGTACTTTGTTAAAGCAGAAAAAGCTGAGTGAGATAAAATCGGATTTCATCAATAATATGACGCATGAATTTAAAACACCGCTGGCAACCATTTCTCTTGCGGTGGATGCTTTAAAAAATGATAAGGTTAGTGGTAATAAGGAAAAGACAGATTATTTTACCGGAATTATTAAGGAAGAAAACAAGCGCATGAACAAGCAGGTAGAAACCATACTGCAAGCGGCTTTGCTTGATAAGAAAGAAGTACAGTTGAATATGAAAAGATTGCTGGCTCATGATATTATTATTAATGTATTAAACAATATCGGGTTGCAGGTTGAAGAAAAAGGTGGCAAAATTGATGTGGAACTGGACGCAGAAAATGACCTCATTATGGCTGATGAAGTACACTTTACCAATGTGATAAATAATCTGTTGGATAATGCAGTAAAATATTCAAAAGATAATCTCCATATCAAACTAAGTACAAAGAATGCAGGAAATCATCTTAAAATAAGAATTGAGGATAACGGCATTGGTATGAACAAAGAAACGCTGCACCGTATTTTTGAAAAATTTTACCGTGCACACACTGGAAATGTACACAACGTAAAAGGATTTGGCCTGGGTTTAAGCTATGTAAAAACGATGATTGATGCCCACCACGGAACCATTAAAGCCGAGAGTGTTTTAGGTAAGGGTAGCAGTTTCACTATCTCACTTCCATTGCCAAAATAAGATCATCTTTTTGCAAGCGGAACTACTAATCTCAATCCGCTCCATAAATTACTTACTGCACAAACTTTTACATCAACCAGGTTGTTTTGTAATGCAAATGCTCTTATCAGATTTTCGGATAAATCTGTGAGAACGCCTGCACTTTTTTTATACCATGATACCCAAACTATCAAGCTGGAATTCTTCTGACAAAACTTTAAAACGGTTTGCATTTCTTTTTTAAAAACCGCTGTGTTTTTTGCAAACAAATGTATGAGGTCAGGCACTTCATTTTTCAAAATATATTGATCTGATATATTCGCTCCCAGTAATTCAAAATATTCTTCAGGCTGATGAATAACCAAAATTTTCATTTCGGGCTTAATACCTAATTTCTTGATGAGGGGAGTTCCTGAATAACCAACTTCATGCATAAAATTGATTTTAAAATTTTAAAGTAAATCGCTAATTCACATCAATCCACAGCTATCCACATTCAATCCACATCAATTTGGCTGTTTTTCAGCTTATAAGTCCACCAAGTATGGCCCACAGGCTTGTGGATAAAAAACTTTCTCCAAAATTTGATTATAAAGTGGGAAAAAGTGTTATTTTGTGGGAGTCTATGTTATTTTATTTACTAAATACCTGAAAATGATCGGTTTCCTCGGTGAATATGAGGCCACTTTAGATGCTAAAGGGCGCTTCCTTTTACCGGCAGGCTTTAAAAAGCAATTGCCGGAAGAAGGTGCTACGCATTTTATCATAAACAGGGGTTTTGAAAAATGCCTCACATTATATCCGCTGCAAAGCTGGGAACCAATATTTTCTGAAATCAGCAAATTGAATGATTTTGATCCGAAGGTACGGGAATTCAGAAGGTATTTTTTAAACGGGGCCACACAATTGGAACTGGATAGTGCAGGCAGATTATTGGTGCCAAAAAACCTGACCGAGCATGCAGGATTGGATAAGGATATTGTTTTGGTATCGGCGGTTAACAAAATTGAGATATGGGACAAAAATAAGTATAAACAGTTCTTTGAAACTTTTACACCACAATCATTCAGTGATTTGGCAAATGAAGTGATGAATAAAACGGTTGGTTAATTTGTTAATCCGTTAATTAGTTAATACGAAAATGAAAGATCAGGAACAAACAAAACCAATTAACGAATTAACGGATAAACAGATTAACTACCACACACCTGTTTTATTACAGGAATGCATTAACGGCCTGGATATTTGGCCCGGCGGCATTTATGTTGATTGCACTTTTGGCGGCGGTGGACACAGCAAAGCCATTTTGCAACATTTAAATGAAAACGGAAGGCTGATTGTTTTTGACCAGGATAATGACGCAAGAAAAAATTTGCCAGATGATAAGCGGGTGACTTTTGTTCCTCAGAATTTCAGGCACCTGCAGCGTTTTTTACGTTTGCATAAGGCTCCACAGGTTGATGGTATTCTTGCTGATTTGGGTGTTTCCAGTCACCAGTTTGATGAAGCGGCACGTGGTTTTTCCATTCGCTTTGATGCTGCGCTGGATATGCGGATGGATCAGCGCCAGGCAATAACTGCAGCCGATGTACTGAAAAATTTTTCAGAAACTCAACTGCATAAAATGTTTGAACAGTATGGCGAAGTAACCAACTCAAAAACACTGGCAAAAACAATTGTAACGCAACGTGCGCTGGCTCCTATACGAACCATCAACGAATTTAAAGCAGCAGTGCAAACAATAGTAAAAGGTAATCCTCAAAAATATTTTGCACAGGTTTTTCAGGCGCTTCGGATAGAAGTGAATGATGAGTTGGGAGCTTTGAAAGAACTGCTACAGCAAACAGTATCGGTTTTAAAACCGGGTGGCAGAGTTGCAGTAATAACTTTTCATTCGCTGGAAGACAGGATTGTAAAGAATTTTTTTAGAGATGGAACTTTTGAAGATACAGCCATTGATGATGTGTACGGCCATCGCTTTGAAAATCCTTTTAAAGTGGTTACCAAAAAGCCGGTTACAGCATCAGAAAAGGAATTGAAAGAAAATAAAAGATCACGCAGTGCTAA
>JANMBZ010000057.1:0-3171 GCA_031360765.1 Chitinophagaceae bacterium
ATGCTATAACGTACAATTAATCATTTTATTTTATTAAATATAAAAAGGGGTTGTCTTTATATAAAGACAACCCCTTTTTATATTTAATAAAATAAAATGATTAATTGTACGTTATAGCATATAATTACCCGTAAAACCCAAACCTATGAAGCACTTTATCCCACTTATTGTAGCTATATTCAGCCCAATGCTGATTTTTTGTCAGGATATTACCGGCCTTTGGAAAGGAACCATGTACAACGATTCTACCAAACAATCAGTAGATTATGAAATTGTTATAAGCAAGGTTAATGGAAAGCTTACAGGATTTTCAAACACTTCTTATATACAAAATGAAATAAAATATTATGGCATTAAAAAAATAAATGTAAGAGTAGCTAAAGATGGTAAGATTGTGATGCAGGATGCAAAATCGCTGGAAAGTAATTTTCCGGGCGGCCCCACAAAAAATGTAATTCAGTTAAACGTACTCGACTTTGCTAACAGTGGCGATGAAAGTTTTTTAGATGGCCTTTTTGTAACCAACCGTTCAAAAGCTTACCAGGCATTTACAGGCCGCATGAGCATAAAAAAAGTAAATCCGCAGCTGGCTCAAAGTGATTTATGGAAATACCTTCAGAAAAACACGGAAGAAGATAACATGACTGTAGCTAAGTAGTATATTTTTTATCTTTTAAAATACAACCGGCTTATGGCCGGTTTTTGTATTTAATTGACCAGATAATTAATAGTGAGCAGCATTTATTTCCATTCCTTATGCAATTTTTGTAAAGGCGCATACCAATTGATATATTGCACAATTCTTGGTAAGGTTGCTTTGTTGGGGCTGCTTCCATGCGGCAGCTTGTGGTTCCAAATAATAAAATCACCTGCATTGGCAGCAATAGGTATGGGAGCAAATGCAGTAAAATCAGTTTCTCTGGGGTTGCTATTTACGGGCAGTGCATGCAACCATTGTTGTATGTTTTTATGAAAGCCAGGCACTAATGTTAATGCACCCTGTATAGCCGTAGTATCTGTTAAATATAAAATGCCTTGTGTGCCAAAAGGTATAGGCGTGGCTAGGCTTACATCCCAATGCAATCCCATGCCTTTGTATTTAAATGTTTCGGTTTCCGGCGGATTAAAGCCGCATTTATCCGTAGTAACAATTAAATCTGTACGTTTCCACAATTGTATAAATGCTCTTTTTATTTTAGGGGAGTTTCTGGTTTTATCAATTGCATCATCTCTGTACAAAGGCACCATTATGCCCTGCATATTATTGTTCTCTTTGTACCAGCTTGCAGGATCGTGTTCATCCATTGTAAGATGGCGTAAAATAGCTTTTCGGCTGGCAGCATAATCAACCTCATTTACTGCATTTTTAATTATTACATAACCATTCGTTTCCCAAAAAGCAATATCATCTGGCGTAAGAACATCTGTAATACTGCCTTCCATGTAAGTGGTTTTGTTATTAAACAATGCATTACATTGTTCAATAGTTTTTTCATCAATATTACCATTCGAGTGCGCAATCACCCAATTTTCAAAACTTTCAAAATCAGGCTTTTGTCCATATAAAAATTGATAAGTTGGCAGCAGTCCAATGCCTAAAATATCAATCAGGGCATTTTCTAATAAGGATTCTTCGGGATATAGATTTGCTACATCAGTGCCTGCAATGGCTTTGCTCCAAAGCCGCTTTAATTGATAAATGCCGGTACTGCCAGTATCTGCACCATCTGCTAAAATAAAATTATTACATGCCTCCATACTTATTTATAAAAGCTTTTACATAAAAATACGTAGCGTATTTGGCAACAAAAAATTCTGGTAAAAAGAAAAAATTCAGGCCATAGGTTTTTAATATCCGTCAATCACAATTTTGCTTTTGTGTAATTTTAATTCTGCTTACAAAAAATGTGGTATAGCATCTGATTACACTAAATTCAACAGAAATGATTTTTGCTGTATCAATGTTTGTATTTATGCTTTTAAATATAAAAGTATTGATTTTTTAAAACAAAAAGTATATTGATGATCATATTGGGAAACTATAGAAAGCAATACAAACCTGAATGCATAAGGGTATTGATCATAAACAATTTACACCTTTATTTAAATTACTAACATGTAAAGAATCAGGCAGTTTTATACTTTCTATATTTTTTTAACGGAAAGAGAATATCATAGGCCGTTTCGTAGCCCTCATCCGCTACCATTTTACGCTTAATTTGTTTGCGGCTTTTTACTGCAAAATAAACAGCTGTTGCAGTAATAATTCCTACGCAAAGGGATGTTATTAATTTATAAGTCATTTTCATTTTTTTGTTATCATTAACCAAATTACATACCACTTTTCGAATTTATGGGTTTTGAAATGTTAAGAAAATATCAAGGAAATACCATTTTTTTAACCCTAAATGAAATTACTGCAAATAAAAATTTGATAAAAAACAATGGTTTTGAAAATAAATTCAAAACCATTGTTGTTTTGACCATTGCTCCAATGTCCAGCCAGCCTTGCAGCAAGCAACCTAATGTTGTGTGCAGACCTAACCATCTAATTTTGTAGAATTAAATATGTTTGACTTACGAAATCCCAAGTATTTAATATGCTCAAGACCCTTTTGTATTTCTTCAACGTTTGAATAAAAAAAAGCATCGATTTTCAGAACAATTGTTCCATTTTTCACTAAACAAAGACATTTGTAAGGCGTCCAACTGTCATGCTTAACAACGGTGTCAACATAACCATCAATTTCGTCAAAAGAATATTTTTCCTTTATTGGGATAATTAAGCTTTTTATAATTATTGTCTTGTCGATTTGATTAATGGAAATCCTTTTTACTTTGTCGAACAAAATACTGACGAAAACTAGTAATCCCGCTGTCATAAAAAATATTTGCAGAGTAAATTCTTCCTTGCTGTCTAGGCTAATCTTTATGAGTGTGAATTTAAAAAGCCATTGAGAAAAAGTAGAAATAAGTAAAAAAATGAAAAACAAACTTGCAATAGCAAGCAGCCAAAAACCAAATGTATTATGTCTTGCTTTGATCATAAAAGCGGTTTGCAGGTTTGCACACAACGGGCAGGGCTTGCTTGCAAGGGCTGGACGTTTTAACGTCCAGCCCCGGAACCGCTGCTGATTAAAGATATAAAAGTAAAAGGTAACCAACAAAAGC
>JANMBZ010000132.1:0-23262 GCA_031360765.1 Chitinophagaceae bacterium
TTTTTTGCAACAGATGCAGCTATGGATCCGCTGTATATTTACAACCGCCTTATCGGGCTTTCTCCCAATCCTTTTTCAGCATTTTATAAGTTAAATGGCCGCTATTGCTTGTGTGCCAGCCCAGAGCGGTATTTAAAAAAACAAGGAAATAAAATTATTTCTCAACCTATAAAAGGCACCAGTAAGAGAAATTTACAGAATGCTGCAGAAGATAAAAAAGCTAAAAATTATTTAGCAGAAAGTGAAAAAGAAAAAAGTGAGAACGTAATGGTGGTTGATTTAGTGCGTAATGATTTAAGCAGAATTTGTAAACCAGGTTCTGTAAAAGTTGATGAACTTTTTGCTGTATATAGTTTTCCGCAGGTACACCAAATGATCAGCACGGTAAGTGGTGAGTTGGAAGATGAATTGAATTGGATTGATTGCATTGAAGCCACATTCCCCATGGGCAGCATGACCGGTGCACCCAAAAAAAAGGTGATGGAATTAATTGAGCAGTATGAGCAAACTAAAAGAGGTTTATTTTCTGGTGCCATCGGTTATGTAAAACCCGGTGGCGATTTTGATTTTAATGTGGTGATTCGTAGCATACTTTATAATGAGGCTGATAAATACCTTTCCTTTCAGGCTGGTGGTGGCATAACCTATAACAGTGAACCTGCTTTAGAATATGAAGAGAGCCTGTTAAAGGTGAGGGCGATGATGAAAGTGTTGGAGTAAAATTATCTGCTTTTTCTTTTCGCCTTCTTGTAAGCAGGATACGTTGTTGACTGATTTGCCGGAGGTTCCGGATTATCGCCCAGTAAAAGCTGTACAGACTCGTTTAAAATAGCATACTTGTTAGAAATAAAAAGTTGCATCTTATCTGAAGGCAATCGGAGATCGTAATTACCATTTATGCTCATCATATTGTCAAAATCGGGATTGTAGCGGTTAAAAGATACAATATCCATTGCCAGGTTTTTAGCAATAACCAATGAGTTGAATTTACCCGTTATGCTTTGGGTAGATGCAAACTCTCTTTCCTCATCAGTTAAGTTTGGGTTTAAATCATAAGCGTTAGCACCGGCACCCATTCCTCCGGGGTTAAATGTACCGCCAGTACCTTGTGTGGTAACGCCGCCACTGCCTTCCATAACATAATGCGTGGCAATAAATTTCTTTACATAGTTTCTGCTTTCGCCGGGCAAATAATATTGCAGGCTCCAGAAGTTTTTACTGCCGCTGTTACGCATAGCTTTATTTACATTACCCATGCCGCCATTATAACTGGCCAATACCAATAACCAATCGTGGTAAACTTTGTAGGAGTTTAATAAATACCTTGCGGCAGCATGGGTACTCTTTACATAATCACGCCGTTCATCAACAAAACCATTTACAACCAAACCATATTGCCGGGCAGTTTCGGGCATAAACTGCCAGGGCCCTGCAGCACCTACCCAACTGGTGGCACCGGTTTTTAAATTACTTTCAATTACTGCTACATATTTTAATTCCCGTGGTAAACCATACTGGCTTAAAATATTATCTATCAAGTTAAAATACGGCTGGCCCCAGTTTTTCATCTGCAGCAGACTTTTAGAATGTGCTGTAAGGTAATCCTGCATATAACTTTCGGCATTGGGATTTACCTGCATAGCGTAGGGCAGTGTTGGATTGTAATTATATTTTGAAAAAAGATTTTTAAAACCGTATTTGGTAACCTGACTGAAGTATATTACTTTTTCTTTTGGTGGGGGCGTACGTTTTTTTAAAACATCTTCAATCGCCTCATCTTCTTTAGCTTCATTAATTATGGTTGTATCTTTTGCAGTTTGAGGTTGCTGCAGTTCCATTATACCGCCTGCCTGTGCACTGTGCAAAAGCATCACTAAAAAAATAATGGAGAAAAATTGTTTCATCTATCTAATACTAATTTAAAGGCTGTTGCTTTATCAAATAATCAGCCAGTTGCAGCAAAGTTAGTTCATCTGTTTTTTTTGTCATAATCTGCAGGCCAAATGGCATACCATTACTATGTTTAAACAAAGGAACCGATATACCCGGAATACCGGTTAAATTGGCAAAAACTGTAAAAATATCTGCCAGATACATTGCCACCGGATCGGTATTTTTTTCACCAATGGTAAAAGCCGTTGTTGGGCTTGTGGGCATTATAACTGCATCATAATCAATGAATATGGCATCGGTTTTGTTAACAAGCAGCCTTCTTACCTGCTGGGCTTTGCTATAATAAGCATCGTAGTAACCGCTGCTTAAAACAAAGGTACCCAGCATAATCCTGCGCTGCACTTCTTTGCCAAAACCCTGGCTTCTGGTGTGCTTATAAAACTCTGTTAAATCTTTTATATTGCCTTTGGCCTGGTATCCATAACGAATGCCATCGTACCGGTTTAAATTACTGCTGGCTTCGGCGGTGGTAAGTACATAATAGGCCGGCACCACGTATTCCAGCAGATCAAAATCAATTTCAGTAACTGTATGTCCCTGCAATTTTAATTCTTCAATCAGCGTAAAAATATTTTGCTGTATTTCTTTATCCAGCGATGGATGATGGAGGGCTTCTTTAAAATAAGCAATTTTATATTTTTTTTCTGAATGCCCATTGCTCATTGTCCCCGTCCGAACGGCTGAAAGGCCGGGCGGGCATTGCCCATTGCCTATTGTTAATGCAGTGCTATCATACTCATCTTCTCCACTCATAATTTCCAGCAACAAAGCTGTATCACTGATTGTATTTGCAAAAATACCCACCTGGTCGAATGAAGAGGCATAAGCAATTAAACCATAGCGTGAAATGCGGCCATAAGATGGCTTTAAGCCGATAATGCCGCAGAAGTCGGCAGGTTGCCTTACAGATCCGCCGGTATCGCTTCCTAAACTGGCCATGCATAAACCAGCCTGAACGGCTACGGCACTGCCGCCCGATGAGCCTCCCGGCACTTTGGTATTATCCAGCGCATTTAAAACATTACCGTAAACAGAGTTTTCGTTGCTGCTGCCCATGGCAAATTCATCGCAGTTGCATACACCGATGATGATTGCATCTTCATCAAGCAAACGCTGCACCGCCGTAGCTGTGTATAAACTAGTAAACCCTTCTAATATTTTTGAAGATGCAGTAACTGTGTGGTCTTTATAACAAAGCACATCCTTTATGGCAATCACCACGCCATGCAGTTTTTTCAGCGGTTCACCATGCTTTCTTTTTTCATCCAATTCTTTTGCCTGTTGTATTGCCTCATCGGTAAATACTTGGGTAAATGCATTCAGGTTTTTATTTGCTTGTATCTGGTTCAGGTAAAACGCTACAGCATCTGTACATGAAGTTTTATTAGTTGTAAGATTTTGATGATACTGTTTTATATCATTGTATATAAACATGATGTTAGTTACTGGTATGCTTTATAAAAAGCGGCTGAAGCATGCCTGCAAACAGGTTACACTTCAGCCGTAGTTTAAAAAAAATATTTTATTATGCTTATGATTGCATTTGTTTTTGCTCTAACTTTTGTTTGAGCAATCTTATTTCTTCATCCTTATCTTTTTCTTTCATGCCTTCTTCAATTTCTGTTTTTACATTATCCTTGGCGTCTTTAAACTCACGCATTCCCTTACCAATACCACGCATTAGTTCGGGAATTTTTTTACCGCCAAATAATAATAAAATGGCTATAAGGATAAAAATCATGTGTTCTGGCTGAAAGAGAGATAAAAAAACTGTCAGCATATTTTCTGTTATCATAATGTGGTGATTTAAAAAACAAAGTTAGATGAATTAATTAATGTTATAACAATTTATGTGTTTAAAATAGTTAGGTACCAGTGAAAATTAACAAATATAGATTAAGCTTCAATAAAGATTATATACGTTTGGCTTCAATTTCCCGATTTGTGGAAATTATTCCCAGGCTGCTTCTTTTTTAACTTTATCCTTATCAATCCTTTTAACCAGCCAAATGCTTATTTCATATAATATTACCAGGGGCAAGGCTACAAGTGCCTGGCTTATCCAATCTGGCGACGGTGTAAGTATTGCAGCTAAAATGAGAATAACCACATACGCATATTTTCTGTACGCCCTTAATAAACGGGCATTTATTAAACCTATTTTTGCGAGTACTACGGCCAAGATAGGTAGTTCAAAAGACAGGCCACAACCTAATAAAAGGGTATTTAGAGTACTTATGTAATCATCTAAAGTAGGCAAATATTTATAGGAGCCCACACTGCCCAATTGAAAATTTGCCAAAAAATTGAAGGTAAATGGGGCTAATATAAAATATCCGAAAGCGGCACCAACAAAAAAACATATCGAAACCCAAAAAATACTGTATCGGCCATATTTAAGTTCTTTTTTTGAAAGGGCAGGTTTTACAAATTTCCACACTTCAAAAAATAAATAAGGGAAAGCAATTACCAATCCACTTACCATGGATATATTAATAGCAGAAATAAACGGACCGCTTACGGTGTTTCCCTGCAGTTGGATATCAACCGGAGGCATACATAGTGCCTGCCCTAAATGGAGGCTATGACCAATATTACATAATACGGAGTATGAGATGAAACTGGTGTGGGCCGGCGCAAATATGATATTATCAAAAACCCAGTTTCTGAATATAAAGATAACAATTGCACAGGATGACCAAACCAGCAGGGCTCTAACTATGTGCCAGCGAAGGGCTTCAAGATGATCAATAAAAGTCATGTTTTTATTATCATCTTCTTTATTAGATCTGAAGCGGCTTAATATAGAATTACCTATTGCGATTTTTAAAGTACTTTAAATGTAAGTGAATAATAAACTTGACAAGACACACATAAGAATTTTAAATAAAACAATGTTTATCTTAAAAAACATCCTTAAAGTAACTTGTTGGTTTTTGTGCAAATTTAAGCCACACTTTTCTAAATCAGCAATCAGTTTAACTTAAAAATTAACGTAGGTAGTTTTTTCCACATCTTGCTTTTCCATTGGCAGCCTGCTCAACAGTGATGCCTCTTGCACACGATACAAAAAATGCTACGGTAAACAATACGATAAGTGAAAGAATGATCCTTCTCATGGTTTAATTTTTTTAGAGTTTTAAAAATAATCAGTGGTAAAGCTTTTGCGAAGGATGGGTGGATTGTGTATTGAGATGCAATGATAATACCAATTTTGCGTATTTGCAAACAAAAAGAGCGGAATAATTAAAATTTCCGCTCTTTTTAATATTATAGTTTAATATTTTATTATTTCTTGGCCACCGCTCTTCTCTTTTCGCTGATACGGGCACTTTTACCGCTCCTATCACGCAAATAGTAAAGTTTTGCACGGTTTACATTACCAACTTTATGTAATATAACACTTTCGATATTTGGAGAAAAAGCCGGGAATAAACGCTCAACACCAACACCATCGCTCATTTTACGTACTGTAAATGAGGCAGTTGCACCGGTTCCCTGACGTTTAATAACATCGCCTTTAAAACTCTGGATACGCTCTTTTGTACCCTCTACAATTTTATAATTAACAGTTACGTTATCGCCTGCTTTAAAATTCGGAAGTTTTGCTTTTCCTTTTGTGTCTAATTGCTCATGCACAAATGCTACTGCGTTCATATTATTTGATTTTTTACGGACGGCAAAGGTAGGGGAAAGATTTGAGTTATGTGTTTAGAGTTTTGTGTTTTTTTATGTTTGGGTAGAAATATTTTTCAAATGCAGCCTAAATCATCATAAAACATAAATAAAGATTACCAAAGATACGTAGTTGAACGGAGCGTCGCCATTGAAGCTCAATCAAAGTACAACTGCTTGTTAACAAAAGCGGTAAACCTGTAAAGGTTTACCGCCGGATTTTATTTAATCGAATCAATTTTCTCCGTTTCCCTCCCCTCCGGGGAGAATAGGAGGGGCTCTTACCTAGCTACATTTACTGATCTTTTTTCCCTGATAACCGTTACTTTAATTTGGCCGGGGAAGGTCATTTCGGTTTGTATCTTTTGCGCTATTTCAAAACTAAGCTTATCACTTGCATCATCGGTAACTTTATCGGCCTCTACAATTACCCTTAACTCACGGCCGGCCTGTATTGCATAGGCTTTTTCAACACCGGTGTAAGCCATGGCCAGGTTTTCCAGGTCTTTAATACGCTGAATGGATTGCTGCATAATCTCTCGCCTTGCGCCGGGCCTGGCGCCGCTGATGGCATCGCAGGCCTGTATGATGGGAGAGATAACATATTGCATTTCCATCTCATCATGGTGGGCACCAATAGCATTTACTACTGCCGGGTTTTCGCCATATTTTTCGGCCAGTTTGGCTCCAAGTAATGCGTGGCTTAATTCAGTTTCTTCATCGGGTACTTTACCAATATCATGTAACAAGCCGGCTCTTTTGGCCAGTTTTGCGTTCATGCCAAGCTCTGCAGCCATGATGGCGCAAAGGTTAGCGGTTTCCCGACTGTGCATCAACAGGTTTTGCCCGTAAGATGAGCGGAAACGCATACGGCCAACCATTCTTATCAGTTCTTTATGCAGGCCATGTACACCAAGCTCCATGGCGGTACGCTCACCAATTTCCATTACCTGATCGTCAATTTGTTTTTTGGTTTTTTCTACCACTTCTTCAATACGTGCAGGATGGATACGGCCATCGGCAACCAGGCGTTGCAGCGATAAACGGGCAATTTCTCTACGCAACGGATCAAAGGAAGAAAGTACAATTGCTTCAGGAGTATCATCTACTATCAAATCCACACCGGTAGCGGCTTCTATGGCACGTATGTTACGTCCTTCACGACCAATGATAGAACCTTTTATCTCATCGCTTTCCAGGTTAAATACGGTGATTGCATTTTCAATAGCAGCTTCGGCAGCGGTACGCTGTATGGTTTGAATTACTATTTTACGGGCTTCTTTAGTTGCTTTTAATTTAGCATCTTCAATAATTTCCTGCTGAATAACCAGGGCCTTTGTATGGGCTTCCTGCTTGAGGCTTTCAATTAATTGTGCTTTGGCATCTTCAGCACTAAGGCCGGCTACTTTCTCCAGGCGGCGAATATGCTCTTCCTGGTGTTTTTCCAGTTCGGTACGCTTGGTATTTACGATGTCGGTCTGGCGGTTAAGATTTTCTTTTATAACCTCATTTTCCTTCATCTGCTTATCCAGGTTCTGCTCTTTTTGATTGAGAGATTGCTCTTTTTGCTTGATGCGGTTTTCGCTTTCAACCAACTTTTGGTTACGCTGCAGTACATCACGTTCGTGATCGGCTTTAAGCTGCACAAATTTTTCTTTGGCTTCTAAAAGCTTTTCTTTTTTAAGGTTTTCGGCCTGTAAATTTCCGTCGGCGATGATTTTTTGAGCTTGTTGCTCTGCTTCTGCTATTTGTTTTTGGGTGTTTTTGGCAAAAACCAGTTTACCCAGTACTATGCCCAATATTAGCGCAACTGCGCCAATGATAATGTATAATATTATCGGATCCATTGTTTGTTTTGGTTTTAAAACGGTTCAAAATCGTATATAACGCCTCTTTATCCATATAAAAGTTAAATGAGATGTTTAGCTTACGAAGATAGGTAATTTGTTTTGGTTTGGCATGTTTGGAAGTTTGGAGCTTAGTGGGTTGAGGTTTTTGAAGGGTAGCTTTTATATTTATTAGCTACGATGATCCGGGATTATATTTAAAAATTTTATTTTAAATGGGCAATTTAATTCTGAATGATGTTGAACGTTGTTTTGAGGAATATGTATTTATAATTTGTTAGTTCTGGGTATTAGAATTCGTTGCATTGGCAACCAGATCCAGCACATCGTACATATCAAAAGGTTTTTCTAAAAAATTATCAGAGCCTGCTGCCAGGCATTCTTCCTTTGCCTGCGGGTGAGCCGATATCATAATTATAGGAATGTGCGAAAACAATGGATCCATTTTTAAACTTTTGCAAACTTCCCGGCCATCTGTGCCAGATAAAAGCATATCCATAATGATTACTTTTGGAGCAATGCTTTTAAGTTCATTTTCAAGATTTTCTGTATTTTCTTTTGTAAATACTTTATACCCTTTCATGCTTAACATGGCTTTAAGCATATAAAGTATATCTACATTGTCATCAATTATTAGGACGTTAGCAGCTTCTGGCATACCTGTAGTAAGGAATGATTATTAAGTGGAATTGAAAATTAATTCTGATCTTTTACCGGCTGTACTCGGACTCCATTTTTTCCTTTATGCCGTTTGATAATTTCAACAGCAATAAACAAGCCAATACCAAAAACAGTATAGTTTTTTTTACTTTCTTTTTCAAGACGGTAAATTTTTTAAATGTTTTTTTTGGGGTCTGCAGTAATAATTCCAATACTACAGTCCACTACACAAGCAATTATTATTATGTTCCCTCTAACCATCTTTTTTAATAAAATTTTTTAGTTGGGTGGATATTATTATTGAAAAGTGAGGAAATTAATCAACAGTTGTGCTATCCTTTAAAATTTGGGGAGTTATGTTTTATATGTAAATAAATATTTATTATTCTGGTTGCAAAATTTTACGGTTCAATAGCTTATAATGATTTGTGTTTTTATACAGGTATTTACCCAATAAAAAGTATAGCTAACGTAAATAATAATAAAATTTATTTTCAAAATTATCACTTTTAAATACTTTATATAATCAGTACTTTTTTACTCTTTTAAATTTTGCAACTGGCATGGTTTTTACATACAACTCCGTTATAACTATCAACTAAATAACCATTTAATTTTTTTTATGAAAACAGCATTTAATTTTTTTTCTGTTGCAGTTGTTTTATCAACAATTGCAACGGCAAGTTGCAACCAGAGCGACTATAATACAGACACGCAAACTGTAACTACAGAAACTGCCACACCAGATACCATGCAATTGAAACCTATGGACACTGCAAACATGATGCATGTTGATACCGCTGCTAAAATGGCTGCTACAACTACCACTACCAATGGCACTAAAACAAAAAAAGGAAAAGTGAGCAGTGTAATGATGATGAAGGAAAATAAAACGGCGGCTATGAAAATGAATAAAGAAGGGTATTATGATAATGTGGAAGTTTTGCCAATGTTTCCGGGCGGACAAAGTGCATTGGATAATTTTATAAATACCAATATAGAATATCCTGAAGATGCAAACGATCACGGCGTTGAGGGCTTGGTGAAAGTAAATTTTTCAGTAGATGAAACAGGTAAAATTTACAATCCTAAAATTATGGGTAAGCCACTTGGCTACGGTTTGGAAGATGCTGTTTTAAAAGCAGTAAATAAAATGCCTATGTGGACACCGGGAGCAATTAAAGGCAAAAATGTAAAAACTTATTATACTTTACCCGTGAATTTTAAATTGGAAAATTAATTGACATTTATTTTGAATAGTGGTGTGGCGTAGGTTCCCGAGAGTTAGCACAAAACAAAAGACAGCAAAAATTTTGCTGTCTTTTGTTTTATAAATGTTTTGTAACCCATCAGTTTTGAGCTGATTGCGCATCTTCGTAAATCTTTATTTTATTGTATAAAGTTTTACGGTCTATCTGCAAAATTTCTGCAGCTTTGGTTTTATTAAAGTTTACTTCCTTTAAAACATGCATAATGGTTTCGTATTCTGCTTTGGATGCAGAGTCTTTTAAATCAAGCGAAAGCGGTTGTTGTGTAAATGTTTGCGAAGAGCCTGCAGAATTCTTTTCTGTAAGATTACTTATCTCTGCAGGTAATGCTACAGCACTGATGTAACCTTTATCCGTAAGCAGGGTACACCTTCTTATAACATTTCTGAATTCCCGTAAATTACCGGGCCAGCTATATTTTATAAACATATCCATCACTTCATCATCAAAACCATCAAGTTTACGGTTAAGTTCTGTCATTGTTTTTTCCAGAAAAAAATCTGCAAACAACGGAATATCTTCTTTTCTGTTTCTGAGCGGTGGTAAGTTTATAGAAAATTCATTAAAACGATGATAAAGATCTTCCCTGAATTTTCCTTTTTGGTAAGCTTCCAGCAGGTTTTCGTTTGATGCTACAATAATCCTTACATCGGTTTCCATTTCTTTATTACCACCAACACGTTTAAATTTTCGTTCTTGTATAACCCTTAACAACGAAGCCTGAATTTCGGATGATAAATTTGCTACTTCATCTAAAAACAATGTGCCACCATCGGCCAACTCAAAATGCCCTTCTTTGTCGGCAAAAGCACCGGTAAACGAGCCTTTCATGTGGCCAAATAATTCGCTGCCTGCCAGTTCTTTCGATAAAGTGCCACAATCCATAGCAATAAAAGGCTTACCCTTTCTGTTGCTTTTTTCGTGTATGGTTTTGGCAATTACTTCTTTACCGGTACCACTTTCGCCATAAAGTATTATGCTAAAATTAGTAGGCGCCACCAGGTCAATTTGTTTGTAAAGCTCTTTGGTAGCAGCAGATTCACCCTCTAAAAATTCGCCAGAAAATGCAGACCGCTTTTTTGCAGGCTTAATATCTTTAACCAGGCTGCTGCTTTTTGCAACATCTGTAACAACAGGCTGGTTAAGAGATTTTGAAATAACATTCAGCACTTCTTCGGGCAGCAAAGGCTTGGTAATATAATCAAAAGCTCCGGCTTTAATTACATCAACAGCTGTTTTAATATCGCTATAACCGGTAATAATAATTACAATGGCCGATGGGTTGTGCAGTTTTATTTCCATCAATATTTCCTTTCCGTCTTTTTTATCGCCAAGGCGGTAATCGCACAGTACTATATCAAAGTGAGCAGCTTTAAATTTCTCTAATCCTTTTGTGCCAGAGTGAGCAATATCTGTTTCGTAGCCATTTTTTGTAAGAAACCTGCTAAGCAAAGCACAGATGTCTGCATCATCATCAATTATCAATATCTTTTTCTTCATCTGTCTATTTTAATAAAAGTACAATATTTTATGTCATTCTACCTGCTCATTCTTTAAACGTAACAATAATTTGAAATTATTGTTAGGCAAATTTATTTCAATATTTTTAAATCAATATAATACCAAAGCCCTTAAGCTTATCTCAATTTGTAGATTCTGCTCTACGAAATGCTGCTCTTGCAGGAAAATTTTATAGTAAACTTAGCTGCAAAATTAGCGATTATGTTTTGGCAGCAAAATTGCAAACAGTAATTTGTAGATAATTAAAGCAAATAAGATCCATGTTACCTTTGATAAATTATATTTATGCCAACCATATGAAAGCGCTAATAATTGACGACGAAATTGATATTTGCTTTCTTTTAAGCGGGATACTAAGAAATACCAATGTTGATTCGGTTTATGTGAATACGCTTGGAGCTGCCAAAAAAGCTCTTGAAACTGAATTTCCTGAAATTATTTTTATAGATAACCATTTGCCAGATGGTATGGGGGTTGATTTTATAAACTATATAAAAATAAATAAACCAGCATCAAAGATTGTGATGATTACAGCCTATGATACTCAAAAAGACAGGCTGAATGCAACCAAAGCCGGCGTAGATTACTTTATTGCCAAACCCTTTAGTCGGGAATCTATTTATAAAACAGTTGGCATGCTTTCAAATTAAATATGCTATAATTTTTAAAAATCAATAAATTATTTTTATGGGAAATCTCTTATATGTTATCGCAGTTATTTTGATTATTGGATGGGCCATTGGGTTTTTAGGGTTTCATGCCGGTGGACTTATACATATTTTACTGGTAATTGCATTAATTGCAATACTGCTAAAAGTAATAAGGCGTGCAGCATAAGTATAGGTGTTATACTATTGCTCTCAATTTTCACGCTCTTTTTCAAAATTAAATTTTAAGGTAAAGCAGGTTCCTTTATCGGGGCTGCTGGTTACATAAATTGATCCGCCGTGATTTAGAATAATATTATGTGTATTCGTTAGCCCCAAACCATTGCCACTCGTCTTTGTGGTATAGTAAGGCTCAAAAAGCCGCGTAAGTTGTTCTTCCGTCATGCCGCATCCATTATCTTCAATTTCTATTACGCATTTATCATCTTCTCCACGGGTAATTATTTTTAATATTCCTTTATCATCTTCCATAGCTTCAATTGCATTTACCATTATGTTTATAAATGCAATTTTAATTTTAGCATCATCTGCCTGAATGTTACATATATCGGCACTGTACTTTTTTTCTACTTTTATTTGTTTTAACTCAATCCTGTCTTTTACCATTTCAAGTGCCTGGTTAAGCAGGGTATTTATTGACACTGAATCATATTTCAGTTCTTCAAAACGGGTGGCGTTCAGCAAATCACTAATCAGCAGGTTAATGCGTTCGCTGTTTCTGGTTACCATATCAAACAGCATAATATTGCTTGCGTTTAATTCTGGTAAATCTTCTTTAATCTGCGATACCGCCAGGTTAATATTGGTAAGCGGGTTGCGTACCTCATGTGCAATAGTACGTGCAATGCGGCCGGTAGCGGCAAATTTTTCGCTTCCTTTTATCTCTACCAGTTTTTTATTGGCATTATCAAGTTCGGCAATGCGTTGCTGCAGCTGATGCTGATACTCATCAGATTTTTTTTCAGCAAGTAACCTGGCTTTATTTTCTCTTTTAAAAGTAAAAAAACCAAAAATGATAAATACAATTGCCAATATTAATGAACTGATGATAATACTGTTGAGGGCATTTTGTTTTGCATCAAGCTCTTTATTTTTGGATTGCATTAAAGCCTGCTCATGCTGCTCCATGCTGCTCACCACAATTCTTATACTATCCATATAATCGCTGCCAATAATAAATGAGCTGATTAGATGATGGTTTATTGATTGATTGTTGTTAGCGTAAATATTTCTGGAAGAATCAAGCCTGGCATATCTTTTATTAATAAAGGTATTTAACATTGCAAACCTCGTCAGATGAAAATCATCATCTTTAATTTCTGCTTTTAATTGTGCAAGACTATTATTTACTGTTACAAAACTATATTTATAAGGTGCCAGGGCATTTGTATCGTTGGAAATTATAAATCCTCTCATTCCGGTTTCTGCATCTTTTACGCCCGAAAGGGTTTTTTCAAGATGATCTATAATTTTTGTACTATGGTTGATCCAATTGTTTTGCTTTTTTAACTGAATGTTTGCGTATAAGGTAATCAAGTAAGAAATTATCAGCAAAATAAGTGCAGCGGTATAACCGGCTCTAACCCTAAGAGCGAATTTATCTTTATTTGGTTTTTGCTGCACTGTTGCTTTATCTGTCATTTATTTAAGTAGTTATTAACTGTAATGCAATATTACTGTGTATAAAAAACTAAGCCAAGTTTTAGTTTAAGTAATCGGCATATCTGTTAATAAAATTAATTGTTTATTGATGTTTCAATTTCAATTAGACGCTTTTTCAGATTTAATGCGAAAAAATATACAGCAGTAAAAAAATGCTTACAAATAAAAATAGGTACACCAGGCCCAGCCCCGATTTGAATTATGAGTGGCATAATTAATGTTTATGTATAACTGGCGGGAATTTAAATTTAACTGTTGGTCACTGGAATTTTTCTATCAAACTAAAATAAAGTTTTATGATGCACAAATACCAAGAACTGAATTTTTTGCAAAAGAAAATTGCTGAAATTAAAATAGCTTTCTTTGAGGCTGATACTAACGGAAATGAATTTTTAATTCCCAATAATATTGTATCTGCCTTACAATCAGATGCGGAAGGCAATATGTTATTTTACACAAAAGGTTATGGCAATGTTACACAATACATTAACAGCGGATTTCACGCCAGCCTTACTTTTAGCCAGAAAGGCGGCGCTTACCGCTTGCATGTTGAAGGCAAAGCAAAAGTTATAAAAAACGACTTTTCTCAAAATTATAAAAACCTGCCCTGGAATAATATTTTAATTGAAATGAAAATTGAACATGCAGAATATTTTGAGAAGAAATCAATACATAATGCATCATCTTTTAAAACAAGAATGAATGGTTTTTTCTCAGGTTTATTATTGCCTCACCATTATCGTAGGTTTGATTTTGGCCACAGGTAAAATCAATTACTGTATTTTTTGGAAACCTGTTTCACTACTCAAAGTGAGGAAATGTTTCCACAACAAAACATCCGTAGCGCTTAAATTAAGCCGTATTCACAGCTAAGCATAGTGTGAACAGGCATTTGAACAGATTATCAACATTTTTTAGAAGATGGCAGGGTTTTGGAATAATTTAAAAGTGTAGTAACCAAAACAATCATTTTAAATGTAACGAACATGAAATTTTTTGTAAAGCATATGATAAGTACACCTTGCAAAATGTTTGTAAAGGAAGAGTTAACCAAACTTGGTATAAGCTACAATTCTGTAGAACTGGGCGAAGTAGAAGTAGATCAGAAACTAAGTGTTTTTCAAAAGGAATCATTAAGTGACTCTTTAAAGAAATACGGACTGGAAGTTGTAGATGACCGGAGAACAATATTAGTTGAAAAAATTAAGGCTGTTATTACTGAGCTGGTATACTATTCTGATGAAAGGCCAAACATAAAAATATCCTACATTTTAAGCGAAAAATTAAACCTGAATTATAACTACCTGGCTAAAGTGTTTTCAGAATACCAGGGCATAACTATTGAAAAGTATATTATACTGCAAAAGATTGAGCACATAAAAGAATTAATGATGTATGGCGAACTGAATATGACTCAGATTGCCAACAAATTAAATTACAGCAGTGTAGCCCATCTTTCATTACAGTTTAAGAAAAATACCGGTTACACACCATCTACATACAGACAACTGAATGTTAACAGGAGAAGAACCATTGAAGAGATTGCTATGTGTAATAACTGATAATTGTTGGTTTATTGTTGATTCATTTCAAGTGCAAGTTTTTTTATTTCTCCGTTTGAATAGAGCCTGGTTTTTATTGTTGCCAATGCCGTATCAGAAATTACCCAATCCATGGGATAAGAAACTTTTATTTCTGGATCGTACAAATTCAACTTTATGTAATGATCTTTCTCCATCATATACATAACTCTTAATTGATTCCACAACCGGCGGTCGTTTATAATCGTTTGTGTACCGTAAGCACCAATAAGTGTTTTTACGGGTGCAGCCAAATCGTTTATCAAAGGATTTACGGTGTTTAAATATGAATCGCCCTGCGGACTGTTGGTTGCATGCAGTACATAAAATTTTAGCTTGTTTTTATATTTTTGATAAAGTGAATCCTGCACAAGTATGTTAATCATTTCACTAACAATGCCCGATCCTGAATTGTCGAAATATCCTCCATCAACAAAATAATTACTCTCTTTACCTGCAGTGGTATCGTTAATTCTGCCAGCCGGGCTCAGGTACGGAAAACTGGCACCCAGTACAACAGCCTGGCTCATTTTTATATCTCTTTTTTCGCCCAATAAACTTAACAGGTCTACCCGTTTATTAAAGCGTTGGTCGTTAATGCTGATGTTAGTTATAACAGCCGGTATTCCATCCTGCATACGTGTTGTGTTTATACAAATGATGGGTAAAGAATAAGGTTTATTTTTTTGTGTGATGATTTCAGAAAATCCGGTTGACATCGTATTATAAAGCCTGCTTTCTTTGCCAGAACCGGTTTCCATTACATCGGCAAGTGCGGCCGCTCTGTCATCAATAAACCATAAAGGCAAAACATACCGAAACACATCTGGGCCAAGCATACGGGCAATGGTAAAGGTGAGGAAATCAGTTTCAAGATAATCCTGTACAATGTGTACACCATGTTTATTTGCGGTAGAATCAGTTTGTTTTGCACGCAATAAATTAAAATAGGCAGCATTGCCCAAACTACCACCCGATGCACCGGAAAGGCAAAAAAGATGAGCACTTAATTTGCCATTAGTCTGACTATCCAGACTCGCCATTACCGAAGCACTCCAGTAACCCGAACGGGATGCGCCACCATCTGCCAGTACAAAATAAACCGGGTTTTCTTTACTGCTATCGGCTAAAGCAGTTTTGCGTAATTCAACCCAGTTTTTAAAATAGTCTGATAAAGTTTGCCGGTTGCTGAAGTTATTTGTTGAAACTTTTTTATCGGGTAACTGTGTGTAATGAGGCTCGTAGAACAAGCCTGCAATAAATGCTATTATCATGGCTACCACATGAAGATTGATACGGAAAATGGCTGATAAAAAAGTAACCGTATTACCCAGTATTAATAAAACGCCAAAGGCAAATAAGAGAAATGGCACAGCACCCATCATAACCGAAACTGCAATTGATGCGATTGTGCTTATATAAAAAATCAATCCAAAAAAAAGCACAAAAATAAAAATGCGGGTATAAGATTTTTCCTCTGGCCCAAACACATGTTTTTTAACCCTGGCAACCATTTTGTTTTGAGGTTCAGCCTCAGTTGTAACAGGCTTGCCAACAATAAATCTCTTTTTCTTAAACACCAGCAACAACACCAATCCTAACTGAAATATCATTAGCAATATCATCAGTAAAAGCGGGGTATGAAAAAAGCCAATTATTATTAACGAAGCAGCAAGGATGACTAAAGTAGTATGCCGGTATTTGTTCAGGTATTTAATTTTGCTTTCCACCGTTGGAAATTTTGTATTGTCATCAACCCTATCTGCCAAGCGGCTTAAAAAATTGTAAACAAAAGAATAAATAAATGGAGAGATGGCGAGGATGGTGTAAAAAAGCCAGTTAACATCTGTACCCGTTCTTAATTTAAAAAATGCAAGAATTATTATGCTGAGACTGGTAAAGGCAAGAAACCGGGGCATTTGTATAAGCATTCGTCGCCAGTGAATAATATCTTCATCTGTTGTATGATCTGGTAGCGCTGCTAATTTTATTTTGGTTATTATGTAACAGGTGTACCAGGTGATATAAGTCCAGAAAACCTGTGCCGTTATAAACAGGGCAAATATGCGTGGGTTCTCCAATGTGCGTTCCAGCAAATCTATTCCCTGGCTAAGCTTCCAAAAAGCAGTTAATGCAAGCAGCAAAAATAAAATGGCCGGAAAAAACAGCCATAAACTTTTAAACAGAGCCCTTACAAAGTGCAGCGTAAAAAGATCTTTAAAATTAATTGATTCTTTTTTTTGAAAATTGGTTTGCATACCGGTTAGTTTTTAGAAAGATAATATCTTTTTAAAATTTATACCAATAAATGCAAATAAGTTTTTTAGGGAATGTTATTTTAAACGTAAAAAAGGGTTATTTCACCTTATCTAACTGCTGTTCAATTTTCATCAGTGCATCAGCCATCTCTTTTTCTAACCCGGGATTTTTTTCGGCATTGGTTTGTGTGGCATACCATATCATTACCATGGCAATATAATCCTGCATATCTTTGCCGGCAAACTGGGTTTTAAATTCGATGATTTTATCGTTGATGATTTTTAGGGTGCGGCGTATGGCTTCCTCATCACTGGGTTTGGTTTTAATGCGATAGGTACGGTCGCCAATTACAATATTTACGGGGATTAATTCTGCCATGATTATTCACTTAATATGCCAATACATTTATCAATTTCTCTGATGTACTGGTTGATGTTTTTTTCAAATGCCTTTTTATCAACTTCATTCATTTTACCGGTTGCAGCTTTTAAAATGGATATTTTTTCGTGCAGGGATATTATTTGCTGAGTGTCTTTTTCTTTTGCTTCTTTTAATTGCTTTATTAACTCGTTTTGCCTGCTATTTTCTTTTTGTAATAGCTGGTAGTTCTTCAGTAATTGCTGAAGTTTATCGTTGATGCGTTTAATATTTTGTTCTAAATCACTCATGCCCCAAACCCCTGAAGGGCTTTACATTATAATTGTTTAAGTGTATTCTGTTTCTTAACTAATGAACTCATTCTGTTCGAAGGCTCCAATTCCCCCTCATCCTGAGCGAAGCCGAAGGGCAGAGGGTTAGGGTTTCTTATTTCCTGATCTCCGCCCCCAATTCCTTTTCATAAGCTCCAATGATCCTATTCATCATGATGTCAATATCCTTATCGGTCATTGTTTTTTCTTCATCCAAAAAAGTAAAGCTGATGGCCATTGATTTTTTGCCTGCTCCAATCTTTTCACTTTCAAAAATATCAAATAAACTTATTGAAGTTAACTTATTTACTTTAGCGGTGGCAGTTGCTTTTTGCACAGCTTCAAAAGGCATGGCTTTATCTACAATAATCGCCAGGTCTCGGTTTACCGCAGGGTATTTACTTACATCTTTATGCTGAATGCTGTTTTTCTTATTCAGTTTAAGCAAACGGTCCCAGTTAAGGTCGGCATAAAAAACTGGTTGCTTAATATCAAAGCGATCAAGCTTGCCGTTGCTCACCAAACCAATTTCAGCAATCTTTTCATTTTTAATATTGGCCTGCAGGGCATTTGATAAATCGGGGTTTACCGCTTCGGTATAGGCATCGGCTTTTAAACCAAGCACGTTCATTATTTTATCAAACACCGCTTTTATAAAATAAAAGTCTGCTTTTTCTCCCTTGCCTTTCCACCCATCTATAGTTTTATTTCCGGTAACATAAATGGTAAGATGATTTTCTTCCAAATATTTTCCGGCTTCGTTAACGCTGTATGTTTTTCCAAATTCAAAAAACTTTAGATCGTTGTTTTTTCTGTTAAGATTGTAGGCGATAGAAGTAAGACCTGTTTCCATCATTGCAGGCCGCATTATATTTAACTCTTCACTTAAATTGTTTATCATCTTCACCGTGGTTGCTAAAACTGCTTCGCTGTAATAAGCACAGTTGGTAATAGAATTGGTAAAAATTTCCTGAAAGCCGGAACCTGCAAGGTATTCAGCAATTTTTTCTGCGTAAGCGGCTTCATGCGCCAAAGTTTCCACCGAAGGTGAAATAGAAATTATTGTTGGTATTTCAACATTATCCAAGCCATCAATACGCATAATTTCTTCTACAATGTCGGCACCAATACTAATGTCGGGTTTGCTGAAAGGCACTTTAAATCGCATTTCATCATCGCCTTCTTTTATCAATTCAAAACCCAGGCTGTGTAAAATATTTTTAATGGTATCGCCATGGTAATTTTTACCACTCAGTTTTTTCAGGTAATGGTATTTAAGAGCCACTTCTGTTTTTTCTTTCGGGTTTGGATATACATCAATAATATCGCTGGCAATAAGGCCGCCTGCAATTTCTTTAATAAGTGAGGCGGCTCTTTTTAAAACATTAACGGTGTTACCAATGTCAACACCTTTTTCAAAACGGGTGGCCGCATCGGTACGCAGGCCATGCTTTAAAGATGTTTTGCGAATTGTGGTGGGATTAAACCAGGCACTCTCCAAAAAAATATTTTTTGTTGTAGCCGAAACACCACTGTGCATACCGCCATACACGCCACCAATACACATGGGCACCTCTGCATTGCATATCATCAGGTCTTCGGCAAATAATTTTCTTTCTTTTTCATCCAGAGTGGTAAATGGGGTTCCATCTGGTAAATTTTTTACAATCACTTTTTTTCCGGCAATGGCATCTGCATCAAATGCATGTAGCGGCTGGCCGGTTTCGTGTAAAATAAAATTAGTGATGTCAACAATGTTATTAATGGGGCGCAGGCCAATACTTTTTAATCTTTGCTGCAGCCAATCCGGGCTATCGGCAATGGTTACGCCTTCAATACTTACGCCTGCATAACGTTGGCAGCCATCGGTATTTTCAATAACCACTTCTATTTGCAGCCCTTGGTTATCGGGTTTAAAATTATTTTTAAAGGGAGCTTTTACAACGGTTTCTTTTTTATTATGGTGCGATAAGTATGCACAAAGATCCCTTGCAACGCCTAAATGGCTCATGGCATCGCTGCGGTTTGGGGTAAGGCCAATCTCAAAAATATAATCATCAGTAATTTTAAAAAAATCAGCAAGTGCTGTACCTGCTTTTGTATCATGTGGCAAAACCATAATGCCTGCATGGCTTTCGCCCAGCCCAATCTCATCTTCGGCACAAATCATTCCCTGGCTTTCCACACCACGGATCTTTGCTTTCTTCATGGTCATTGGTTCACCGTTAAAGGGATAGATGGTGGTACCAATGGTAGCCACAACAACTTTTTGTCCGGCGGCAACATTATGTGCACCGCATACAATTTGTAGTTTTTCTGTAGCACCAATATCTACGGTAGTTAGTTTTAATTTATCTGCATCGGGGTGTTTTTCGCAGGTTAGCACTTCGCCAATAACCAATCCATGCAATCCACCTTTTACCGCTTCGTATTTGTGCAGGCTTTCCACTTCCAGCCCTATTGAAGTAAGAATCTTGCTTAATTTTTCTGGTTCAATAATTTCGGGTAAATATTCACTAAGCCAGTTGTAACTAATAATCATCTGCTGATAAAATTTATTATTAATGGGCAAAGATAGTTTTTTGATTGCTAAAGGCGATAAAGCAAAGACTCATAAACTACACATCAATTTTAAAAATTACAACTCCGCATTTTAACGCATTGGTGCAAAAAAGAAATATTTCAATTTTCCAATTGTTAATAAAACTGGATAGAATGCCAATTTTATTGAATTTTTAATTGTTAATCTGATGGGGATAATGTTTTGGAAATCTGAATAAACTATCTTTGTTGTGGACAATGCTGTGGAAAACCTATGTAAAAAACATACTGGCTACTATGTGGATAAAAATGAAATGAGTTTGATTATTCTTTTGCCTTTACCTTAGCCGCCCTACATAAACTAACCCTAACAAGCACTGAAATTTGAATATGGAACTTACGAACTTTAATAAAGATAAAAAGCTGCGCCGTAAAGCGCCGGTTGAACTGGGAAGCATGATGTACGGCAAGGTGCCTCCGCAGGCAAAGGAATTAGAAGAAGCAGTGCTGGGTGCTATTATGCTCGAAAAAAGTGCCTTTGATACCGTGGTTGAAATTTTAAAACCCGAATGTTTTTATGTAGATGCCAACCAGCGCATTTACAAAGCAATGCAGGGTTTGGCCATAAAAAGCTTACCGATAGATTTGCTGACGGTTGTAGAAGAATTAAAGTTCCGGGAAGAACTGGATGCTGTTGGCGGGCCTTATTATGTTACCAAACTAACAAATGCGGTTGTATCATCTGCCAATATTGAAGCCCACTCAAGAATTGTTTTACAAAAATTTATTCAAAGAGAACTGATCCGCATCAGCGGAGAAATTATTGGTGATGCCTACGAAGACAGCACCGATGTTTTTGATATGCTTGATGAAGCAGAAGGAAAACTTTTTGAGATCACCAACAATCACCTGCGCAAAAACTTTGATAGCATTGATACGGTTTTGGTAAAAACCATTCAGCGTATTGAAGATATGCGCAACAGGCAGGAAGATATTACCGGTGTGCCTACCGGCTTTCCATCACTGGATAGAATTACGTACGGCTGGCAATCAACCGATTTGATTGTACTTGCTGCAAGGCCATCGGTTGGTAAAACTGCTTTTGCCTTAAACCTTGCACGCAGTGCGGCTTTGCACCCAACCAAACCAACTGCCGTAGGGTTTTTTAGTTTGGAGATGAGCAGCTCACAATTGGTGCAACGTATTTTAAGTGCCGAAAGTGAAATATGGTTAGAGAAAATTGCACGTGGTAAACTGGAAGAGCATGAGATGAAGCAGTTGTATAAAAATGGTATTGAACGCTTATCAAAAGCACCCATCTTTATTGATGATACAGCGGCCTTGAATATTTTTGAGTTAAGAGCAAAATGCAGAAGGTTAAAAAACAAACACAATGTTGGCCTCATTATTATTGACTATTTACAATTGATGAGTGGTGCCGGCGAAAACCGCAATGGTAACCGGGAGCAGGAGATAAGCCGTATATCAAGAGATTTAAAAGGGCTTGCAAAAGAATTGCAGGTTCCTATAATTGCCTTATCGCAGTTAAGTCGTGAGGTTGAGAAAAGAAAGGAAGGTGCAAAAATTCCGCAGTTGAGCGATTTGAGAGAATCTGGTGCCATTGAGCAGGATGCGGATATGGTTATGTTCTTATACCGTCCGGAATACTACGATATTACCAGCAATGAAATGGGCGAAAGCAATAAAGGCGAAACTTATGTAAAAATTGCCAAGCATCGTAATGGTAGTTTGGATACCATAAAGCTGAAAGCATTATTGCATATTCAAAAATTTATTGAAGAAGAAGGTGGTAGCGATTTTGCCAGCGGCTTGCCCGGCGGAAGCTGGAAACCAGTAAAGAGTGATGATGGCGATGGTGCAAAACTGTACATTCAAAAAGGCAGCAAGATGAATGACGGGGAGTTTGATGAGGATGCGCCTTTTTAATTTTTTTGTTTAAATTTACATAAACAAAAAGCTATGCCAAAAACAGCCATATCAATAAAAGAAAAATTGCACGAAAGGATTGAAGGCATTGATGATGAAAAAGTGCTGGAGGCTTTTTATGTGATTTTAGATAATCATAAAAATGAGGCTGAAGATTACCAGTTATCAGAAGACCAGGTTAAAATGCTTGAGGAGAGAGAGGCAGATTATCTTGCAGGAAAAGATAAAGGAGTAACACTGGAAGAGCATATAAAAATGACAAAAGAGAAATATGGGTTTTAAATTAAAACTTTCTACCCAGGCTCAATTGGATGTTTGGGATATTATTAGTTGGTATGAGGATCATCAGGTTGGACTTGGCGAAAAATTTAATTCGAATTTAAATACCTTGTTTTTTAAGATTGCAGCAAATCCAACACAATATAGTTACTACAAAAAAGATTTCAGAAGAGCTGTTGTAAACAATTTTCCTTACCTCGTAATTTTTAAAATTACACAAAATGAAATTGTTGTTTACACAATTGTATATGGCGGCAGAGATCCGAAATTGATAAACAAAAGGATTAATTAAAATGCCCCCTCCATTTTTTTATAAAGAAGATTTTAATTCGTCAAGCACAGATCTGGTGTTGGATGAAGCCAGCAGCAAGCATATAGTGCAGGTGTTGCGTATGCAGAATGGCGAGCAGTTACAATTAACAAATGGCAAGGGCATTTTATTTACTGCTGAGATATCAGACAATAATAGAAAAAAATGTACTGTTTCAGTTATACAAAAATCCGAAATCGCCAATCTAAAATCTAAAATCACCATTGCCATTTCTCCTGTAAAAAACAACACCCGCTTTGAGTGGTTTTTAGAAAAAGCAACTGAGATAGGAGTAACAGAAATTATACCTCTTATTTGCAGCCGAACAGAAAAAACCGTTTTTAAGTTTGACCGGATGAAGAGTATTCTGGTAAGTGCCATGCTGCAAAGCCAGCAATGCTGG
>JANMBZ010000028.1:0-8426 GCA_031360765.1 Chitinophagaceae bacterium
ACATGCTTCATTACCGATAGGCTATTGCTATGTATCAGGGGGTAGTGGGTTTACAGCTCCCGATAGCAATCTGGGAGGTAAAAATAATAGTGATAAAATAAGACCGTGGATTGAACGATAAGGTATAGTACACCTCAACGAGCAGCCCGGTCAACTTAAAAAATGACCGGGCTTTTTTTATGCCCGAAAAAAGGAGGATGAAATGAAAATGATATTGGTTGTGTTGCTGGTGAGGGCAATCATCAGGATGGTAGAAAAAAATAAAAATATTACAGGAGAAAAAAATGAAAGTAGCAAGAAAATTATTCACCCTGCTGAATTTGAGATAAGGTAAAAGTTATATGCAGAAAGGAGGAAAACAGGCAACCCTTGTGAGATGCAACAGGGGTGCCTTTTTCTAAAAGTTCTTTGATTGAAAATATAGAAGTATTCTCCCGATAGCTATCGGGAGAATACTTCAACTGGACTGGGAGCCACAGGTTCGAGTCCTGTCTTCTATACCATGTTTTTTATAACAAACGGTTCGTTGGTGTAACGGCTAACATCACAGATTGTCGATCTGTTGAAATGGGTTCAACTCCCATACGAACCGCAGATTATTGAGTGGTGCAACGGCAGCATATCAGATTTTGATTTTGATGATGATAGTTCGAATCTATCCTCAATAACAGATGTTGGCTCTAGCTTATCTGGTAAAGTGCCACACTGTGAATGTGGTGAACAGGGTTCGAGTCCCGGAGTCAACCAATGCGGTTTGGTGTATCGGTAACATGATCGTCTTCCTTTCTTTCTGAGAGGTAAACATAAGATGGTTGTATCCAGTTCGAACCTGGAAGCCGCACAACAATAGCTGGTAGCCCAACGGCAGAGGCCATAGTTTCAGAAACTATGCAGTGTGAGTTCGAATCTCACCCGGCTAACAAAAATGGTTTATAGTTCAATGGATAAGAACACTTCACTACGAATGAAGAAATGAAAGTTCGAATCTTTCTAAACCAACGGAAAATAAATGATGGCTTGTAACTCAACGGTAAGAGTCCCGATAGTCATCGGAACCTTATACGCAACAGGTTGTTGGTTCAAATCCAATCGGGCCAACGAAAAATAAAATTGCGGTTTGGAGTAATGGTTAACTCAGAAGTCTCATAAGCTTCAAATACCAGTTCGAATCTGGAAGCCGCAACAAAGATGACTTAACTCAATTGGTAGAGTACTACCCTGATACGGTAGAAGTTGAAAGTTCAAGTCTTTCAGTCCTCACAAAATAGTTTCGTAGCTCAATGGTTAGATGCATCCCGCTTTTAACGGGAAGGTTGAAGGTTCGAATCCTTCCGGAACTACAAAATGGATGAATAGCTCAACGGCAGAGCGGGTGCTTGTTAAGTACCGGGTTGAAAGTTCGAATCTTTCTTCATCCTCAAAAATGTGAGTGCGGCGAAGATGGTGATTCGCAGCAGACTGTAAATCTGTTGTTCAAAAAACTTAGGTGGTTCGAATCCATCCACTCACACAATGGAGAGAGTCCGGTTGGTCGAGGGAGCTGTCTTGAAAACAGTCTTGGTGTAAAAGCCTCAAGAGTTCGAGTCTCTTTCTCTCCGCAAAAAATGGAGAGTTGACAGAGCGGTAATGTAATGGCCTGCTACGCCATACATCGTTAACACGATGCAAAGGTTCGAATCCTTTACTCTCCGCTTGTCCTGCTGGCAGACATGACGTATGCATTCGACTGCAAATCGAAAGAAGGAGGTTCGAATCCTCTGCAGGACTCAGATGAAAAATAATTGTTTGAAGCAGGTGAATTCGATAATGAGGGAACAGTGATCAATCAAAAGATCTGTAACAAACAAATGGACGGATAACTCAATGGTAGAGTGCCTGTTTGAAGAACTGGTAGTGCAAGTTCGAGTCTTGCTTCGTCCACATTAATACCAGTATGATGTAACGGTAGCATGATAGTATCCAAAACTATCTGCCAGGGCTCGAATCCTTGTGCTGGTGCATAACTCTGTCGGGGGTTTTAAAATCGACAACGGTTTAAAATAAATTGTGGGAAAAGATAGATTGAAAAAAAATGTTGATCCGCCGGTTGGCGGACGCTAATGAAGTTTCATCAACGAACAAATGTTGGAAACAAAATTAAATAATCAAATTCCCCTTAGGGGGTTAGGGGTAAGAAATGGAACATCAACAGCAATGGAGAAAACTGAGCGGACAAAAAATACACATCCCGATTGAGGATGAAGTGCGGGCCGCCATACTCCGGGAAAAAGAAATGGGCTACCAGCTTAAAGTTTGTATTGGTACCGATAGCCAGGTGAAGGGTAAAGAAACAGATTTTGCAACCGTGATTGTTTTCATCCGCAAAGGTAAAGGTGGTTTTATGTATTTCAACAACGAAACCACTTTACAAAAGATGAGCATTAAACAACGGATGCTTGCCGAAGTGGCTAAGAGTATTGATGTGGCTTATGCACTTTGCAAAATATTTACTGTTTACGGAGTGGATATGGAAGTACATGCCGACATAAACACCAACCCAAACTTTAAAAGTAATGATGCTTTAAAAGAAGCCACGGGCTATATCATGGGAATGCCCGCCCGGCTGGGCCGTTCGGACGGGGGCTTTGCTTTTAAAGCCAAGCCGGAAGCCTTTGCCAGCTCAAGTTGCGCAAATAAAGTAGTACAGTAGCGCTTTAAAAAAAATAAAAAATGAACAATTAAAATATTTAAAACAATGGTACAGATAATTTTCTTCGTATTGCTTGTAAGGGTTATCATCTGGATAATACCTGAGGCTGAAAAATATGTACAACATATAGTACGGCAAATAAAAAATAAAATTTGGGGCAAAAACAACGCTTCCATTTTTGAAACAAACTATATAGAGGTAAAAGCTTTTTATGTACGTGAATTTAAAGCAACGCCCTGTATCAGTTTCATCAACAACCTGGATACAGCAAAAGTGTATGGCTATATCAACAAAGGTTTTGCAGGAAAAGTTTTGGCTACTTACCAACGTAATTTTTATAGTTGGCAAAGGGCACGGCAGGAGTTTAGCTGCACCGTTTTTAAGCTGGAAAACCAGGTGATGATTGAAGTAGGAGATGAATATGCTGAAATACTTTTTGGCAACAATAATTATAACTATGCCAATGAGCTGGTAAAATTGTTCTCAACTTACCAGGCTCCCGAAAAGGAGCAGGACTTTGAGATCAATATTATTACGCAAACAAGCTCGGGACTTGATCTTAAATCGCTTGACATAAAGCCAACAACGCTGGATATTGATTTGTATTACAACGATGATTTTAAACCGGTAGATGCAATAATAAAACAGCGGCTGGCAAAAGAAAGCGATAAAGGAATTATTCTGTTGCATGGTTTGCCGGGCACAGGAAAAACAACATACCTGCGTCATTTGATAGGGAGCATAAAGAAAAGAGTACTGTTTGTATCGCCGGGTGTGGCCTGCAACCTGATGAACCCTGAGTTTATGGATCTATTGATTGATAACCCCAATGCAGTGCTCATTATTGAAGATGCAGAGAATGTAATTATGGATCGAAAGTTCAGCAGCCACAGCAGCGTTAGTAACCTGCTGAACATAAGTGATGGTTTGCTGAGCGATTGCTTGAATGTACAGATCATCTGCACTTTCAACAGCGATATTAATATGGTAGATGATGCACTGCTACGAAAAGGCCGGCTGATAGCGAAGTATGAATTTACAAAACTGGATGCTGCAAAAGCACAAAAATTAAGTGACAAACTTGGTTTTACAAAACAGATCAGTAAGCCTATGACGATTGCAGAAATTACAAACCCGGATGATATGGAAGCAACAAAACCATCCATACAGGTAATGGGTTTCAGGCGACAGGAAGTGATGATGAACTAAGGACAATAGAAAGTACATCAGGTATCATTTGGGTTCCTGATGTTTTTCTTTTTTGAGACAAACTTTAGTGATACTATTAAACATCGTAGAGTTTATGCTGAGCGAAGTTGAAGAATCACTCACTTGTACGGCATACCTTTATTGGGCTTTTATCTAAGCGAAAATTTAAAAGATTAAAACACAAAGTCCGCAAAGGAAAACAGCACAAAGTTCACTAAGTCCTTTGTGTACTTAGTGAAAAACTTAGTGCCCTTTGTGGTAAAAAAACAAAAAATGAGCAAATTAAAATTAACCGGAAAACAAATCCGTGCTATTGGTTACCCGGAAGGGCCTGTAGTTAGTGTGGCCATGCATACCATGTGTACACACTTTAAACATCATACAGAAGAAGATGCTTTGCAGATATTAAAAGATATATTGGAAGCGCCGGATAATTATTTGGCAGATGAAGTGCTTTCTAAAATTGCAGAAAAACTAATTGTTGTTGAAGAAGAAACAGTAACTGAAATTCCGCTGAGAGAAACCGGCGTGGAGTACAACATCTTTGGTGCCAAACATTTTGAAGAAGGCGCTTTGCTGCAAATGCAAACTGCTGCAAAATTACCCGTGGCTGTTGCCGGTGCTTTAATGCCCGATGCACACCAGGGTTATGGCCTGCCAATTGGCGGTGTGCTGGCAACTAAAAATGCCATCATACCTTATGCAGTTGGTTTGGATATTGGTTGCAGAATGTGCTTAAGCATTTTCGCAATGGAACCAGATGAGTTGAAAAAAAGAGAAGCTTATTTTCAAAGAGAGTTGGTGGCAAGTACTTTATTTGGTGCAGGAAGAGAGTTTACTGAAAGAACAGAACATGAAGTGCTGGACAGAAATGAATTTAATGATATTGCTTTATTACAACCATTACAGCACAAAGCTTTAAAGCAACTCGGTACAAGTGGCAGCGGTAATCATTTTGTGGAGTTTGGTAAAGTAGAAATTACCGATGCTTCAAATCCCATGGGTTTAGCGGTTGGTAATTATGTTGGTTTGCTTAGCCATAGCGGTAGCCGTGGTTTGGGTGCAAACATTGCCAACCACTACACACAAATTGCCATGCAAAAAACAGTATTGCCAAAAGAAGCCAAACATCTGGCTTGGTTGGATTTGGATACCGAAGCAGGTATGGAATATTGGTTAGCAATGAACCTGGCTGGCGACTATGCAAGTGCCTGTCACCATACCATTCATGCAAAAATTGCAAAAGCCATGGGCGAAAAACCATTGGCCATGGTGGAGAACCACCACAACTTTGCGTGGAAGGAAATGTATAATGGCGAGGAAGTAATTGTACATCGTAAAGGCGCCACGCCTGCAGGTAAAGATGTACTCGGTATTATACCAGGTAGCATGACGGCGCCGGGCTTTATTGTAAAAGGTAAAGGAGAAGTTACTTCTTTAAATTCTGCATCTCATGGTGCAGGAAGAAAAATGAGCCGTACCAAAGCCCTGGCAAACATTACACATGAAGCATTAAAAAAAGAGTTGAAAGATCATGGTGTAAAATTAATTGGCGGTGGCCTGGATGAAGCGCCTTTTGCTTATAAGGATATTAATGAAGTGATGCAAAGCCAGACAACACTGGTTGATGTTTTGGGAAAATTTTATCCGGTTATTGTACAGATGGATGGAAGTGATCCGAAGAAATTCAGGAAGAGGAGAGCGGAACTGGTGGGCGAATAATTTTTAATAACGGTTGGATGAGAATCCAGCCGTTGTTATTTCCATATAGACTGCTGTACAATACTGTCCCATGAATTGCTGTACATAAAATATACTAACCTGATAGTGTGATACACAGCAAGTGAAATGCCTAAACCATAAGCCAGTTTTTTATTATAGAGCCAGTTGTTAAAGTATTCCTTCTTTGTAATTAGTTCGATAGTAAGTACAGCAATGGTTATTACACAAAAAGCAATAATGAAAGGGCCAAGTATATGATAGCTTAAACTTTTGTAAATATCGCCTTCATAAAAATACACCAGCGATTTGGTGATGCCGCAACCAGGACAAGGAAAGCCCGTAAGCATTTTAAACGGGCAGAGCGATTGATCGGTTTCTAAATGATGGTTGCCATTATGCAATAAAAAAATAAACGGGATTATCAGCGTTATTAATGCGCCAATAATCCCGTATATTTTACGTTTGCTGCTTGTATTAATTGTATAGCTTGTTAATATCACCTTGCACAATCATTGCCGCTACCACCGGAAAAAAAAATCCTAAAATAATTAATAAGGTTGATTGATCTTTATTAGGTTCACCTGTTCTTTGATAAACTTTTGGTAAGGCTTCTTTACCTGCCAGGTAATAAAAATAAATATTCACCGGCATACAGCAGCCTGCAAAAATGGCTATCGGTTGCGAAATAACTTCTTTTTCTGCAACGGCATTAAATACTTCAGCAACTTTAATGTTCCAGTAAATAAGGTACAGGCCGCAGGATAAAATCCCGAAAACCAAAACCATAATTGGATCAACTTTAAAAACAGGGATGGGGGTTTGATAGTTTAGATTGTCTTGTTCCATAATTTTTAGTTAGTTTTTACGAATATATAATAATAAACCGAAAGCCTTTTTGTTTGGCTGTTTTTAATGCGCAATTACAAGCTTTTCACTTTTAATAGTTGCACCATCTTCTATCACCTGTAAAATGTAAGTGCCATTTACAAGCTGCTGAATATTTACTTTTTCAATAGCTGATGTAATTATTTTTTTAAGAACCGTTTTGCCATTTACATCCGTAATAACCACGCTGCTGTTGGCTTTTGTAACATTTCTGGTAACTGTAATTTCGTTATTGGCAGGGTTGGGATATACCTGTGTTTTGGTGTAGGAAATTTTAGTTTCTGTTATTGCAGGGGCTACTGGTGGAGTAACTTTGGTTGTGGTACCGGTTGCCATGGTTACATTATCCGGATCGAAAGAAACGGTTGATGGCGCAAAAGTTAAAGGGAACGAAACCGTATTACCTGCAACTGCAACGCCTGCGCCATTGCCGGCAATAAAAATTGAATCACCTCTGTCGTACACAATTAATGTGGTGCTGGATGTGTTACCAGCATTGGCAACTTTTAAAACCACCGGCATAGGAAAGTAAGTAACGGTAGAGCCGGCCGTTCTGGTTTGTGTAAGTTGCGCTGTAACATTATTTCCGGTTGTGCTCCAGTTAACGGTGTAAGATGGAGTGCCTGCGCCATAAATCCAGGCGTTGAAAAAGTGACTCATATCTATACCGAACTGGTTTTCAAAATTTCTTTCTGCATCGGGTGTTGCGGCTGCCTTGTAGGCCAGCAGGGGATCGTTCAGGTAATCCTGACAAGCCTGAAAGAATTTGGTATCGCCCAGCAATGTTCTTAACATAGATACAACCATACAACCTCTTTCGTAAACTGCGTTGTTGTTATTTGCTGTCCAGATGCTGTTGGATGATGTGATATCACTTATAAAAATGGGTGTTGTAGAAGTGTTTCTGGCAGTGGTTTTTATGCTTCCACGATAAGTTATAGGGTTTGTTAATCCGCTTATTAATTCTGCAGCCAGTATTTCGTTGTAACGTGCAAAACCTTCGTTCACCCATAAATCGCTCCAGGTAGAGCAGGTAACTTTATCGCCAAACCATTGATGAGCCAGCTCATGTGCAATGGTTGACCAGCTTGTTAAAACAGAACTGCCCATCGCACAAAAAGTCTGGTGCTCCATACCACCGGGCCAGCCAAATTCGTAAAAACCAAACTTTTCATTTTTAAAAGGATAGTCGCCATACTTTGTACTAAAAGTTGTTAGCTCGGTTTTGCTTTTATCCAAAGCAGCAAGTATGTTGTTGTAACTGCTGTTAGTTTTGCCAGGAAATAAATTATAAACAACAGGCACGTTGGTACCACTAACGTTTACAGTACCTCTGTAATAGCGGTTGTATTTTGCAACACCCAATGAAACCAGGAAAGAAGCAATGGGATAGCGGTGTTTAAATTTAAAAGTTCTGCTTGATCCGGATATGGCCGAATCAATCAACTTGCCATTTGCAGCTACCCAAAATGTGCTTGGTACACTAACATTAATATCCATTGAGTCAATTTTGTCGGTCATGTCGTGCTTGCAGGGCCACCAGTCACGGTCTTCGTATGATTCTGATAAGGTAGAAATATAATTGTTACTGGAGGTGCCGCCTTTTTGGTAACCGTATGCTTCGCCACTAATGGCAGGTGGCACGCCTCTGTAAAAAATGGTAAGCGAATCAAGCGTACCGGTTAAAGCGATAGTTGCAGGAAAAGTAAGTTGTATTATTTTGCTGGTGTTCCATACAATATTACCTGCAGTTAATTTTGTACCATGATATTTTACAGAGTCAATCGTATGTACATTATTAAAATCGAAGGTGATCTGGCTAACATTATCAACCCTGGTTGTAAAATATGTGGTTACATTACCACGTATGTATTTTACGGGTGCAGTTGTTGAGGGCGAGTCGGGATGTATGCGCCAGTTA
>JANMBZ010000051.1:0-20611 GCA_031360765.1 Chitinophagaceae bacterium
AACTGTTGATGCAGGAAAATATGGCGGCATTTACCGCAGCGATGATGCCGGCGAAACCTGGGCAAACATAAATGCCGACGAACGTTATTGGGGAAGAGGAAGCGATTTTGCTGAGGTAAGAGTAGATCCTAAAAATGCAGATATTGTTTACAGTGCCAATGTAGTTACCTGGAAAAGTATGGATGGCGGAAAAACATGGAGTGCTTTTAGAGGTGCGCCGGGAGGCGATGATTACCACCGCATCTGGATAAATCCTGATAACAGCAACATCATGTTAATAGCAAGCGACCAGGGTGCTGTTATTACTGTGAATGGTGGAGAAAGTTTTTCAAGCTGGTACAATCAACCAACGGCACAGTTTTACCATGTAAGTGCCGATAATGATTTTCCTTACAATGTTTATAGTGGCCAGCAGGAAAGCGGTTCGGTTGGTATTGCATCAAGAGGCAACGATGGACAAATTACTTACCGTGAATGGCACCCGGTTGCTGCAGAGGAATATGGTTATGTGGTGGCCGATCCGTTAAATTCAAATATTGTTTATGGCGGAAAAATTTCGAGGTACGATAAAAGAAATGGACAATCACAAAACATTTCGCCGGAGGCGGTACGCAGTGGTAAGTATCGTTTTTTAAGAACCGCTCCGGTACTCTTCAACCCAATTGATAAAAAAACATTGTATTATGCCGGTAATGTTTTGTTTAAAACCTTAGATGGTGGAAACAAATGGGATATCATCAGTCCCGATCTTTCAAGAGAGAGTTGGGATATACCTGCAGCCGTTGGTATTTATACAAAAGAAGAAATGAAGAAGATGCCACGCCGTGGTGTTATATATACCGTTGCTCCATCTTATGTTGATATCAATACCATCTGGTGTGGTACCGATGATGGTTTGATTCATGTAACCAAAGACGGCGGTAAAACCTGGAATAATGTTACGCCACCCGCCATCACAAGCTGGAGTAAGGTTTCGCTGATGGATGCAAGTCATACAAATGCCAACACCGCTTACGCTGCAGTAAATAGAATTCGCTGCGATGACCAGCGCCCACATATTTACAAAACAACCGATGGCGGCAAAAGCTGGAAGGAAATTGTAAACGGTTTACCCAACGACCCCATCAATGTTGTTAAAGAAGATCCAATAAGAAAAGGATTGTTATTTGCCGGCAGCGAAAGAGCCGTATATATTTCTTTTGATGACGGAGCAAACTGGCAAAGCTTAAGATTGAACATGCCTGCAACATCTATCAGAGATTTAGTTATTAAAGATGATGACCTGGTAATTGGTACGCATGGCCGCAGTTTTTGGATACTGGATGATATTTCTTCTCTTCGCCAGATAAATAATCAGTTAGCAAGCCAGCCAACTATTTTATACAAGCCACAAAATGCCTTTCGTGTAAGATGGAGCATGTATCCCGATACGCCTGTACCACCAGATGAACCCGCAGGACAAAACCCACCCGATGGTGCCATCATCAATTATTATTTAAACAGCAATGCAACAAATATTCAATTAGATATTTTAGACAGTAAAGGAACAATCATACATAAATATGCATCAACTGATACGATGTATTCCATCCCGCCCAACAATGTACCGGCTTACTGGATACGGCCACAGCAGGTACTTTCAGCTAATGCAGGTGCACATCGTTTTATGTGGGATATGCATTATCAGCCGCTGAATGTTTCACCTTCTTATCCCATTTCTGCCACGCCCATGAATACAGCACCCGAACCTACATCGCCATGGATACTGCCGGGGAATTATACTGCAAGATTAACGGTTGATGCCGGCCCGAATGGCGAAGCCGGGCGGGGTAAAACATACAACCAGTTATTTACTGTAAAGATGGATCCAAGAGTAAAAACAACTGAGAAAAATTTAACGCTTCAGCACGATTTAAGTTTGACATGTTATAACTATATTAAAAAATGCATGGCTGATATAAATACCATAACCGATAAAGACAAGCTTTCAGCAGTACGTAAAATGTTGGGCAGTTTTACTGCTTTACACAACACATTGCAGGATGGAGATTGGCCACCAACAACGCAAATGATAAAAGCAGTTAATGAAACGGTAGCAGCTTATGAAGTGATGATGAAAAAATAATTTTAGTTTTTGTATGGAAGAAAGGCTGCATTTTAAAGGCTTGAACGGACTGCGTGCTATAGCTGCCATTGCTGTTGTAATTTCTCATATTCAGTTACCATATTTTCAATTCAATTATCTATGGCCAAAAATGATCGGGTCATACGGAGTAACCGTTTTTTTTACGCTGAGTGGGTTTTTAATTACATTTTTGCTGCTTAAAGAGAAAGAAAAAACAACAATAAGTGTTCGCAAATTTTACATTCGCCGTATTTTACGGATATGGCCTTTGTACTTTGCATATCTGATTGTGATACTCATTATTATTTACCTGGAGGCTCCCGAAAAACTGCCCGGCACTTTACCCTACTATTTATTCTTTGCAGCCAATGTGCCCTTTATCCTAGATACAACTTTACCACATCTTAGTAATTATTGGTCGCTTGGGGCCGAAGAGCAGTTTTATCTTTTTTGGCCATGGGTTATAAAAAAGTTTAAAAACATTTTTAAAGTTATCTTGATTTTTATCGTTGTACTTTTTGTTTTAAAAGCGCTTGCTTTTTTTATTTCGTTAAAATACAAAACTGTAATTCCGGTACTTATACTTGATTATACCCGGTTTGAGTGTATGGCAATTGGAGGGCTGGGTGCATATTTGTTTTTGAAAAAGAATAAAATATTTATCTGGCTTACTGCTAACAGGTTTACCGAAATTTTATGCTGGGTATATTTATGCCTTACAGCTTCCAGCAAGCATCTCTGGTTTATTAATCAGGATGGGGTTTCGTTGGTAACGCTTTGCCTGATTGTAAATCTTAATTTAAATACAAAACCCATTATTACACTGGAAAACAGGGTATATAATTTCCTGGGCAGAATATCTTATGGTATTTATATTGTTCACCCCTTAATAATTTACGCTTTAAAATTATTATTGCCTAAGTTAAATGTAAGCCCCGCAGTAGAAACGGCAATTTCGTTTTTTAGCACCATGTTACTTACTGTATTTTTTGCCTGGGTTTTATACGAGTTTTTTGAGAAGCGGTTTCTGCTGTTAAAAGAAAGGTTTACTGTAATAAAAAATACTACGTAGGTTTTTTAAATAATTGTTTTGCAGATTCGGGCTACTTTTTGTCTGCAGAATGCTGTACACAGCTTTCCAGGAAATCTTTTATACCCTGCACGATCTTTTCTGCCATCTGCTGCTGAAAGGTATCGTCCATTATTTTCATTTCCTCTTCGGGGTTGCTCAGGAATAATGTTTCTACCAATGCATTCGGATATTCAATAGGGCTGTTAAGCATAAAATTAAAGCTGCTGTTGTTGCCGTATTCCTTCAGCCCAAGCTCCAGCATGCGTTTGTAAATACTGTTACTTAAATTTCTAAACCCGGTGTACCGGTAAAAAGTGCTGGTGCCGGTGCTGCGTATAGGATCGGCAGCAGAATTTAAATGAATGCTGATGAGCAGGTCCGGAATGCTATCTCTATAAAATAAAATACGCTCTTTATTGTCAACAAATTTTTCGGTGGTACGTGTCATAATGACTTTTGCACCCTGCTGCTCCAATAGTTTTTGCAGTTTTAGTGATACCGCCAATGCCAGCATTTTTTCTGAAGAGCCTGTAGGCCCGCCTGCACCGGTGTTACTGCCGCCATGGCCGGCATCTACACCAATAATTAAATTTTTGAGTAAAAGACTTTCGGGCTGCCGTTTTATTTTTATTACCAGGGTGTTGCCTTTGTAATAAATACTATGGCCCCAATGCTGAGCATGTTTCAGTTCAATGGTAATTCTAAAAACTTCATCTTCTATTTGTTCATAAGAAACATTTTTTATCTCCTTTGTATTTTCTAATTGTGTTATCCAATTGGTATTGTTGGTAGCACCAAAAACATCTACAATTATTTTTGATGGGTCAACTTGCTGAAAACTCTGGTAAGGCAAACGGGCAAACAAACCCAGTTGCACATAATCAAAAGCACTGTCGCCATAAACGGTACATTTATCGGTTAGCGATTCTGGTGTAAAAGTTCCCTTGGGTAAAAACTCCACTGCATCATCATCAATAAAAGCCGTACGGTATTTACTTAAGCGTACTTTATATTGACTGCCAACTTTACCAACTATGTTTAATAAAATGGCCGAATCTAAATAACCAATTTTTGCACCGCCTAATCTATCATCGCCCAGGCCATACAGCAAATGTGCAAGCCTGCCTTTTGTTATGGCCACATTGGGTGCCATAGGGCCAAACATACTAACCCAAAACTTTGTTTGCTTTGTAACAGACTTGCCTGCTTTATCTGTAATGGTTACAGGTATTTTTGAAACCAAAAAACTATCCGTTTCCTTAATCACATATTCGCCCTGGTAAATGCCCGGCATTTTATTTTTAAGCATTTCGTATAAAGGGATATTGCCGTTGGCAACAACCGTACAGCCTGCAAGCGCTTTTACTTTAAATTTTATATGGTCGCCGGGCAATACAAATAAATTTCCTTCCGGAAAGGTTTCTATGCTTGCAATGTCCAGTGTCTTCACCGTATCAGGTGGCGCAGGCAGACTGTACTTGTAATTCAGTTTTTTATTAACTGTTTTATCCAGTGCTGTAAATGCTATGATGTTAAATACTGTATCACCGGGTTTTAAATTTATTTCATAAGCAAAAGCCCCGGTTGCGTAAACTTTTACATTGGTTCCATTAATGGTAAGGTTGCAGGTTTTGCAGGTACTGCCTACAATAAAATTGCGTGCTGCTTTTACATTGTTCTCTGTTTTTGTTGGCTCAACCAGTTTTATAAATGCCTTAGGCACAGCATCCTGCGGATCGTTTGTTTGCGCAAAACAACCTATGCTTATGAGTAAGACAGGAATGATGTGTAAAAATTTCATGAAGGCAAGTTAAAATAATTTATACAGTGCCTGATATTAAAAATTACCTCAAAAAAAATAAAAATTACAACAACATAAAATTAACAAGCATTTTGTTTGCTGATGAAAACCAAATCTAACAATAGATTGTTTAAAGCATTGCAAGGATACTTACAATTATGTAAAACTATTTTAAAAAAATACACATAACGGCATGAAAAATGCTATGCCCTTGTAACAAAATATTTAAAAAAAACAAACAAGTACATTATGAAAACGATCATGTTAATTGCAATGAGTATTTTTTCTTTTTCGGCCATGGCCCAGGAAAAAACCGACAAAAAAGCCAAATGGGAAAAAATGAAAATGAGTGCGCCTATCATGACCCATGGCATCGGCGTTACCTTCCAGAATTTTAATAACCTTAATAACCGTATTGCCGGTTTTCCGCAGTATGATGGTTTAAACAATCGCATGTGGACACTTACTGCGGGCTCTATGCATGTAGAAAAAAACTTTGTATCGCAGTTTTCTGTTACAGGTGGCAGCAGTTTAACCGGTAATCCGAAAGAAAAAAGCAGTACCCTGCGTACTATTGGTGGCGGGTTCGATCTGGGTTATGATGTGATACCTTCTAAAAACGTAATGCTGTATCCATTAGTGGGCCTTGGTGGCGAAATTTTTCATGCCATTTATTTTAAAGATGTAAATGCAGTGGAGTTTGATGCAGTTGCAAACTCATCAAGTGTGCAAAACAGCATACGCAAAACTAAATTTACCAACTCGTTTTTTACATACAGGCTGGGTTTGGGCTTCTCGGTTAAATCGCCTAAAAATGATGGTACCATTGGCTTACAGGCCGGTTATGTTGCAGGCTTTCAGGATGAGCGTTGGAAAAGTGCCGAATATCAGAACCTGAGCAATGCCCCTAAAGACCGTTTACAGCGCTTTGCAGTATCGTTGGTTTTTACGGGTGGTAAAATGATGGGAAAATAAGAAAATGTTGCCTTAATAATTTAAAAGCTGTGAGATTGTTCTCACAGCTTTTAAATTATGGTTTCTATATAATTGTGTTCAAAAAAAATTATTCAGCATACTGATTAGCATTAAAAGTATTGCTGTATTTTTTTTAATTTCAGCCTTTTTACTTTCCATGCGCTTTTTTTTATCAGCAATACGTTGGTGAATCCATTGGGGCCATTCACTGTTGTCTTCTGCATCATAAACCCTCAACACCTGGGTTTCGTCTTTTTGTATCAGGTCTTCTTCTCTGCAACCAAGTATTTCTGCTGCTGTTTTTACACCCGAATAACTGGACCCTGCAACGCCATGGCTCATAATGCTTGCACCACACATATAAAGGTTTTCAATTTCGGTTTTTGCTTTATAACTGAACGGACCCGTTTGCATAAAGCCTTTTTCGGTACCATATACATTGCCTTTGGTAGATTTTATGTAATGTTCGTTGGTAATAGGCGTACCCACTTCTATATGAATAATATTTTTATGAACAGCCGGCAGTATCCGTTTAAAAGTGTTCATCAGTTTTTCGATAAGCCTTTCTTTTATTTTTTGATATTCGGTACCTGTTTTATCTCCATCGGTATAATTGCTTTTAAAAGAATCGTAGTCAATAAAAGTAACTGCTTCAATGGTGTGATGGCGGCCATTAAAACTTAAAGGATCTTTTAAAGAAGAACAACTGATAAAGAGAGAATCAAACTCATCTGTTTGCAGTATAGATACTTTGGTAAGGCCTTCATAAATGCCGTCCATATCTTCACCAGGCATAAACCAGATATTTCCGGTATCAATCCCGGCTTCACGTACATCCATATCTACCGAAATAAAAAACATGAGTGATGTTACAGAGTAACGGGTAGCATCCAGTTTTTTTATCAACTTGGGGCTTAGGTTTTGATGCCCAACCATTTTATAAGTTGCTGTTGGGTCGGCGTTGGAGATAACACAGGTAGCTTTTATAATTTCTCCGTTTTGTAACTCAACCCCTACTGCTTTTAAAGTAGTTCCTTTTGATGTTTTTTTACCAGCCTCGGTCAATATCTGTTTAACTGCAACGCCGGTCTTAATTTCACCGCCGTATTTTTTTATGGCATTCGTCATCGCTTTTACAATAGCAGCACCGCCCCCCATGGGATAAAAGCCTCCTTTAAAATAATGATCCATCAATGCACAATGAAAAGGAAAACTTGCTTTGGAAGGCGGCAGACCATGATCGCCACATTGTATATTAAGTACAGATTTTAACAACGGATCTTTTATATGCCAGCCAATTACACGCTTTAAACTGAATAAACCGTATTTGCCCAAATGCCTGGTGCGGTAGGCAATGGTTAAATTATCCCAAAAACCATTCATCTTGGGTATCAGAAAAATTTCCTTAGCTACGCATTTAACCAGTTTCAGATATTTATTTATGCCTTTTTTTTCTTTTGGAAATTTTGCAGATAATGCGGTTGCTAAATTATCAATACCGGCAGGCATATCAATACGTTCATCACCAATCCAGCAATGCTCGTAAGCATCTTTATTCATCCTGAAAAAAACCAGCTCGTTGGCTATGCCCAGGCCCTCGTACAAATTACAGGTGCTCTGGCCCTTATCCATGCCACCTATATAATGTACACCCGGACTGTAACGGTGCCCATCAATATAAAAACTATGGCACCAGCCGCCAGGTACGTAGTGCTGCTCTATAACTGCTACTTTTTGTCCTGCACGAGCCAAACAAAGTGCTGCAGCTAAACCACCTGCTCCAGACCCGATTATTATAGTATCAAATTCTTTCATTTTATAACTAACCGGAATTTATTTAAAGGAAGAAATGCGGATATAACCTGCAAACAAATCTAAGCTAATCTTTTAAAACTCAGCTATTAACAACGCTTATCCGTAAAATGTTAAAGAAAAGCTATCAAAAAAAAGTTTTAAACAAAAAAAGTTTATGGCATGGTTTTGGAATTTCGGTATCTGTCTTCCGGAAAAAGAATATTAAAATTTAATTTCTAAACTTTAAAATCTAAATATTATGTCTGAAACAAATTTCCCAACGCCAACTGCACAGGCTACAAAGGGTAATAACATTAAAAATGCCGTAATTGGCGTTTTAGCTGCAGGACTAATAGCCATATCTGGTTATGCTATTTATTCTAAAAACGATACAACTAAAATTATTGAGCAAAAGGAAAACACTATTGCAAAAGTATCGGATGAAAAAAGTGATGTACAGGCCAATTTTGATGCATCGCTTGCCAGGCTTGACTCTATGCAAACCATTAACAAAGGTTTAGAAGGTAAGTTAACTGAAAGAAATGATGAAATTGCCAAAGTAAAAACAGAGATACGCAGCATCTTGAATAAGAAGAATGCTACTGCAGCAGAACTGGGCAGAGCTAAAACTTTGATAGCATCTTTAAATGAAAAGATAACTTCAATGGAAGCTGATATTGCTCAATTAAAGCAGGATAATCAATTGCTAACAAACGACAATGTTGTTTTAAAGCAAGATAAAGAAACGTTAACCAGAGACCTTGCTACTACCACACAGGTAAAGCAAGACCTGGAAAAGAAAGTTGATATTGCATCAACCTTAAATGCAAGCAACATTGTAATTACTCCTATTAATGTTAAAAGCAATGGTAAAGAGAAAGTATCAACCACAGCAAAACGTGTAGATAAGTTTGTAGTTAGTTTTGATGTTGATAACCGCATTATACAATCAGGTTCAACAGATGTGTATGTAGTTGTATTAGGCCCCGATGGTAAAGCTATTAATACCGGTGCAGAAACCTTTAAAACACGTGAAGAAGTAGCCATGCCTTTTACAGCCAAGATGCCGGTTGATCTTGAAACTGCTAAAAAGAAGAATGTAGAATTTGCATTTATGCCAGGCAACAATTTTGTACAAGGTAATTACACAGTACAGATTTATCAGAATGGATTTTTAATAGGACAGGGAACCCGTGAATTGAAAAAGGGTGGTTTGTTCAGTTAATAAAGTTGCTGGCGTTTAAAATAGAATTACATTTACTGTAATTAAAAAAGCTATCTGAAGATAAAATTCAGATAGCTTTTTTTTGTTGATTTATTATTTGCCATTTAAATGCATAATTTAGTTTCACCTGAACCATTTACTTGCATTTGCTTTTTTTATATTTGTGGTATCTAAAGCACTCTTAAAACTATCTGTATGAAAAAAATTATTTTATCCTGCGGAGCAGTACTGTTTTTCTATTTTGTATCATTTTCTCAAACTTTTATGCACGGCGCAGGCCTTACACTAATCGGCAGTACAACAGCCCAGGGCAGCAACAGCGATATTGGGTTGGGAGAGGGGTTTACTTATTTTCCCCGCTTTAATTTTTTAGAAACTGAAAAACTATCTGTATCTGTTGGCATTCCATTGTGTGTTGGTATATCTGCAGTTACTTCGTATGATTATTACGGGTATAGCAACAGTAATTCCATAGGTTTTATTTTAAATGCGCCGCTTATTATTAATTTAAACATGGGCAGAGGTTCTACAAAAGAAAACCGCAACAGATATGGTTATTTTGTAGGTGCTGGTTTTGGTTATCACCACGATAATTTTTTAACAGATAACCGGTATGATCCTGTAACCAATTCTTACATTGATAATTACACATCAAATACCTATGGTCCGGCGGCCAATGCAGGTTTTAGAATAGGTGTAGGAAGAAAGCATAATAATATTGAAATAAGGCTTTCTTACATGAAAGGGATTAACGAAAGTAAACCCAATGTTATGGGCCTTGCGGCTGCGTTTAACTTTTAAATGATAAACCCGTTAAGTTTGAGATAAATATAGCTCATATCAATTTGGTTTATTTTTTTCAGCTATAATTTACCTGCTACAGGTTTATTAAATCTGCAATTTATTTATTTTTGTTTTTTATTTTATGCAAAGAAATATCAAATCTGTTGCCATTATTGGCGGAGGCCCATCGGGTTGCTCATTAGCAACTTTATTAAAACGAAACGGCTTTAAGGTTGCAGTTTTTCATCTGGAGAAAAGGCCTGAAATTATTGTGGGCGAATCCCTGGTACCTGCAATCATTCCCTTTTTGCGAAAGCTGGGTGTAGAGGATGAAGTGAAGACTTACAGCACCTATAAGCCCGGAGCTTCAGTGTGGGTAAGTAAAGATGAGGAAGCTACATCGCCTTTTAGCTTTGGCGGTGGCGGATTGCCGCCCTATGCTTACAATGTACCCCGTACAAAATTCGATAAAACAATTTTTGACCTGGCCGTTAGTGAAGGTGTAACTTTTTTTGAGCATATAGCAAAGCTGGAGTTAACTGGTAATGGAGATGAACTAAAGTTAAGCAACGATACCATTGCTGCTATTAACGATTTTTTTATAGGACAGCCAGATATGATAGTAGATTGCAGCGGACGCTCCCGTACCATATCACGCTTGCTTGACATACCCACCAAGGCCGGCAAACGTAAAGACATTGCCCTTTTTGCCCACCTGAGCGGTGCCGAAAAAATTGAACCATACAATATTCACTTACATCGTTTAGATAAGGGTTGGAACTGGAGAATACCATTGCCAGACCGCACTTCGGTTGGTGTAGTTATTAATCCGGAGCATTTAAAAAATTATGGAGCTACCAAAGAAGAGCAGTATGATAATTATTTAAAAGCAGATGAAACACTGGTGAAGTTTACTAAAAATGCAAAAAGAGAAACAGGAGTTGTGCAATACAATAATTACCAACTCATATCTCAAAAAATGTACGGTAAAAACTGGCTTTTAACCGGCGATGCCGGGGGTTTTCTGGATCCTATTTTTTCATCGGGCCTGTTTTTAGCTATTAAAGGCTCGTTTGCTGCTGCAGAGGCAATTACCACCGGTACTGATGCGGCATTTAAAAAATACCAGAAATTTCAGTTGTACGAGCTTTCAATATGGCAAAAATTAGTTGATTGCTGGTATAGCGGCGGTTTATTTACCCTTTTTAAAGTTGGGCAGGATAGGATGGACACGGCTTTCGGTCGTTTTATAGGGCCGCACATGCAACGTCATTTAACCCGTATTTTCTCCGGCGAAGCCGTTTATAAAAGTTACAGCCGCAGATTTTTAAACTTTGTTTTAGGCCCCATGATAAGCCTGATGAGAGTTGGCCGGTTGCATAACCGTAAACTGAGTGAATTAGAAATAAAATAGTTATATCTCTCAAATCCCTTCATTCAATATTTGTACAGCTATACTTAGCTTCTTTTCTATTAAAAGTAAGTAAAGTTTATAGCTAGCAGAGCTGCAAAATGCATGGTTATTCCCTAATACATATTGTAATTTTCGCTCAACAGCACTTAATTTCAGGGCCATTTTTACCTGAAACACATCGGGTAAAACAATAAAATTTTCATTCATCAGGTTTATTTACCGTTTATCAAAAGGTTTAAATATCGGTTCTTACAAGCCTGCATTTTTCTAAAACCAATACCAGCAAGTGTTTTATCCAATCTACCGCTAATGTAAACTGCACAATACTGCAATATGCTTAGTACTTTGTTTTGCATAGTACTAAAAATCCCTTTACCTTTGTGTTATCAAAGTAAGCGAAGCAACAGAAGCAGAAACTTAAAAACTTATTTAAAAACATAATTAAAACAAAAGTCATGAAAAAGCAATCAACAAACCAGTTCTCTCCAATTAGTAAAGATGAAACTGAAAAATTAACCACCTTAGTAAAAGAAACACTCGCAGTAGAGATTAACCCTTGTAAAACTTTCAGTGCTGCCGATCTTTGGAGTATTCAACGCAGAGGAAGAACAATGATGAGTCGTAGGAATTATTTTGCATAAACCGATTTAAAGGTATAGCCATGCTAAAGGTTTTAAGCATTATCATCCTGCACAAGCCCTGTAATTTATCCGGGGCTTTTTTTGTTTCCTAAACGCTTCAAAAAAAATACAGTCAATTAATTGATTTTATTTTTTTGCAAAAGGTAAAAAGCCCTATTTTTGCTGCCCGTTAAGGGAATACTCCTCCCTAGCTCAGTTGGTTAGAGCATCTGACTGTTAATCAGAGGGTCGCTGGTTCAAGTCCAGCGGGGGGAGCAAAAGCACTGATAAACTCAGTGCTTTTTTAATTTGATACATAGCCTATCTCTATTGTAAGTAGCATTATTATCCGGTTAGGCATATTTACCCTTCAAAATATTTGAGGCAGGTAAAAATGTTGAAATGGAAATAATTTTTTGTTGCAGCGAAAATCAGTAGCTATATATTTACTATTCCGTTTTTAATAGAATACATTACCAGGCCTACCCGGGTTTTTAGTTTAAGTTTTTCAAAAAGTGCATCACGATAGCCATCAATGGTACGGGGGCTTACAAACATTTTTTCGGCGATTTCCTTGTAGGTCATTTCGGTGCAGGCGTATTTTAAAAAGTCGGTCTCCCGGTCGCTAAGGGGTGCCAAGTTTTTCAGGTCTTCGGTATCATCATCCAGTTTATTAATGGCATGCATCAGTTTGCCGCTTACAAGGTCGCTGTAATAAAAGCCTTTGTTGAGTATATCATCAATGGCAGTTTTTAGCTCGGCCGGCTCGCTGTCTTTTAAAATATAACCTTTGGCCCCGCATTTTAACATGCGTATGATGGAGGTTTCATTATCATACATGCTGAGGGCCAGTACATGCACCTGCGGATGATTTTGCTTAAGCCATTGCGTAGTTTCAAAGCCGTCCATTTCGGGCATGTTAATGTCCATCAGAACAATATGAGGGAGATTTTTCCTATCCAGCTTTTCAATAAATTCTTTGCCGTTATCTGCTTCAAACAGCACTGTATTGCCCTGGCTCTCCACAAGTGAGGCAAGCCCGTTGCGGAGCAATGAGTGATCATCTACGAGAACAATGGAAGGCATGCTTGCTGTTTAGTAATTTCTGAATGAAAATAATGCTTTTAAATTAAAAAGGGTGAAAACACGGTGGGATAGTTTTAAGGATATATTTATTTTTCAAAACAAACAGAAAGGTTTGGTTTTATGGGAGAGATGTTTTAAAATTACTGTAAAAATTATTTTTAACCTGATAAAAACTTTAAATTATGGCAATAGATGAAAAAAAAAGTGTCCTGTTCGCAGGGGGAAAGTTAATAAGTATCGAACCTTCAGATCCTGGTACTGATAAACAAGGTTTTATGTTGACTAAAAATGCTGATGAAACCTGGACAATTCAGGTAAATGCTGTAATTAGCAAGATAGAAGCTGAAAATGCAATTTTTAAATTTGCAGATTTAAAAACTGAAATTGGTAAAACCCCAGAAGAAGCTAATCCTAATATGCCATATATAGAAGGTATGGATGATAAAGGCAACTCGGTTTTTGTTAAACTGGAACCGAATTCTTCAATAATTCCAAGTTACTACCGTGAACAGGTTGGCTCAATAACATTAAAACTTAACATGGCTGTATCTAAAACCCAAAATGCAAAAACTCAAAATGCATAAGTAGATGAAAAAATAAATATTTGCTTTTAAAGACCCATCGGAATGAGTTTATGAATTCTATTTACAACTTTTGCGTATGATGTTGACATAAGAAAAGTTGGTGGTCTGTTGTTAATATCTTGGACATCAGGCAGGTAATTTTTCTCATCATAAACATCAGTAAAGACCTTATCTTTTGGATTTGGTCTATTAATGGGAAAAAGAATTCCAACATTCATGATTTTATCATGATTGACAGGTTTGGTATCATAGTGAGGTATTTCATGTTCACTGTTGTAAAAATTTTTGCCAATAAAAAGTATATTGTTAACCATGTTACTCTGTAAAGTATCCTGTAATTTATCAATTGCGGTTTTTAAAGCCTGATATCTTTCAATATTTATGATTTTGTCAGAAACGCTGGCTGCAAATGAACCCAGGTCAAATATTTGTATCGGTCTCAAACAATAAACCGAGTAACTAAAAAGATGCTTTATCACCTCATTTATTGTGCTGATTATAGCCTTTTCCTTAACAGCTAGTGTCTCTATTTTTTCAAAAACACTTTCGAAATCTGCCTGTAGTTTATTTAAAATATCCTGGTCTAATTTTGTTGCAGAAAATTTCCATGTATGTTCAATATCCTCTCTAAGTGAAGTAGTGTATCCGTTTCCAGCTCTTATTGAATTCACAAATAATTCCGAAATCAATTCCCCGCTTATGTCGGGATTTATATTTATTTCATTTAAAATGCTCTCATAATTGAAGCCTGGGATGCTTATGCCAGATAAAGGTGCTACAAGCCAATCTACAGTTTCCCTGAGTTCAAACTGGGTAAATATATTTTGCATTATGCAGTTGTACATAACCAACAAATCAATTTTCTTTTCACCAAAAACATTCTTTATGGAATCATTGATCTCTTTATTAGTTAGAAAAAGGAATTTCTTAATATCAAAGCTAGGGTCTAAATTAAATGTTTTTTGATTTTTGTCTTTTAGGGGTGATGTCGTTTCTTTTTTCAGAATAGCTTCAATACTGTCGTCCCTGCTGGTTTTTTGTTTTAAATCTGCCAGATATGCGTTTATTCCTAAAACAGCACCATGACCCGCAGTTACAATCATATGCTTTTTTGCATTATATCTATTCTTTAGCCTATTTAAAATAAGCGTAAGACTTTCTGTACTTGTCATTAATCCAATTGATTCTCCCTCTCTCCATATTCCATCAACAGAAGATAACCAGGTACCTCGTTTTTTATACAACATAGAAACAGTAGCAACCGGGTTTGTGCGTGTGGAGCCATCTGGATTTGTATTTTTTATCTCTGCCTCAACAAATATTGTTTTTACTTTTTTGTTAAACCGGGTATACCTGATCTGGCTCAATATATAACTGGTCTGCTCTTCCATGGTATAATAATCTTTAGTATCTTGTTTTTTTAAGTCGTAACAATCGTTGTTATACACCAGGAAAATTATTAACCAGTCATAATTTTGTTCAATAACTTCTTCTGCCATATACTTCTTTTTTTAGGGTTATTTAATCCAATGGGAAAACTATGTGCTCAGCAAACGGTGTATAGGAATACATTAATGTATTCTCAAAAACAAGGCCTCTCAAGTCCTAATATACACAAAATTATTCAGGACAAATATGGATTTATCTGGATAGCTACACAAGATGGATTAAACAGGTTTGACGGTAGAGAGTTTATAAAGTATAACCTTGGCTTGCCTGCCGGCAAGCACCTTTTTTCTGCTGATGTAAGAGATATTGTATTGAGTGAGGATGGTAATTTTATCTGGGCTATTAATAACAACGGAGGTGTTAACGGAATTGAGTTGCTAACCGGAAACTCCATTTATTCAATTCCCTACACAGATGGGGGTAACCAAACCAAATGGCGAATATGTGCCACACGGTTAAACAATAAAATATTTATTGCAAGCTCTTATGGCCTGGAAGTTTTTGATTGTGAGCAAAAGAATTTTCTTAAAAATACCGCCCTGCAAGCTTCTGAATTGCTGGCAAGTGCTGATATACGATGGATTGACAACGATCCGGCTGGCAATTTGGTAGTGGCTGTTTTAAACAGGGGAGTTATTATTGTAGATTCTAAAACATTTGCTGTAAAAAAAGAATTTAGTGGTGATAGTGAAAACCGGTTGAATGATGAATTTTGGCCACTCTGTGGAATTTATTTTAATAATAATTATTATCTCGGCACAAAAAAAGGATTGTACAGGCTTAATTTGAACGAAACTAACAATAACAATATTTCAAAGGCAATATTAGAACGGACAGACTTTAATGCCAGTTTAAGTGAAGTGAATTTTTTGACTGTTTTCGAAAAAAACAAACTACTCATTGGGTCTAACCAGTTATACATTTTTAATGCATCAAAAAATGCACAGGAAATAATTTACCCCACATTTTCAGATGCCATGTCATGGCTAAATAATGCCACCGGATGCTTTAAAGATAAGGGAGGTAATTTATGGATAGGATCGAGGCAGGGGTTGTGCATGCTTAAAAAGAATGAACCTGTTTTTAAAGCCTTTAAAAATGACGAAGCTCAGTTTAGTGGTAAATTAGGGCATATCTACTCATTGTGTAAGTACAGGAATTCTGTTTTTCTTATTGGAACAATTGATGGCCTTTTTGAAATGGATGAAAAGAAAAATTTAAGGCAGGTGTTTAATCAGGGTCTTGTTCAGAATATTTGCCAGCTTGATAGTAATATCATTTTTTTTTCAGGCAATGCCGGTATAAAAATATATGCCGACAAAAGAGTGCTTGAAGTAATTCAAAAATTTCCGGAATTTGCGCCTTATCAAAAATGGCAAATTAACAGTATTGTAAAAGTAAATGACTCTTTAACTTTAATTGGTACAGAGTCTAATAATGGCGTGCTTGCCTGGAACAGAAAAGCAGGAACCATTATTAATTATTCTGAAAACCAGCCCGGCAGTTTTAAGCTGAATTCAAAAATTGTAAATTCAATTTACTTAACAAGAAACGGAGAGGCTGTTGTTTTATCCGATTATATTTTTTCTGTTTTTAATGCAGCTAAAAATCAATTCAAATCTATCAGCATAACAGACAAAAAAAATCCACAGCCGATGGGCATATATATGCAAATGGCTGAATCCAGAGATAACTACTGGATAGCTGCATATGGGTATGGATTAATTAAGCTGGATAAAAATTTCAACGTTATTAAAAAATTTGGTTTCGAAAGCCGTTTAAGCAATACAGGGCTTTATTCCATATTTAATTTTAAAGATACTTTATTGATTATTACGAGTAATTATGGAATAACAATCTTCAATATCAATACTGAAAAAGTGGTGAATTATTTTGAAGAAGACGGGCTTCATAACAACACTTTTGAAGAGGCCAGTTGCTATGCCGATAAAACTGTATTTTATGCAGGAGGTGTAAATGGGTTTACTGAGATTATACCGTCTAATTTAATATCAAATAATACACCACCATCTTTTTTCTTTACAAAAGCTGAGGCTGAAAATAATGGAGGTGTTTATTTAGACAGCTTTAATCTGAAAGCACGGCATTATCATTTTTCCAATACGGTTTTGCAGGCAAAAATTTATTTTACGGGCATTAGTTACTCTAACCCGCAACGGGTAACGTATATGTATCGGATAATTGAAAACAGTAAAGAATGGATTAATAATGGAACGGAGAATTTTGTGCCATTCATTGCTACCAGTCCCGGCACCTATCACCTGCAGGTAAAAGCTGCCAACGAAGATGGCATCTGGAGTGAACCAAAAGAACTTGTTTTAATCTTTCAGCCCAAATGGTACCAAACCTGGTGGTTTAAACTATTGGTATTTTTAACAACAGCTGCAATTATTTATGCTTTTTACCGGTATAGAATACGCCAGATAGAAAAGCAACACGCCATCAGAAAAAACATTGCCACCGATCTGCATGACGATTTAGGCAGCACCCTCAACAGCGTAAAAGTATTTACCAACCTTGCCATTAGCGGTGTAAAGCAGGAAGAAAGCCTGCAGCAGGTAAAAGATAATTTAACCGAAGCAACCATGAGCCTGCGGGATATGATTTGGGTGCTGGATGATTCTTTAGATACGGTAGATGAGCTAATAACCAGGCTTAAGCAATTTGCTATACCGGTAGCTGCTGCAAGCAATATAGAAGCCATTATAAAAGCCGATAGCGAAGTAAACAACCGCCAGCTTACCAAAGAAGAAAAACGAAACCTGTTTTTAATTTGCAAGGAGGCTGTTAACAACAGTATTAAATACGCTGGTGCCAACCAGATAGATGTTGCCATAACAGCCAGTGGTAAAAAAATACAGATTGTTGTAGCCGATAATGGTAAGGGCTTTAATGTTGATGAAGTAAAGAAGGGCTATGGCCTTAAAAATATGCAATACCGGGCAGGGCAGATAAAATATAAAGTAGCTTTGCAATCAGTACCTAGCAGCGGTACGAAAATACATATACAACCCCTGTAGTATTTTTTTAATACCGTGTTTTCACCCTTCAATATTCCCGTTTAAAAACCGTAACTTCGGCTTAGCGTTACTGCTATATTTGTATTGCAGCATGGTACACAAAAGAGCCATTGTTTGCAAGATGTGTTCAACCTAATTTTAACCCGTAAAATGAGTAAGCAAAAACCTAAGCCCCTAACGCCGGCAGAAGTTGCCATTTTAAAACTACTGGCCAGGGGGTTGATGTATAAAGAAATGGCTGATATAAAAAAGCTTAACATCAACACTATAAAAAAACACTGCTCCAATATCTATAAAAAACTAAACGTACGTAACCGAACCGAAGCTGCTAATTATTACAATACCCTGAAAGCCGCATAAACACAAATAGGTTTTGTGCCCCCGATACATTTTTAAAAAATGACTAACATGAAAAAAATTGTACTTTCATTATTGGCGTTAGCATGCCTGTATGTTGTAACGGCCCAACCTACAGCAGGCCTGGTGGCTTACTGGCCTATGAACGGTAATTACGTTGATGCCGGTTCTAATTTTATTAATGGCACCAACTTCAGTTCAACAGCTACTACTAATAATAAATCGGTGGCAAATGCCGCTATGGCATATGCAAACCCTGCAAGCCCGGTTGTTCAGTTTGCAACGCACCCGGTAAATGCAAACTTAAGCTTTGGCACCAATCAGGATTTTACGATCGCTTTTTCGCTGTTTACAAGCAGTCAGCCTCACCCCGGTGGTATTTATGATAATAACCTCAACTATGGTGGCCCCGGTATATTTATGTGGAATTCTAACGGCTTTCAGCAAATTAATTTCAATTTTAAAAATGGTAATATCGGCAGTACCAACGGGGCATTACCGCTTAATGTATGGAAGCACGTTTGCTGTGTAAGAGCCGGCACAGCATTAAAAATTTACATTAATGGTGTATTGAATGCAACGGGTACACCAAGTACTACAGCACCCGTTTATAGTTTTCCGGGCCGCTTTGGTACTATGTTTTTTAATGGCTTTAGCCCCCCGGAATACAATGGGCATAACGGAAAGATTGATGAATTAAGAATTTACAACCGTGCACTTACCAATGCCGAAATACTTGCCCTGGTTAGTGTGGCATTGCCGGTTAAACTAACTTCTTTTACAGCGGTAAATTATAACAGTAACATTAAACTGCAATGGCAAACCCAGTATGAGCAAAACAGTAAACATTATATTATACAAAGAAGCACTGATGGAATTAATTTTACTGATATTGATAAAGTGAGTGCCGCAGGCAATTCAAACGTACCGCTTACATACAGGTATTTAGATGCATTACCGGCGATGCTGCAAAATGTTGCCACTGTTTTTTACCGCCTTCAGTCTGTTGGTATAGATGGGGAGATTTTAAACAGCGATATAGCAGCAGTTCATCTTAATAAAAAAGATATACAGTTGCTTATTTTCCCCAACCCTGTAAAAGATGTTTTACAGGTGCAAACAAACCGCATAACCGGTAAAGCAACTTTAAATATTACCGATGCAACCGGCAGACAGTTATACAGCAGAGACATTGTTTTGGAGGAGGGTAGCAATTCAATGCCTGTTAAAATTTCACAATTCGGAACCGGTATATATTATGCAAGGCTTACAAACGGTACGGATAGCTTTATAAAACAGTTTGTAAAAGAGTAACGATTCTCCTTACCAAATACAGGCGGCCCACTAAAACGGGCCGTTTTTTTATGATAGCACCACATGGATGAAAATAATTAGTCAAAATTATTACTGAAAATCAGCCACTTATGAAAGTGCTATAAAAAATACTTTCCTTTTTCTTTGGCAATTAGGGTTGTTTGCAGTTACCTTCGCCGTCCGAATTTAAAACCACAGGGATGGCTGTGGATAATGTCGAAAGACGAAACTAAAAAAAAATAAAATGAGCAAATTACATTTCACTACAAAACATGCGAACGAGGCTACCGTTACTCACAACTGGTACGTTGTGGATGGTACTAATCAAACCGTTGGTCGTATGTGTGCCCGTATTGCGGCAGTTCTTCGTGGTAAGAACAAAGCTTACTACACGCCTCACTTTGATTGCGGCGATTTCATCATTGTTACTATTTGCGAAAAGGTAAAACTTACCGGTAATAAAATGGATGAAAAGATCTACGATACCTTCAGTGGTTACCCCGGTGGCCGTAAAGAAGAAGTAGCAAAAGATCTATTAAGGCGCAGGCCCGAAGTGATCATTGAAAGAGCTATTAAAGGTATGTTGCCTAAAAACCGTTTGGGCCGCCAGATGTACAAAAAATTATTTGTGTATCAGGGATCAGCGCATCCACACGGAGCACAACAACCAAAAGAATTAAAATTTTAAAACCCCCTCCGCCTCCTGAAGGGGGAACTGGGGACCTAATATTTAAAAACATCCCGATTGTTATCGGGCCAAATTAAAAAAATGGAAAAACAAACAAACGCAGTCGGCCGCAGAAAAGAAGCTGTAACCCGTATTTTCCTTTCAAAGGAGACGGAAAGATTACAGTTAACGGCAAAGACTACAAAACCTACTTCCCGTTGGTTTACTTACAAAACCAGGTAGAAGCACCATTAAAAACGGTTGAATCTTCTGATAAATTTGATGTAGTAGTTAATGCTACTGG
>JANMBZ010000064.1:0-39130 GCA_031360765.1 Chitinophagaceae bacterium
GCTTCATCCAAACCGGCTTCTGTTAAATGATTATGTAAAAACGGAGCTAACATGTATGTTTAACAAATATCCGCTAAAACCATAAAAAAACAATTCATTTTGTGTTAACAGTTTTTGCTGCTGTAAATTTGCATCATCTTATATGAAATCAATTAAGCGCTGGGCCCTGGCCACATTTATTCTTTGTTTTTTGGTAATTATTGCCGGTGGCATTGTTCGCACTACGCAAAGCGGCATGGGCTGCCCCGATTGGCCAAAATGTTTTGGCAAGTGGATACCGCCAACCAATGCCAGCGAACTGCCGCCCGATTTTGAAAAATACTTACGCAAGCAGGATATTGACCACACTTTTAATGCACTGCATACCTGGATAGAATATGTTAACCGCCTGTTTGGTGTGCTGCTTGGCTTGTTTGCTATAATACAATGCGGCCTGTTATTTTTTAAAAGAAAGGAAAATAAAAGATCGTTCAGACTGGCACTGGCATTTTTGCTGGTAGTTATTCTTACCGGTTTGTTTGGTGCCATAGTGGTAAAGCTAAACCTTGCCCATGCAAGTATTTCGGTTCATTTACTATTTGCCATAATATTAGTGCAGGTACAATTAGCTTTATTACTTTCGCTAAAAGATAAATTATTTTCAATAACGATTGATGCTAAGCTGAGAAGAATGCTGTTGATCTTTTTAATCATTTTATTTTGCCAGAGCGTTTTAGGTACGATGGTACGCATGTATGTAGATGATGTATCAAAAACACTGCATTATGAGCAGCGGGAAACCTGGCTTGCAAGTACTCCTGTAGCTTTTCTTATTCACCGGAGTTTTTCGTGGATTGTATTTATTTTTGCTTTTTATATGGCCTGGTATTGCAAAAAATATGCTACAATAAAAAACAGCCTGTTTATAATTGCAGCCATTGTTTTATTAAGTATGATTACCGGTATTACTTTGTTTTATGCAGATATGCCGGCCATTGCCCAACCCCTGCATTTGTTATTGGCTGCTGTTGCCATTACGCAAACGGTAGCAGTTTTATTGCGGATAAAACAGCAACAAAATATTTAATTACCTGGAATTACTCCAAAAGCTTTACCCACCGCATATAACAAAATGCTGCAGCTTATTTTGTAATTTTAAGCTATAACTGCATTTATGAAACAGGCCGTTAAAAATATTTTCTACTTTTTTCCTTTTCAGCTTTTTATACTGCATTTCAGAAAATTTCAGGTGTTGCTTGTATTCTGGTATTTACTCGGCAGTACTATTAACAGCGGTTTTATGAAAACTTATGGCGCCGATGCCTTGTTTTGTTCACCGGAGTATATGGGAGATGTAAATGCATTAAGTGCCCTGATTGTTGGTATTGCAATGGGTGTTTTTTTTATGAGCTGGAATATCACCACTTTTATCCTGCACAGTAAACGATGCAGGTTTCTGGCGACCACTACAAAGCCTTTTTTAAAATATTGTATCAACAATGCTTTGTTGCCTTTACTTTTTCTGGCATTTTATTTTTATAAGCTCATCCGTTTTGATGCTCAGAAAGAACTGATGAATGCCGGTGAAATTTTTTGGGTAATTGCTGGTTTACTTGGCGGCATCATTTTAATTGTTGCCATATCGTTTGCTTATTTTTTTGGTGCAGAAAAAACAATACAGCGCACCATAGCACCTATTATTGATTCGGCACAGCATTTTAATATAAACTTTTACAGCGGTAATCAGCAGACTGAAATGCCAGGTTTAAGCGTGAGTGCTTACCTGGGCGAAGGGTTTCGTTTTAAAAAACCAAGAAATGTATCGCACTACAACCAGGAGTTTTTAGATACCGTTTTTAAACGGCATCACTTATCGGGCATACTCAGTATTGTACTTTCTTTTGCCTTTTTAATTGTTGTTGGCTTTTATATGGATAGCCCGGTTTTTGAAGCTCCGGCAGCTGCAAGTATTCTCATTTTTTTTGCAACCATGACGGCCGTTATCGGTTCCTTATCTTACTTTTTACAAAGCTGGAGCCTTCCGTTTTTTATTGTACTTATTTTATTTGCCGATGTGTTGTATAAAAATGAAATTATTGATAACCGCAATAAAGCTTACGGTTTAAACTACAGCAATAAAAATGAACGTCCGGAATATGATAAAGCAGCCTTACAAAATTTATCTACACCACTAAAAATTACTGCAGATAAAACCAATATGTTACAACTGCTTACTAACTGGAAAAATAAACAAGCGGAAGAAAAACCAGTGTTGATATTTATAAATGTAAGTGGTGGCGGTTTGCGCAGCGGCACGTTTGTAATGAATACGCTTCAAAAATTAGACAGTGCTGTTGATGGAAAGCTGCTAAACCATACCATGCTTATAAGTGGTGCCAGCGGCGGTATGCTGGCGGCCACTTATTATCGTGAGTTGTACAGGCAAAAGCAAAAAGACAGCATGCTTAACCTGTATAATCCGTTGTATGCAGATAATATTGCCAAAGATTTATTGAACCCGCTTTTTTCTTCCATGGTATCACGGGATATTTTTTCGCCTGCACAAAAATTTACCGTGGGTAATTATAAATATGTAAAAGACAGGGGTTATGCTTTTGAGCAGAAATTAAACCGCAACAGCGGAAACATACTTGATAAACAATTGAAAGAATACGTTGCCGATGAAAAAAATGCAACCATACCATTAATGATTTTTAACTCAACCATTGGCAGGGATGGCAGAAAAATGATGATATGCTCACAGCCCATCAGTTTTATGATGAAGCCTTTTGCGAAAGCCAACGAAATACAGACCAGTCCGGATGCTGTTGATTTTTCGGCCATGTTTACAAAGCAAAACCCGTTAAACATTCGCCTGCTTACTGCCTTGCGGATGAATGCCAGTTTCCCTTACGTGTTACCCAATGTGTGGCTGCCAAGTAACCCGGTTATAGATGTGATGGATGCAGGCCTGCGTGATAATTACGGGCAGGAAACCTCCCTGCGTTTTATTGAAAATTTTAAAGACTGGCTGAAAGAAAATACCAGCAAAATAATTATACTGCAGATACAGGACCGGCAGCAGGATAACTGGCAACAACCTTTTGAAACCGGATCAATAACTGATGTTATGATAAAGCCGGGCACCATGCTGCAACACAACTGGTACAAGCTACAGTCTTTTTCTGAAACTGATCAATACAGTTATTTGCAGGCTGGCTTTGGTGAACAGTTACAACGCATTTCATTTATGTATGCACCCGAAACGGAGGAGAAAGGAGCCGCACTTAATTTCCATTTAACTGGCCGGGAAAAAATTGCGGTAAAGGAAGCGTTTAATAGTAATTATAACCAGGCCTCACTTGCGGCAATAAAAAATCTGCTGAAATAAACAATTAAGGTACCAGCAATTGAAAGGCATTTTCAATTATCTCAATTTCAAAAACATCACTAGTTGTTGCAGGGTCGCCATCAATATGCAAAGGGGCAAGCTCAGGATTTTTTATAGTAATTTTTTTTGTCTGGAAGTAATGTATATCGTTGCGGTGATATTTTTTGTCTTCGTAAAGCCTTACCTGTCCGTTTCGTATCTGTTTTAAAATAGTCCAGATCATGCGGGCCTTGCTCATTTTATTTACCACCACAATATCCAGCAAACCATCGTGCAGGCTGGCCTGCGGGGCAATGGTAAAATTATTGCCAAACTGGTTGCTGTTAGCAATACTGATAAAAAATGCTTCGCTGCTTATAGCTTTTCCATCCAGTATTAATTCAAAATTGTAATGCCTGGCACTAAAGAAATTTTTTGTTGATTGTTTTATATAAGTAGAAAGCCCACGTTTTTGCTGCTTTGCAAAATCGTGGGCTACCTGTGCATCAAAACCCAGGCCGCATAACATGCAACTAAATTTTTTGTTAATGTAAAAACTATCAATGAAAACTGCATTGCCTTTAAAAATAACCTCCAGCGCCTTATGAATTCTTTTGGGAATTTTAGCCGCAAAAGCCAGCCCGTTGCCACTGCCCATGGGTATAATACCAATGTTTACAGGCATACCTAACAAGCCATTTGCAACCTGGTTAACCGTACCATCGCCTCCGCACACAATTACATCCGTTATGCTTTCTACGGCTATTTTTTCTTTCAGATATTCATATTCTCCTGCGGCATTGGTATGCAGTATTTCGAAAGGAATATTTTGTTCGGCTGTTTTGTTTTTTATAATATCGAGTAATAAACCTTTACCTTTTGTACCGGAAATTGGGTTTATAAAATAGATAAACTTTCGATGCATGAATTATTTTTCTCTTGATAAAGTACCAAGATAAACTTTTGATACCGCTTCTTTACTTTTTGTATTGGCAGGTGTTTTTTCTACATATAGCGTAATTGACTTCCCACTTTTAAGTCTTTTAATAATGCTTTTATTTGTAAGCGCAAACTGGCCTACGGCGCCTGCGGTTTCAGATGCAACCAGCATTGGCTTTTCATCATCGCCCATTACCATTATTTTTCTGTAGTAACCACCATCAACTGATTTACCTTGTATTTGTATGGTTAGTTTGTCAATGATTTTATAAACTGATTTTTTATAAGAAAGGCTGCCACCGGTTGTTTGGCCGGCTTTTAAGCTGATTTGTCCGGCTTTTACGCCATTAATAAAAACATCAACAGTGCATTGTGCAAAGGCGGTGCCACCAATTGCAATAAAAAAAATGAAGGATAAAAAAAACTTTTTCATGATGTGAAGGTTTAGGTTTTAAAAATAATCAAAAAAATATGATACGTTCCAAAAAGGCAATTATGATGCCAAAGGAATTTTATTACCTTCGAATACTACCATCTGATTAATGCACCCGCCCAGGTAAAGCCGCTGCCAAAGGCTGCCAGGCAAACCAGGTCGCCTTCTTTTATTTTGCCCTGCTCCCAAGCTTCGCACAATGCAATAGGTACCGATGCTGCGGTGGTGTTGCCGTATTTTTGAATGTTGTTGTAAACCTGGTCATCACGCAGCCCCAATTTTTGCTGTACAAATTGTGCAATGCGTAAATTGGCCTGGTGCGGAATCAGCATATCAATATCGGCAGTAGTTAATCCGTTTGTTGCCAAAGCTTCCTCAACAACTTCGGGCATTTTTACAATGGCCTTTTTAAAAACAGCTGGGCCATCCATATTCGGAAAATTCTGTGCATCGTCAATCATAGCGTGGCTCATAAACATTTGCCCCATTTCGGCCTCATCAAATTTTGCAACAGGTTCTGGTACCCAATGGTTGGCATGTGTACCAGGGTTGTACATGGCCAGTATTTCTGCACTCTCACCATCGCTATGCAAATGGGTGCTTAAAATGCCTTGATTTTCTTTAGCAGATGGCTGTAATACAACTGCGCCTGCACCATCACCAAAAATTACGCTGATGTTTCGGCCACGTGTACTAAAGTCTAATCCAAAAGAATGTTTCTCTGCCCCAACAACCAATATATTTTTATACATACCGGTTTTTATAAACTGATCGGCAACCGATAATGCATACACAAAACCGCTGCATTGGTTACGTACATCCAAAGCGCCAATCTCTTTCATCTTCATGGCACGTTGCAATAAAACACCGCAGCCAGGAAAATAATAATCGGGGCTGAGGGTTGCAAAAACAATAAAGTCAATATCCTGCGGAGTAATACCTGCTCTTTCAATTGCAATTCTGGATGCCTCCACACCCATGGTAGTGGTGGTTTCGCCGGTACGATCGGCATAACGGCGTTCTTTTATACCGGTACGCTCCTGTATCCATTCATCAGATGTATCCATATATTTTTTCAGGTCTTCGTTGGTAAAAACATTTTTGGGAACATAGTAACCAATACCGGCAATTTTGCTTTGTTGCATGCAATCGTAAGTTTAGGAGGGCAATTTACTAAATAACGCAGGATTTGCAACTGTTTCAATTGCAACTAAAGAAAGGCCTAATTAACTTTAACCATATCACGCAAACAAAAATCATCATCAATTACAGGATGTATCCTTGTTTTATAATGCACTTCAACCGATTTGCGAAGTGCTTCGCTTGTGAAAATCATTTTTGCAGTAAAACATTCGGCGAGTGGCAGTAAAGAAAGTTTATCGTCTTTAAAATCAAGTTCTGCTATATAAACTCGGGAGTTGATGCTGATGTTTAAAAACTGTTTACCATCAACGGTACTCACAAATGCCCTGCCAGCCAAAGAATCGGAAGCGATATGCTTATAAGGGCGAAGCTCATCAATGTTACCAGAGAAGGAGATATTATATTCCGTATCAGTTTTTTTGGTCAGGTTTAAATAAACAGCTTCCTCACGATTACTATTGGGCTTTTTTACAAAAGCTATCCATTTGCCCATAAGTGCCTCTTCAACATAAATATTGGGTGTTTCATCTAAATAATAAGCAGAACTGTATGGGCAGGCACACAATGTGACAGACAAAAAAAACAATAACGAGATTTCGAAAAGTTTTTTCATTGCTTAAAAATAGCTATCAATTATTAAAAATGCAATAGTAGAAATACTTGTAAGATGAAAATATTACGATTATAAGATGCCTCTATTATTTATTCTGCTGCTTGTTTATAATAGAAAAACATGTTGTTTGCAAAGTCATCTTTTAATTAGCAAACCAAGCCAGCTACCGGCTTCCATCAGCCACGCTATACCTAAATGTACAATTAAACCGCCCCATATACTTTGGGTATTGTAGCTAACAATGCCCAGTAATAAACCACCCCAAAAACTGCTGATGGCTTCGCCCATTGGTTTGCCAAAGTGAATGGTGCAATAAAAACAGGCCATGGGTACAATACAGTGTGGGCCACATATTTTCAGCAACGATAAAATTAAAAAGCCACGAAAGAAAAACTCAATGCTAATAAAATCGAACCCATAACAGAGTTCGTAAATAAGATAATGCCATCTTTTTAAAGGCAGATCAAGCCGATCAATAAATTTTGCCTTGGGATACATTTGCAAAAAATCATTTTGTGTGCTTGCAAGGGCAATGATGGGTATCATAATGGCCAGCATAATCAAATATGGCTTTACGTCTTTTAAAGCTGCGGTGCCGTAGAAAGGCTGGTTATTCCTGTCTTTTATAAACCAAAGGATAAACACCAGTATCATTAATACAAAAACCCGTACAACCCAGTTGGAACAGCGTAACCAGAAAGGTTCTTCGTCGCCACCCCAGGTGTTTTCGATAAATTGCTGATGGAAATCGAAATTAACCCTGAAGGAAAAAAAGGCCGGAGCCAGCAAAAGAATTATCCAGAACCAGTAACTCTGATAATAATTACAATCTTTATAAAAAAATAATTGCAGTAAAAATGCAGTTGCAAAAGGGATGAGATACAAAAGATAGTAACCAAAAAAATTACTCCATTTTGTTTTACCACCTGCGGCAAAACGGTTTTCTAAATTATGCCAGTAATTTAAATAAATATAGATGCCGAGTAAAAATAAAACCACTAAAAAATAACCAAGCTTAAATTCTTTTTGATAGAAGCCGCTGATATATTTAAAAATAGATGACAAATGGAATTACACTTTTTCTGTATTGTTTAAAGTATTCCAAAGTAAATCCTTTAACTCAGATAAACCCTGACCGGTTACTGATGAAATAAAAATATGCGGAATTTTTTTAGGCAGTTCTTTTTTTATTGCAGCCTTTAATTCATCATCAAGCATATCACTTTTGCTGATGGCAATTACAAAATCTTTCTGCAGCATTTCGGGATTGTATTGCTCCAGTTCATTATGTAAAATTTCAAATTCTTCTTTATGGTCTTTACTATCAGCGGGTATTAAAAAAAGCAAGATGGAATTCCGTTCAATATGGCGCAGAAACCGGTGCCCGAGGCCTTTTCCTTCGGCAGCACCTTCAATAATGCCGGGTAAATCGGCAATGCAAAAACTTTTTCCATCACGGTAATCAACCATACCCAGTTGCGGCACCAATGTGGTAAAAGCATAGTCGGCAATTTTTGGTTTGGCTGCAGTAATGCTACTTAATAAAGTTGATTTGCCTGCATTGGGAAAACCCACTAAACCAACATCGGCCAATACTTTCAGCTCTAAAACTTTAATACCTTCAACACCGGGTTCGCCGGGTTGTGCATACTCCGGACTTTGGTTGGTGGAGGTTTTAAAATTGCTGTTACCCAAACCACCACGACCGCCTTTTACTAAAATAATTTCCTGCCCATCTTCCAAAATCTCCGCTTCCACTTCGCCGGTTTCTTCATTGCGTGCAATAGTACCCAGCGGCACTTCAATAATAATATCTTTACCTGTTTTACCGCTAGAGTTATTTTTGCTTCCGTTCTCTCCATCCTCGGCCAAAACATTTTTGTAATAACGTAGGTGCAACAATGTCCAAAGTTGTGTGTTGCCTTTTAAAATAATGTGTGCGCCACGGCCTCCGTCTCCCCCATCCGGCCCACCCATAGCCGTTAATTTGTTACGCATAAAATGCTTACTGCCTGCACCGCCATGGCCGCTGCGGCAAAATATCTTTATCTGATCTACAAAGTTTGATTTTTCCATTACGCCGCAAAGGTCTGTAAAATTTAAGGATTAACAGGAGTTAACTATATTTTTACATTTTACACCGGCATCCGCAAGAAATGGTATTACATTTGCAACTATCTATTTAAAATTTAAAAGATGATAAAATTTATTTTTATACCGGTAGCAATTATGCTGAGTTGTGGTTCTACAAAAACCAATCAATCGGCTTCCAAATCAGATTCAGGAGTTGTGGAGCAACAGATTGAAATGAACCAGAAGGATTCAGTAATTGAAATGCCGGATGCAAATGCAGTAATGCCTAAATGTATCCAAAATAAAATTGACTCTTTTAAACTGAAAGAAGCCCACGAAAAGCCACAGCGGGTTATTGAATACATGTACAAGGGTAAAAAAGTTTATTATGTGGTGATGCCCTGCTGCGATTTTTACAATGAAGTGTACGACAGCAACTGTAAATTTTTAGGTGCGCCCGATGGAGGTTTTACCGGTAAAGGCGATGGTAAATTACCTGATTTTTTTGAGACAGTTAAAAATGAAAAATTAGTTTGGGGAACGCCTAAGTAAACTTGTTTAGAAAGTTTAGATCAACATTATTTGTTTTCGTTCCAGGTTTTATAGTTAGCCGATTGTGATGAATGATTTTCAGGGATAGTTCTCAAAGGTTCACATTCCTTCCAGCCATTAAACATTTCTTTTGGTAATTGCTGATAAAGTGCCGTGCCTTCTGTTTTCCAGTTAATCATTTCATCGGTTACGTCTTTTATTTTTTTTGCTGGATTACCAACAATTAAACTCCGGCTTTCAAAAACTTCATCGGCTTTAATAAAACTTAAAGCCCCAACAATACATTCATCGCCCAGCAAAACATTATCCATTATAACAGCGTTCATCCCAATCAAACAATTTTTACCAATGATTGCGCCATGTATAATTGCTCCATGGCCAATGTGTGCTCCCGCTTTTAAAAAAACTGTAACTCCCGGAAACATGTGTATGGTGCAATTCTCCTGCACATTGCAACCATCGTCAATTATTATTTGTCCCCAATCGCCACGTATGGCAGCACCAGGGCCAATGTAGCAATCTTTGCCAATAAATACATTACCGGTTACAGCCGCCTGCGGATGTATAAAAGATGATTCGTGAATGACTGGTTTGTACCCCTGGAACTCGTAAATCATACAAGAGTTTTATTGGTGCGAAAACAAGTTCCTTTGAACAAAGCCACAACGTGATCTCTTTGGTTGGTAACAGTAATATGATACAGACCTGTTGATTTTCCGTTGTGTAATTCCTTAGCCTCTGCAACTAACACATCGCCCACATGCACCGGTTTTGTAAAGTTGATGGATGTATCTAATGCAACCGATAAATTATTGCGGTTGTTACAGGCAAATGCAAAAGCGCTGTCCGATAAAGAGAAAGCAATACCACCATGCACAATGCCAAAGCCATTTATCATTTCAGGGCGTACGGTCATTTTTATTTTACTGTACCCGTCATTTACATCCAGCACTTCTATACCCAGCCACTGGCTAAAAAGATCATGTTGCATCATGTGTGTTACTACTTCGTTGGCTGTTGGCATAGTTTTATTTTTAACAATTTAAAGGTATAAACAAAAACGCTTGCAACTGTTCATTCGTATCTTTACAAAACATAAACATAAAAAAAGTGAGTAAACACATTGTACTTTTTTTGGCAGCAATCCTATTCGCCAACATGAGCTTTGCCCAAGAAAAACTTTCGGCAAAAACTTTTGCAGATAAACTTAAGGCCACGCCCAACGCTTTTATTTTAGATGTAAGAACACCTGCGGAAGTAAACAGAAGTTATATTAAGAATGCTGTGTTTATGGATATTCATGATTCGCTTTTTGAAAAACGGATTGCCAACATTGATAAAAAATTACCGGTATTTGTTTATTGCGCCATTGGCGTACGAAGCAACGATGCTGCTGTAATGCTGCATAAGCTTGGCTTTGCGCAAGTGTACGATTTAAAAGGCGGTATCATTAATTGGAAACTGGCCGGACTACCCATTGTAAAAGGAAAAGATTACGACGACCGCAAAGGCATGTCGAAAGCGGAATTTTTAACCAGCATAAAAGATAAGCCGCTTGTATTTATAGATTTTTATGCGCCCTGGTGTGCTCCCTGCCAGATTATGGTGCCAGCTTTGGACAGTATGAAAACTGAAATGAAAGACAGCGTATTTATTGTAAAAATTAATGCAGATGAAAACCTGGGCCTGATGAAAGAACTGGATTTTAATAACCTGCCATACATCATGATGTATAAAAACGGTGAAAATATATTCAGGCAGGATGGATTTATGAGCCGCCCCGATATGGAAGCCAACATCAGAAAAGCATACAGCAAATAAAAATTATTTTCCCTTAAACACCGGGCTTCTCTTTTCTAAAAAAGAATTAATACCTTCTTTGTAATCATCTGTAATGGCAGCTTTTTGCTGGTATTTATCCTCAATAGAAAGTTGTTCTTCCCAACTGCTTACAAAAGACTTGTTTAATGCATGCTTGGTATAGGCCAAACCTTTGGTTGGCATTTGTGCAAGCGTTTCTGCAATTTTTTTACTGGCTGTTTCAAAATCAGCATCATCAAAAACTTTATAGATCATACCCATTTTTTCTGCATCGGCTGCGCCAACCTTATCACCAGTCATCATCAAGGCACTTGCTTTTTGCCAGCCTATTAAACGTGGCAAAGTAAATGTGCCTCCGCTATCAGGTATCAACCCAATTTTACTAAATGCCTGAATGAAAGATGCAGATGCAGATGCAACCACCACATCGCAACACAAAGCAATATTTGCACCTGCACCCGCAGCCACGCCATTAACCGCTGCTACCACTGGCTTGGGCATGTTTCTTATCCTTACCACAATTGGGTTATAATGCTCTCCCAGTATTTTCGCTATGGTAATCTCCTCCCCCTTCGGGGGAGGTTGGGAGGGGGCTAATTCACTAATATCCTGCCCGGCACAAAAAGCCTTGCCTGCACCGGTTATGTAAACAGCACGTACTTCGTGTAAAGAAGCAGCCTCATCTAATTTTTGCTGCATCAGTAATGCCATCTCCCGGTTAAAGGAATTAAATTTTTCAGGGCGGTTTAAGGTTATGTATGCAATTGCATTTTTTATTTCAAATAAAATAGAAGACATATTTTTTGTTTTAGGATGTTATACTTCAAAACTTTTAACTTCTTTATGCTGCAATAAAAAGTGATTAACAGCATCGTAATTTCTATCCGGTGAGCTGATGCGGTAAATATACACCGCATCCGAATTTTCTTTAACTGTTTTCATACAGCGGAAATCCATATCATTCTGGCTAAAGAATTTTTCTAACTCTTCTTTAAAATTATTCCCCAGTGCAATCGTCTTTATACGGTAATCTTTTACTTTATGAAACCGATTGATAAACCTTTGCACCGGTTCTAAAACAAACAGCGCAATTACCACCATTATAGATACTACAATTGCCAGCGGATAATTGTGATAACCGATTGCCATACCCAATGCCGCCGTTACCCAAATAAGCGCAGCAGTGGTTAAGCCGTTAACCGTAATGCCTTCTTTAAAAATAACACCTGCACCAATAAAACCTATACCGGTAACGATATTACTGGCAATACGGTCGGTGCTGGCACCACCAATTTCTCTTGATAAGATGGTGTATAAACAAGAGCCGACGCAAATCAATATCATTGTTCTAAAGCCCGCCGGTTTGCTGCGAAATTCTCTTTCTAACCCAATGATTGCACCAATAATAAATGCAACCGAAACCTGTGCAGCTTCCTCAAAATAAATTGAAATATTCATGAAAATAAATTGAAATAAAGTTACGGATATTAATGGCACTTAAAATAATCAAACGGCTCTTTACAATCGTTGCATTGGTATAGTGCTTTGCAGGCAGTGCTGCCAAACTCGCTGATGAGCCTTGTATTGGTAGAATTACATTGTGGGCATTCAACAAAATGGTAAGACGGATCGTCAGACCATTTTGTTGAATGTGGCGCTGCAATACCATATTCTTTTAATTTTCTTTTGCCGTCTTCAGTCATCCAATCTGTTGTCCAGGCTGGCGCCAGTACAGAAGTTATTTTTATTTTTGTGTAGCCGTTTTCAATCAACGCCAGTTTTATATTCATGGCAATCATATCCATGGCCGGGCAGCCAGTGTAAGTGGGTGTGATAATGACTTCAACTTCATCACCATTTAATTTTACATCTCTAACAATCCCTAAATCTGTGATTGTAAGTACGGGAACCTCAGGGTCAGTAACCTGCTCAAGTATCTCCCAGATTTCTTTAGTTGATATGTTAGATGCAATTACCATTCTGCACCCGGATATGTTCTTTGCAAATATTGTAAGTCGGTTAAGATAAATCCTAAGTGTTCGGTATGTGTACCGGTTTTACCACCGGTTTGCATAAATACTTTTTCTGGAACCGGTAAAGTAGCTTCTTCAAAAACGGCCGTTACTTTTTTCATCCAGTCAGCTTGTAATAAAGAAACATCATAGCCTGCAGCAATTTCATAATCTGCAGGTAAAAACATTTCACCCGTGTATCTCCACAATTCATCAATGGCTTTTAACATGCGTTCGTGGCTTTCTTCTGTACCATCGCCCAGGCGTACAACCCACTCACTGCTCCAGCGCTGCTGGTAGGTAACTTCTTTTAATGCTTTTGCAGCAATTGCAGCAATTTGTTCATCAGTTGAATGTTGTAATTTTTCGTACAATAAAAACTGATAAGCACTAAAAAAAAACTGGCGTAAAATTGTTTGTGCCCAATCGCCATTAGGTTGCTCAACTAATAAACAATTTTTAAATTCTCTTTCGGTTCTTAAATAAGCAAGTGAATCTTCTGTGGCATCATTACCAATTAAAGTAGCCGCATACTGATAAAAGTTTCTTGACTGGCCAATCAAATCCAATGAAATATTGGTAATGGCAATGTCCTGTTCCAGTATCGGCCCGTGGCCGCACCACTCAGCATTGCGTTGGGCAAGAATTAAGTTGGTATCTGCCAGGTGAAGTGTAAAATCAATCAGTGAGCTATTCATCTGCGAAATCATTTTTAATCTTTTAATCAGCGGTTACATATGTCCTACCTCATCCGGCAAATCATAAAAAGTAGGGTGCCGGTAAACTTTATCAACTGCAGGTTCGTACAATTCTCCTGCTTCATCGGGATTTGATGCGGTAATGAATTTACTTTCCACAACCCAGATGCTTACGCCTTCCTGCCGGCGTGTATAAACATCACGGGCATTTTCGATAGCCATTGCTGCATCAGTTGCATGCAGGCTGCCAACGTGTTTATGATCAAGCCCTTGTTTGCTGCGAACGAATACTTCCCAGAGCGGCCATGCATGTGCATTATCGGTTTTGGAAATATTAACATCGCCACCTGCTTTTTCTTCGGGAATATCGCCGTAATAAAATTTTCTAAAAAAAATATTATTCATAATTCAGTTTATTAATGATTGGCCTTTATGGTTTTACTTCTATTTTGCAGGAAGTGAAATTTGCTGAATCTTTTGCAGTTTTTTCCTGCGACCAGAATTTATATATCTTAATATTTGTTGTACCTGTTTTAAGCGGTATCAGTATCAAATCTTTACTGATGCTTCCTCCATTCATATCGGCAGGGCGATTATCTGTGGTAACTATATCTGCCAGCTTAACAATATCCATGCTGTCCTCAATAGCAAAACTGGTAGAGTTTTCGTAAGCACAACCACGGCAAGTGCTTTCAAAAATCACCATGGTATCTGTTAGCTTAACAGTATTGAGGGTATCTGTTCTTAAAGCAATTCGGTTATCCGTAATCTCTTTACTATCATAGGTTGTGTTATTGGTACAACTGAAAATAGAGATACTGATCAAAAGGAGTAAGAAACGATTTTTCATCAGGCTGCCTGCGTTTTAGTTTGTTGCTTCTTTTTTTCTGCATAAGCAATGGCCGCTTCCCGTACCCAGGCGCCTTCATCATGTGCTTTGTTTCTTGCAGCCAGCCGTTGTTTGTTGCAGGGGCCGTTTCCTTTTACTACATTCCAGAATTCATCCCAGTTTATTTCGCCAAAATCGTAATGCTTTATTTCCTCATTCCATTTTAAGTCGGCATCAGGCAATGTCATACCTAAAACTTTTACCTGCTCTGCGGCCATATCAATAAATTGCTGGCGAAGCTCATCATTTGTTTTTCTTTTTATTTTCCATTTCATGCTCTGGTCGCTGTTGGTAGATTCTGAATCTTTTGGCCCAAACATCATCAGGCTTGGCCACCACCAGCGGTTAATGGCATCCTGGCACATGGCTTTTTGTTCATCTGTTCCTTTGCTTAAAACCAATAAACTTTCAAAGCCCTGGCGCTGGTGAAAACTTTCTTCTTTACAAATACGCACCATGGCCCTTGCATACGGACCGTAACTGGTGCGGCACAACATAACCTGGTTAAGTATGGCAGCGCCATCAACCAACCAGCCAACAGCGCCCATATCGGCCCAGGTTAATGTTGGGTAATTAAAGATGGAAGAATATTTTGCTTTGCCGCTGTGCAAATCGGCAATCATTTCATCACGACTGCTGCCAAGGGTTTCGGCAGATGAATAGAGATACAAACCATGACCGGCCTCGTCCTGCACCTTGGCAATTAAAATGGCTTTGCGTTTTAAAGAGGGTGCCCTGCTTATCCAATTACCTTCGGGCAGCATGCCAACAATTTCGCTGTGTGCATGCTGGCTTATCTGGCGGATATTAGTTTTACGATAGGCTTCCGGCATCCAATCCTTTGGCTCAATCTTTATTTCTTTATCAATCTTATCCTGAAAAATTTTCTCAAGGTCGTGTATAGACATAATAAAAATTTAGACAGTAAAATTAATACAAAAAACTAACAGTTGTTAGTTAAAATTCATGAAAATATTATTGTGCCTTGTTGAATTTATAATCAACAAATTAATAAGTTGCTGCGGCAATCATTTCGTTGTAATCATCCAGGGCCATATTTAGCAGGATGGAGAATTCGGCTTTAGTAATGGTGGCTGTTGCGTATTTTGATACATCGAAATTGGTTAAACCAAAAACTTCTTTTAATAGCAGGCCTGCGTTTTTTCCATTGGCTGGTTTGCCAGCCTGCAGTAAACCGGTTTTACCGGTAATATCTATTTTAAATTCTTGTAATAAAGTTTGCACTGCCTGGTAATAACAATCACTGGCCTTTAGATCTTTAATCTTGTCCGCAGATGTAAATTGATGCTTAAATAAATCGAAACCATTTAATTTAATTTTAGCTTCAATTTTTATTTTATCTGCTTCGGATTTTTCGCTCACAGCATAATTTTTTAATTCACTTATTCTTTCTAAACCGCTACTCAGCATTATTGCCAATGCAGCATTGGTAAGTGTTTGACTGCTACCAAATGTAGTTTGGTTACAGGCGGCTACATTAATACCATATCGCTCAACCAAACTTTGCAGGTGAATGAAACAGGCATCGGTTTCCTTAACATCGGTTAATTGTGAGATGGAAGTAAACACATAATTTGAACATTCACTACACACAGCAGATGATGCAATTGGTGACTGACCAAAACCTGCAAAAACAGGTGATAAGAAAAGAATTAAAAAGATCTTTTTCATATAATTTTTTTTATGCAGATAAAATTACCGGATATGTTTTAGTATGGGGTACCCAACAGCGGGTATTTTATTTAACCAAAAAGTAAAAGAATATTATTTACAGTATTATAGAATTTTACACCCAGTTGTTTTTATGTGCCAGGCTGATTATTTGCGCCTTACTGTTTACATGCAGCTTTTGGTAAATATTGGCAATATGCTTGCGGATGGTAAGTACGCTGATATCAAGCAGGCTGGCAATGCGTTTTGCATCAAGCCCGTTGATGGTTTGCAGTAAAATTTCTTTTTCCCGTTCGGTAAGCAGGTTATCAAAAGGATGTTGCTGTGGAGTAACAGTTGCAGTTTGCATTTGAGCCTTGCCCAGCATTTCAAAAGCCTTACGGGCAATGGCCGGGCTCATGGGTGCCCCGCCGTTTTCCAGCACATTTGTAATGGCGTTGTGCAGCGCAATGGCACTTTCATCTTTAAGCAAATAGCCATGGGCACCGGCTTTTATGGCCTCAAAAATTTTATCATCATCATCAAAAACAGTTAATACAATAAAAAATATTTCGGGGTACATGGCCCTGGCCAGGCTAATGGTTTGCACGCCATCCATTTCGGGCATTTGCAGATCCATGAAAATTACCTGCGGCATTTTCTCCAATGGCAATCCCTTTAATTGCTCCAGGCAATCGTGCCCGTTTATAGCCATAAAACAAAAGTTAAGGTCTTCAAACTGTTTTATTTTATCGGCTACGCTGCTGCGGTTTACTGCTTTATCATCTACTAATCCAATCTTTACGGGTTTGCTCATGTTATTATTTTGCTGTTGCAAGATTTTTATTTTTAACGTTACGTGCAATACTCAATTTGTAGTAGCAGTTTGTAAAACCAATGTGGTTCCTTGTTTTGTTGCCGATGAAATAGAAAGCAGCATGCCTGCCTGTTTAGCCCTTACCTGCATGTTTTGTAATCCATTTCCGTTGGAAGATAAGTTTTCTTCCATCCCTTTACCATCATCTCTTATTTGTATTTCCATATTTTTTTGGCTGCTGATGCTGATACTGATAATAGATGCAGCACTGTGTTTAATGGCATTGTGTACTGCTTCCTGAACAATTCTAAAAATGTTTAATGCATTTTGAGAGCTGATGTGTAGATCGTTTTGTATATCCTCGGTAATTTTAAAATCAATATGATTATAACTGGGCCGCAACTTGCTGATGTAATTTTTTATACGATCGCTGATGCCGGTGATAGTGATATTGTCTTTATTCAAAACCCAAATGGTATCTCTTAGTGAATTAATAATTTCTTGCGAGTGCTGCTCCAGGTTTTGAAGCGATGCATTGTTTTTTTCAAAACCATTGGTGCTTATTTTTTCCACATCGGCCCGTATGGCAGATGCATAAGCACCAATATTATCATGCAGATCGGCCGCAATGCGTTTGCGTTCCTGCTCTTCGGCATTCATGATGGATTGGGCGGCAAGTCCTTTTTCTTCGGCCAGAGCCAGTTGCATTTTTATGTTTTGCTTGCGGTTGTAATATTTAAATGCAAGCCATACAATAATGCCTGCCATCATTGCAAAAATACCCGAGCCAAAAAGCCAGTAATTTTTTACAGTTAGGTTTAATTTTTGTGCTGCAATTGTTTTTTCATTCTTTGCTGTTTCGCTGCCGGCCTGCATATCGGCTAAAAGCTTTGATGAGTTTATGTTATTGAAAGAATCTTTTAAAGCAATGATGGCTTCTAAGGTTTTTCCATATTCAACCGTGTTGCCTGCAGCTTTATAGTTTTGTGCCAGCGCATGATACACCATCAGCAGTTGAGATGAAAGTCCGCTTTTTTGTGCTAACGAAATACCTTCTTTACACAAAGCAATGCCTTTTTCGGTTTGGTTGTTGCCGGCATAATAGCTCGCCAGGCTGCTCATATCGTAAACGGTATAAAACGGGTCGTTGAGTTGTTTTCTGATGGCTACAATTTCCTGCAGCGGTGCTGCAGCAAGTTGGGCCTGTTTGCTGTTTGTAAATATCTTGGCCTGTATACTTAATGCTGTTGCCAAAAAAGCAAGATTGTCATTTTCCCTTGCATCTTTTATTGCAATATCAATATACACTTTTGCAGAGTCTGTTTTACCCAATGCATTATAGGTACTGGCAATATTACTGTACAGTGCGCCATAGTTTTTATAAAATTTTTTATTAGCTGATGTGTTTAATGCTTTGTATAACCATTGCAAGGCTTCTTTATACTGCTCCATCTCCATCTGTACCCAGCCTATACCGGTTTTTGCCTGAATGAGTGTAACTGTATCTTTTTGCAACTCCGCTTCCTGTATCACTTTGTATAAACCGGCAATTGATGCAGCGTAGCGGTTTCCCCGATCAAGTATTTTGGCTTTAAAAAACAAAACACCCAAATAAAAATCTTTGTGCTCATTATCTTTTTTGTGTTTTTCTATCAGGCCCTCCATAATAACAAGTGCACTATCAACGTAATTTTTGCGGATGTAATAATAAGCACGGCTGCAGGCGGCCAGGCTTTTGTCGAATTCGATTTTTGAATTACCGGTAATTGATTCGGCAAGTATAACATAGGGCAGCAGTGTATCTGAATTTATGGGCTGCCCGGCAAGCTTTGCTATCAAACTATTTTTTTCTGCCGGATCTTTTGTTAACTCTATCTGCCGGCGAAGGCTATCAATAAGTTTTGTTTGTGCTTTTGCTTTTAAACAAAACGCCAGTAGCACAACAGCAAAAAATATAGTAGCAGTGTATTTCATTTTAAAATTCAAAATTAAAAGTATTTAAAATGTTGATACAGGGGCATCATTTATTTAACCCTACTACAAATTGAGTATTTGCTCTTCTTTATTAAAAATCAAATTTTACATCAGCATCCAATATTCCTGAATACCCATCAATTATAATTTTAAAACCAGAGATATGAAAAAATTTACATTATTAGTTGTAATGCCTCTGCTGCTTGCAATTACAGGCTATGCACAGGGCGTTTCAAAGTTATTTGGCCTGGTGGGTGGTTACCCGCAGGCAAATCAATCTTCTAATGGCTACCTGTTCAGCACAGATAGCTCGGGCCTTAATTTTCAGTTGAAATATGATTTTCCGGTAACCACTTTTGGTTCCAATCCTCAAAATGTAGAGTTGGCAGTTTACAACGGAAAACTGTATGGCACTACATACCTGGGCGGAGTAAACAACGCCGGAACTATTTTTGAGTACGACCCCGCTAATAATGCATACCTAAAAAAATACGACTTTGCTTTTACACAGGGAGGCAGCCCGAGGGGTTCTCTATTATTGTATAATGGTAAATTTTATGGTCTGGCATCGCAATACGGTGCAAATGGTAATGGCTGTATTTTTGAGTGGGATCCTGCTACTAACATTTATACAAAGAAATTTGATTTTACCGGAAACGGTGGTGCTTATCCCGGCAGAGGTGCCCAAAACTCTTTGCGTTTACTCAATGGTAAAATGTATGGCACTACACAGCAGGGTGGGGTAAATGGACTTGGTGTCGTTTTTGAATGGGATCCCGCTACCAATATTTACAGGGATTTGTATGACGGAATTAATGCAACGGGATTTGAATTTTATAATAATGTAACTGTTTATAACAATAAGATTTATTGTATGAGCCATCAAGGTGCTGCTACCAATGGGGGCGCATTGTATGTAATAGACCCAACATTGCCAAACGGATCCAATACTACTGTTATAAAAGATTTTGACAATGCCAGCGGCAGAAATCCGAATAACAATGAAATGATTGTGTACAATAACAAATTATATGGTTGCCTCAACCAGAATGGTGTGAATGGTGCCGGAACATTGTTTGAATTAGATCCTGCAACAAATGTATTTACCAAACTGGTTGATTTTAATTATACCCCAACTGGTAGAGGCCCCCTTGCAAAATTGGTAGTTAACGGCACAAAGTTTCTAGGCTTTTGCAATGAAGGTGGCATAAATGGCAGGGGTGTAATTTATGAGTGGGACCCTGCAAGCCCGACAAGTGTTGTAAAAAAATATGATTTTGGCGTAGATAATAATGATAACCCTATCTATCCGGGAAACGCCACTTTTACATTATTCAATTTAAAATTTTATGCAACAACCTACAATGGTGGGTTTACAAACCTGGGTACAATTATAGAATACGATTATGAAGCCAATACCCTAACAAAAAAGAAAGATTTTAATGCAGCCGAAAATGGACGCATACCTTATGGCAGGCCTGTGCTGCTGAATGGCAAAATATATGGCACTTGCAGTTCGGGCCCGCAAGAGCCAGGTACTTCAGGTTGCATCTGGGAATTTAATCCTTCTACATCTACCTACTCCCGAAAATTTTTGTTTGATTTTGCCAATAGCTCTGCCAATGGCAGCGGTCCTTCATCATCGCCCATTGCTTATAATGGAAAATTGTATGGCACTACAGGTGCCGGTGGTAACATCGGAAGGGGAGTATTTTATTCATTTGATCCGGTAACAACTGCATACACTAAATATGATATTTACCCCATGGGTGGAGATAATCCCATTGGTGAACCCACTTTGTACAATAATAAAATGTATGGAATGACAAGGGATAATGGAACGGGAAACAACGGTATCATTTATTCATTTGACCCAGCTACAAACATACTTGCCAAATTGTATGATGTGCAAAATGCCGGAAGTATTAAACCCAGTGCTGGCTTTACTGTGTACAACAGTAAATTATATGGAGCTACTTCCAGCGGTGGGCCAAATAACTCTGGTGGAATTATTTTATTTGACCCCGTGGCAAATACGGCTACTACTGTTGCAGGTTTCAGCGGGGCAGTGGGAGTTTCTGTAAATAATGCCTTTACGCTTTATAACAATAAATTTTACGGTATAGCCTCTGCTGGTGGTGCTAATGGAAGAGGTGCTATTCTTCAATTTGACCCTGCAACAAACAGCCTAACCAATGTGTATAGCTTTACTACTGCAGGTAGTATTGGGTACGATCCCCAAGGCGAACTTACTGTAAGTGGTAATAAATTGTACTGCCTTACGCAAGGTGCAGGTGGCGGTATCACAAACGTGGTGCAGTTTGATCCTGTAACAACAACTGTTTCACTGCAATCATCTTACACAGCAAGCAGCAATTTTAATAATCTGTTAACTCATAATGGCCTTACCGTAGTACCTGCATTTATTGCCAACGGCATACCTAATAGTTGCGAAAATTATCCGGTAGTAAATATTAATGCAACCAATAACAATCAATGGGTACCCATTTTAAATACCGCAGGCGATGTAGTAGCAGAGATAAAAGCCAATGGCAATAATTTAGGAAATGTATCCGCATCAACTTATATAAATAATGGCACCGTTAGAGAAGATCCGCTAAAGCAATTGTACATGGACAGGAATATTACCATCACCGTACAGAACCAACCAGCCAGTAATGTTTCTATAAGACTCTATGTAAAAACCAGCGAATACCTTACATTAAAAAATGCAACCAATTCGCAAAGTCAGCCATCAGGTATCAGCAGCATTAATGATATAGCCATATTTAAAAATGAACAAACCTGTAGTGGTACCATTACAGCCAATGCAAGCAAATTAACTACTACTGCATCAGCATATGAATATGGATATGTAATGGCAGCTAGCGTTCCGTCATTCTCTACTTTCTTTTTTGCAAAAAACACACTTGCAATATTGCCACTCACGTTGCTAAACTTTACGGCACAAAAGCAAAACCAAAGCGTTAAACTTAACTGGCAAACAGCAAATGAAAAAAGCCTGGCCAATTTTATTTTAGTAAGAAGTACCGATAATAATAACTGGCAACCCCTTGCTACTGTAACTGCCCGCAATACTGCCGGCACAAATAACTATTCTTTTACAGATGCTAATCCTGTTAATGGCGATAACTACTATCGTATTAAGATGACTGATGCAGACGGACATGTTACATACAGCAATATTGAAACTGTAAGCTTCAGCAAACCAACACAGCTAACTATGCAGCCAAACCCTGCCAGTGATTTTGTTATTGTAAAAGGCCTTACGGGTTATCAGCAACTGCAGATATTGGATATTACTGGCCGCATACAACTACAAAAAAATATACAGGGCAGCCAAGAAAAAATAAACATCAGCCATCTGGCCGCAGGCATATATTTTCTTGAAATGAAAAAAGAAAATGAAAAAATTGCTTTAAAGCTGATAAAAAAATAATTAAAAATAAATACAGCTATAAGATTTATCAACATTAACATTAAAATGAAAAAAATGAAAAAATTGCAAACTTGTTTTCTCACCTTAACCACAGCTTGTATTTTATTTTCGGCTTGCAAAAAAAGTAAAGATGATAGTACACCGGCCGGTGAAACATTTCCCACACCTATACAAAGTATGATAACACAAAGTATGGTGGATTCGCTAAGAGCATCCGGGGCCAATGTTTACAGCGGTATAGCTCCCGCTATTGTAAATGGTATTTATTATATGCGCCCCGATAGCTGTACATTCGATAATTCGCCGGGCAACTTTGCAGGCACTTTGTTTGCCGATTATAAATTCAGGTTTACCAATCAGGATAATACTACTTTTAATATTACTGTTGAGCAAAAAAATACATCAAATGGAAACCTGAGCCCAACCCCAGTTTCCTCGTATATTTCAGGAAGCGGCAATAATTTTTCAATTTTTATTTTGAGAACAGTATCACCATTAGGAGTTCCTGTTCAGCAGTTTAATGTTTTAAGCGGCACATTAACTGCCGGTGGTGTACAAAATTTTAAGAATGTGCTTTACCTGCGCAGCAAAGGAAGCGACCCCGGTAATACTTTACCACCTGCAGGTACCATCCGTGTGTTTGTAACCGGCGCACCAGGCCTGGCGGCAACCTCAACAACTTTTTAAATAAATATGTATGGAGAAGAAAGATATTGTTATACTGATAATTATTGTTGCGATAATTATTTTTAGCTGAGCATTATACAATCTGGTTTTATTAACGAAGTCCCTTGCTGATTTTTTCAGCGGGACTTTTATTTAACATGCTTCCAGTTTTCGCCGGTTTTAATGCGGTAGATCTGCATATCGCTTACTTTGTATTGGGCAGCAATTTCTTTCAATGTTTTTTTATGGGCCAACAGGGTTTTAATTTCTCTTACTTTTTCAATGGTAAGTTTGGTATTACCACCAATCCCGTTTTCTGCAGCAAGTTTTCTTGCTTTTTTTACCAGCGGGCTGCCTTGTGCATGTGCCGATGCTTCTGCAATGGTTGCCCACCCCAGGTTGGTGTAGCGGTTATCTGTTTTTTTATAATTGAAATGTATAACAACCTTTTCGCCTTTTTGCGGGGCAGGTAAAAAACTTTGGGCTACTAAACGGTGCAGCAAAACACCCTGGTGGGAAGTAGTGCCATTTTTTTTCTTTTTTCTAAAACGCCAGATAGGATAGCCTTCCTGTAAAGATCCCTTTACCTGGTTGCCATCAATGGGCTGCTTTTCAAAACAAACCAGCCTGCCATGATTTGAAATGGCATATTGTTTACCAGAAACAGTTTTATGAAATGTAATTACCTTCCATTTTTCAGCCGTTATTTTTTTCATGCTAAAATTGTTAAGGTGCTAAATAAAAGATATTTTATTTAATATCAAAATCAACCACCACTTTTTCTGTTGTGGGATGAGCCTGGCAGGTAAGTATAAAACCCTGTTCCACCTCCTCATGCTCAAGGCCCCAGTTTACATCCATCTCCACTTCGCCTTCTAAAAGTTTTGCCTTGCAGGTGCAGCACACACCACCTTTGCAGGCAAAGGGCAGATCGGCTCCCTGCTTTAAAGCTGCATCTAAAATATTTTCGCCATTAAAACCCAGATCAAAATCAAAACTACGGCCATCGAGCTTTACGGTTATTTTACTTGAAGGGCCACCACTCTTAACTGACGATTCACTACTCACAACCGACGATTGCTTCTGCCCTGGTGTGGTGAATAATTCAAAATGAATTTTCTTTTGTTCAATGCCACTTGCTTCTAAAAACTCTTTCACACAAAAAATCATTTCCTCTGGCCCACAAATAAAAAACTCATCGGTGTTTTTATAATCAATCAGTTTATTAAGTTCAGTTAATTTGTCTGCATCAATTCTACCGGAGTTTATGGGAGCATCTGTTTTTTCGCGGCTGAGGATATTTATAAAATTAAACCGGTTTACATACTTATTTTTTAAACCTTCCAGCTCTTCAAAAAAAATAATTGAATGGCGGCCACGGTTACCAAACACCAATGTAAAGCTGCTTGCAGCCTCGGTTTGCAGAGTTGTTTTAATAATGGAGATAACCGGTGTAATGCCGCTGCCTGCTACAAATGCTACATATTGTTTTGCGTTTTCGGCATTTAGTTTTGTGTTGAATTTTCCGGTAGGCGGCATTACCTCCATTACTTCACCAGTTTTTAAAATGCTGTTGGCATAGCTTGAAAATTTTCCACCATCAACTTTTTTTACAGCAACCCTTAATTCTTTTTCAAATGGTGCCGAGCAAATGGAGTACGATCTTCGCAATTCTTCCCCATCAATTTCTTTTTTGATGGTTATATTCTGGCCTTGCTCAAAAACAAATTCGCTTTGTAAGTTTTCGGGTATATCAAATACTATGGAAACGCAATCAGTTGTTTCTGTGTTAACTTCTTTTACTTTTAGTTTATGAAAATGTACCGCCATAAAAATTATTTTGTAATTCCTTTTAATAAATGATTTACCATATCATCTTCCAAAACTTGGCTACTGATGTTTTTTTTATGTTGTTGCCAAAATTCAAGTCCACGTACTGCCGATAGAATGGTTAGTACTGCAACATAGGGATTGGTATGCTTAAATTCTTTTGCCATAATGCCCCCTTCCATTAAACTGATCAGGCGTTTTTCGTAACTGCGGCGCTGTAGCAGAAAATTGCTCAGATAAGGTTCTTTTAAATGCTTCCACTCGTGGTTTGCAACATATACCTCATCAAAATTATCCAGCATCATGCGTATGTGAAAGCGGATGATCTGCTCAAGTCGCTCAGTATATTTACCTAAAGTATTTTCTGTTGAATCGAGGTAAGATGTAAATGCATTGGCTACCTTAAAACAAATGCCCTGCAGCAACTCACTTTTACTGCCAATATGGTTATAAAGGCTTGGGGCTTCAACACCAACTGCCTCTGCCAGTTCCCTCATAGAAGCAGAGGAAAAGCCTTTGCTTTTAAATAAAGTAGCAGCGTTTTGTATTATTACATCTTTTTTGCTGGCATTTTTGCCCGGCTTTATCCTGGCCATCTTCTATTTTTTACAAAACTAATGCTTATTAGTTTTTATAAGGTGTTTTTTAATACTACCCAAGTGAATAATTCGGTAACCTAAGCAATAATAATAATGAATATTAAAAAGATAGACCTATTGAAGCCCACATTGAATTGTGTTGCATCCAAAACTTAAAAAAATGCAAAAACTGAAAAATAAATTATGTTAATATTAAAAAAATACTAATTTTACAGTCTGCTTAAGTTATCTGAATTCTCCAATATTTATAAAATCCCGTTTGAAATATCGTTAAGGGGTGTTTTCAATTAAATTATTTAGTGTAATGAATTATATGCTTTTGCTATAAATTTTTTCTTGTGGTTTCAGAGGTAAGCAAGGCCGGAGATTTTTATCTCTGGCCGTCTTTTTTTTAAGAAACTGCAAAAATCAATGCAATGCCGTATTCAAAAAATCTAACAAAGGCTTCATCGTTTTGAATGTTATTGCAACAGCAGCAACAAAGTTTTTATCCTGTAAATCCGCATCAGCAAAGGGTTTACTTACAATAAAACTTTTCATTTTTAAAAATTCAATAGCCGGATTGTTTTCATCATAACCTTTTGGGGGCCTCACCAGCGTTTCGTTACTTCTTAATCCTTCGGTAAAAGTTTTTTTAAAATTGTTATGTTCAATTATTTTTTTCAAACCAGAAAAATTGTAATCTATCTCCTGCCGTATGCCTGCCAGCACGTTTGGTTCTGGTGCCCAAATACCACCGGCAGCAAAGCTTTTGCCTGGCTCAATATGCAGATAATAACCTGCACCTGAACCGCTTTTGCCAGCCTGGTTAAAATAACAGGCCATATTATTTTTATAGGGTGCTTTGTTTTTACTGAAACGTACATCGCGGTTTATGCGAAAAACACATTGCTTAACTAAAAGCTGTCCGATTGGTGCATCAAATTTTGCAATGGCGGGTATTAGTTTTTCAACCAGTGTGTAAAAATCTGTTTTGGCAACTTCGTATTGCGGCCTGTGTGCATCAAACCAGGGCTTATTGTTGTTCTTCTCTAAATCTTTTAAAAATTTTAATGTTGATTGTTGAAGCATATTTTATGAATTGTGAAACGAAATTAAGAAAATAAAAAAAGGAACCTGCATGCTAACAGATTCCTTTGCTTGAAGTTCGAATTTTCTCAGTTACTTGATACGTCCCCAGTTTTCACCGCTTTTTATGCGGTACAAAGTCATTTCGCTAACTTTATATTTTGCTGCCAGTTGCTTGTAGGTTAATTTTCTTTTTGGGTTATTAATAATCTCTTTTATTTTCTTAACCTGTGTGGCATTGAGTTTTAGCCCTACAGTGCGGTTTGCCTGGCGTTTTTTGTAGGCGATTTTTTCAGGACTGTTTTGCTGATGTGAGCTTACAAGTTCTATTGTTGCCCACTTAAGGTTTTTATAAAGATTGTCTTGCTTTTTATGATTTATATGAATTACATACTTATGTTTTGGAGAAGGCTTTTTGCAAAAAAGCTTTGCTACCTCACGGTGTATATAAATGGTGCCATTGCTGTTTTCAACATGCAGGTTTAATGTTTTGTAACCCGATGTTAAGGAACCACTCAATAACTTTCCATCTTTTAAAACATCATCGTTATAACTGGCAGCCCTGCCTTGCGATGAAACTGCGTATTTTTTTCGAAGCTGTTTGTGGCCGGTAAATAAAATCTGCTTCCAAACTTCGCCGGCATTTTTCTTAATCATAATCGAAAGATTTAATTAATTTAACTAACACAATAATTAGTTTGTGTTATAGCAGTTGGAGAGGTTGCTAACAAATATAATATAATTATTTACTAATAGGTAACATTTTTATAAATTCTTCTTCACTTATTACATGAATTGCCGGTATTTTTTTTGCTTTCTCTAATTTACTACCTGCACTTTCGCCTGCAACCAAGTAATTTAACTTGCTGCTTACAGCGCCCAGTAATTTTCCACCATTGGCTTCCACCAATGCTTCGGCATCGTTTCTTTTTAATTGAGATAAAGTACCGGTAAATAAAAATGTAAGCCCTGATAAGTTACCATCGGTTACTGTTCCCTTCTTTTCATTTTTTAATTGTACGCCAAGGCTTTCGAGTTGTTGTAGTAATTGCAGGTTATCCGGGTTTTGAAAAAAGGTATAAACTGTTTTGGCAACCTTTACACCAACGTCATCTAATTGCATCAATTGCTCTTCGGTAAAGGCTGCCAAATCTATAAGATGATCAACTGCATGTGCAAGCGTTTTGGCTGTTGTTTCGCCCACGTAACGGATACCCAATGCATAAATAATGCGATTAAGCGGTTGTCTTTTAGAATGCTCAATAGCTTGCTGTAATTTGCTAATTGATTTTTCACCAAAGCCATCCAGCTTACTAATTTCGCCGTAAGGCAAATTATAAACATCCGGGATTGATTTTAGCAAACCCATTTCATAAAATTTACGCACGTTGGCTTCGCCAAAACTGCGGATGTCCATCGCATCTTTACTTACAAAATGTATAATGCCTTCTACAATTTGTGCCGGGCAAGTTAAGCTAACACAGCGCCACACAGCATCTTCTTCGGGTTTGTATAATTCAGTTTTGCAAATAGGGCATTGCGTAGGGAATTTAATTTTATTTTCATCGCCTTTCCGTAGTTCTGGAAAAGATTTAACTATCTGCGGAATTACATCACCACTTCGCTCAATCAAAATCGTATCGCCCAGCATCAGATCTTTTTCTTTGATGTATTCTTCATTGTGGATAGAAATACTGCCCACCGTAACTCCACCAACCTGCACCGGTTCTATTTTAGCAACAGGTGTAACAGCACCGGTACGGCCAACCTGAAAAGTAACATCAATCAGTTTGCTGGTACCTTGGCGGGCTTTAAATTTGAAAGCTATAGCCCATCGTGGGTGATGGGATGTCATTCCCAACCGGTCTTGCAGGTTAAGGTCATTCACTTTTATCACCATTCCATCAATTTCGTAACCCAGGTTATCACGTACTTTTTCAAAATCATGCACATGTTTTATCACACCATCTATGCCTTTAAAAACATGCATTTCGTTTTTAGGGCTGCGGAAACCCAGGTTCCAGAGCATCTCCAGCATTCCCGAATGAGTTTGTGGTTGATGGTTTGTGGTTTGTGGTTTTACTGCTGCAACCATTTCAAGATTGGTGATAAAACTCACGTGGTACAAGAATGCTTCTAAATTCCGCTTGCTAACTTCTGCAGTGTCTTTAATTCTTAAAGAGCCTGCAGCGGCATTGCGTGGGTTCGCCAGCGGCGGAATTCCTTCTTCAATCAATGCATCATTGTATGCTTTAAAATTATTTTTATTCATCAGCACTTCGCCACGTATCTCTATCTGCTCAATACCATACTCACTGAATTTTGCAGAAAGTGGCACCGATTTTATTTGCTTTACGTTCAACGTTATTTCATCGCCTACTTCGCCATCGCCACGGGTTACGCCACGGCTAAGCATATCATGCTCGTACACCAATGAAATGCTGGCACCATCAAATTTTGGTTCCACGCAATATTCAATTACATCCAGGCCCGATAGTTCCCTGGCCTTGCGGTCAAAATCCTGCAGATCATCTGCATTGTAAGAGTTTTCTAAAGAAAGCATGGGCACCAGGTGCTGCGTTTTAGGAAAATCTTTTATTAAACCCTTGCCCACTCGCTGTGTTGGAGAGTCTGCTGTAATTGCTCCGGGATGTTCTTTTTCAAAATGCTCTAACAATTTATACAAGCTATCGTATTCAAAATCGCTGATGAGCGGATCGTTTTGTACATAATATCTATATTCGTGAAAGCGCAGGCAGTTGCGCAGGTCTTCTGTTTTGCTCTTCACCAATTCTGATATGTTATCATTTTTTAAGGATGATAACCACTCGGAAGTATGCTGTTGTAATGCTTTTGTTTGTTCGTTGTTGTACATAAAATAAATATCTTACTAAGATAAAAAATTATCCCACTAAGCAACCAAGAACACAAAGTTGTTTTGAATAGAAGAACTTGCTTTGTGGCATTTGCGTCTCCGTGGGAAATAAAAATCATCGCCCTGCAACAATCTGCTGCAAATGTTTTTGTAAAACTAATTTCAATTGCCTTTTTACAATGGTGCCCATGGTACTGCATTTAGAAAAATAATCGCTGTTAAAATGTTTATTCAATTCTTCTTTAAGCATTTTTATTTTGTGGTATTCCGATATTTCATCTTTAATCATGATGCCCAGCAATTCCATCAGTTGCCTTCGGCTGGCAACCACACGGTGAGCCATGGCCGTTTGTTCCTCTACCTGGTATTGCTCAATCACATCGGGACTCAGGGTTTTTAAAACCAGCTCAACAAACTCATAGTTTTCCCGGTAAAATTGCGGCAGGTACAGGTTTTTGCGGCCTTCGTAACTCTGTTGGTCAAAATCAATGGCACGCAGGCGGTACTGGTTATCTTCAATATCCGGCGTAATGGCTACCACAAAATTATAGCTCCGCATATCGCCCAGCAGGCGTGCAAAACAACGCTCATTAAATTTTACAAATTCTTTGGCAATGCGGATTTTATTTGTTTCGGGCAGGTGTAAATAATCTTCCAGAAAAACATCGCCCGGTATGCCGGCAATATGTTCTTCAACCAAAGTTCCCTTGTGCGATAAAAAAGTGATGCGGTTAGGGCTCAACAGGTCTTCCAGTTCCAAACCATAAATACGGGATGTATCTTCGGCCTTGATATAATAATGATCGTAATTATCGTTAATTCGGTTGATGATACGGATGCGAAAAGGAACACTGTTACCGAATTCGCAAAAATCTATGCGCTCTACATCCAGGTGTTTTATATAACTCAGATTACCTTCTGTTTTTAAAGCAGCGTACGTCTTTATCAACCCTTCTTTTAAAAACTCCATTTCTTTCAGGTCGTAAATGGCGGTTTCCCAATGGGTGAGTTTTCCTTTTTTATTGCGTAAAGCGGTGGTGTGGCGGTAGTTTAAAAGGTCTTTGTATTCAACCGGCAGTTTTATATCACGCCCGTACTGGTGCAGGTATTTTTGTAGCCGTTCGCTCACCGGAAAAAGATCTTTTTTCATCAGCGGACGATCGGAATCGTTTTTTATTTTAGCATTGATGATTTCGTTAAACTGCATTTTGTAAAGATAAACGCAGATTTTTATGATTGACTAAGATTACGCAGAATTCTTCAATGTGTATTCATTGAGTTTTCTTGCATTCATTTATCTTATTTTTGAAAACTAAACAATTGTTATGTTATCAAATAAACTAAGCAGATCTGCATTTTTCATTTTTCATTTTTCATTTTTCATTTTTCTTTTCACTTCCTGCAAGTTTCGCCAAAAGGCAGAGCTCATCATTCACCATGCAAAAATTTATACGGTTGATGATAAATTTACTGTTGCAGAAGCAATGGCTGTAAATGATGGAAAAATTATTGCCATTGGTACCAATGATGAAATACTGAAACAGTACGAATCAGATTCGATAACCGATGCCGGAGGCAAAGCAGTGTTCCCGGGTTTTAATGATGCACATGCACATTTTATTGGTTATGCAATGAGTTTGCAAACGGTAAACCTGGTTGATACAAAAAGCTGGGATGAAGTAATTGATAAATGCAGCAGCTTTGCAAAATCGCTACCAGCAGGCGTTTGGCTCACAGGCCGTGGCTGGGATCAGAATGACTGGGCGGTGAAGGATTTTCCGGATAATACAAAACTGAATGAGTTATTCCCTGACAGGCCTGTAATTATTACCCGTATTGATGGCCATGCGGCAATGGCCAATGCAAAGGCGCTGGAGCTTGCAGGCGTAAAGCCCGGCGACAAATTAACAGGTGGAGATGTTGTTGTAAATAATGGTAAGCTTACCGGTTTGCTGATAGATAATGCAGTGGATCTTGTTTCTGCAAAAATTCCTGCACCGGATCTTACACAAACTAAAAAAGCTGTATTGCTGGCGCAGGAAAATTGTTTTGCTGTTGGCTTAACTTCCCTGCATGATTGCGGACTTGATTTTAGAACCGTAGAAAAAATTGAAACCCTCCAAAAAAGCGGCGAGCTTAAAATGCGTATGAACATTATGCTGAGCGATGCAAAAGAAAATTATGATTATGCCTTTAAAAGAGGCAAGATAAAAACAGATTACCTGAACGTAAGTTCGTTTAAAGTTTATGCTGATGGTGCATTGGGTTCAAGAGGTGCAAGTTTATTGCAACCGTATAGCGATAAGCCAGGCTGGTCAGGATTTTTATTAAGTGCGCCTGAGCATTTTGATTCAGTTGCAAACATCATTCACCAAAAAGGATGGCAGATGTGTACGCATGCAATTGGCGATAGCGGCAACAGAACCATACTGAAAATTTATGCTAAATATCTTAAAGGCAAAAACGATCTGGGCTGGCGTATTGAGCATGCACAGGTGGTTAATGAAAATGATTTTAAAATGTTTGGAGAGAACAATATTATCCCATCTGTACAGCCTACACATGGCACATCTGATATGTACTGGGCGGCAGACAGGCTTGGGCCGGTAAGGGTAAAGGGTGCTTATGCCTATCAACAATTATTAAAAGAAAATGGCTGGATGCCACTTGGTACCGATTTTCCAGTAGAAGATATAAGCCCCTTTAAAACATTTTTTGCAGCCGTTGTAAGGCAGGATGCCAAAGGGTTTCCGGCGGGTGGTTACCAGATGGAGAATGCATTAAGCCGGGAAGAAACTTTACGTGGCATGACGATCTGGGCAGCTAAAGCCAGCTTTGAAGAAAAGAAAAAAGGCAGTTTGGAAAAAGGAAAATTTGCTGACTTTATAATTTTGGATACCGACCTGATGAGTTGCGAATCTGCTGCAATTTTAAAAACAAAAGTGCTGGCAACATATAGTGCAGGTAAAAAAGTTTACGGTAAATAGTGTTATTAAAACCTTTGAACGGGTTGTTCAATAATATTACAGATATTTAACCCACGAAAAAATAAGCATGAAAAAATTTGTATTAGTGCCCTTGCTTTTTTTGTGCATGGCAAACTGCTTTGCACAGGAAAGTTATTTTGTTACGGTTGTAAAGGGTAGTGTATCAAAGCCCGATGGATCGGCCGTTAAGCCGGGCTCTAAACTTTTACTTACGGATAAAGTGAGCCTTGGCACAAAAGAAAGTTTGCTGATTTTATTGCATCCATCCAAAGGGCGCATTGTTGTTTCGCCGCAGGCAACTGCCCCTACAAAAGATAATAAGTTTGTGTTGTTGATAAAAGATTTTCTGGACCTGAATCAGAAGAATGTGAGGCTGAGTTCCAGAACGCTGGATGATATGCCATTATCGCTGGAAGATTATTTTAAAACAGATGTGGATATAAACAGCAACTTTTTGGTTATTGATACGCTTAAAGTAAAGCTGCCCCGCAGTTATGCCAACATTGATAACAAAGAAAATTTCTTTTTTCTGCAACTGTCATCAGCAAAACCTGTTAATCATAAACTGCAATGCCGTAACAATATACTGTACATTACTAAAGATGATATTTCCCTCAATGAGGGAGTGTATAAAAAAAGCGATGGCCAGTTAAACCTGGGTTATATCGAAAATTACTCCAGAGATAAAAAAGTAAAATTCATTACGCCCATTGAACCCGTATTTATTAGTAAGGAAGAATGCAGCAACACTATCAGGACAATTAAAAGGACCTTAAAAGGGAAGCCTGAGAAAGAAATCGTGGAAGAGGTTTATGCACAGATCTATTACCTGTATGGCAAGCCAGATGAGCAGGCAATTAAAGACATTTACAGCAGTATTAAATAATAAACTGATGCCAATATATTGCTTGCTGATTAAAGGAGTTTGTAATTAACGTATGTTTGAAAAGGAAAAGTGAAATTTATACTTAAGAATGTCGCTATAATCCGCATTTCACAAAATTTACAGTCTTAGTATTGCGGGTTCAAGAAACAATATCAACTATGAGAAAAATATTTCTAGCGATACTTTCATTTTGTTTTGTAATGCTTGCCCAGGGCCAGTCGGCGCTGGAATATAACAGCCTGGGAGCTGCTAAGTATAAAAAGCAAGATTATGCCGGTGCCATAGAAGATTTTACCAAAGCAATAATCCTGGATGCAAGCTATCCCAATTTTTTTTGTAACAGAGCGGTTGCAAAGTATCAGTTAAGCGATTATGAAGGGGCATTGGCGGACTGGAATAAAGCTGTTAGTATTGACCCCAATTTTAGAAATGTATATTACAACAGGGCAAATACTAAATATGCATTAAAGGATTATGAGGGAGCTTTAGCCGATTATAACAAAGCCGTAATGACCAGTCCTGAACAGTCAGACTTATATTCCAGCAGGGCCATTACAAAATATGCATTAAAGGACTACGAAGGAGCTTTGACCGACTATAATAAAGCTATAACCATTGGACCCGAACAGGCAGACTTATATGTTAACAGGGGCCGGTCAAAATACCAGTTGAGAGATTATGAGGGGGCTTTGGCTGATCACAACAAAGCTATCAGGATAAACCCCAATGAACCAAACGCATACTTCAACAGGAGCATGGCAAAAAATCAACTGAAGGACTATGAAGGGGCTATAGCTGATTGTACAGAAGCCATAAGGCAAAACCCCAAAACCGCCGGGGCCTTTAACTCAAGAGCCATCGCCTATGCAAAGCTGGGTAAATACGAAAAAGCAATTTTGGATTATGATGCTGCTATACTCCTGAGCCCCAATACAGGCACATTTTATACCAATATGATCTCGTCACAGGTGAGAACATTTCAATTTGAAAAAGCAAAAATGTATTATAGCAAATTCCTGGAAAAAAAATTAACTGACGGCAGCGAAAATGGGAGGGTATATCTTTATTATGTTAAAGCTGCCACCGAAGATGTTCCTTCTAAAAATTATGAGCAGGCGCTTACCAACCTGAACCTGGCTGCACTTGAATATGGCGACGAATCAAAAAAGCTTTCACAGGGAAGATACAGTAACATCCTGGCCCTTAAAGGTTATGTATTGTTAAAAATGGAACGATATGCTGATGCGGAAATCGTATTGCAACAATCATTATCCATTAATGCTATGCAGCCGGATGTGGAACGTACACTCTCCGATGTTAAAGCCCGTGTTGCAGAAATTACAGTGAAGGATAAAACTGCACCGGTGATAGAGTTACTAAGCCCCCAACCCTCCCGCAATTTGGAAGTAGGAGAAGACGATCCAAAAACGCAGGTGATCGGAAGGGCAAGGGACCTGTCGGGTATTTTATCTGTAAGTATCAACAATAACCCGGTTACCAAACTGGAGGATGATGGCCTCTTTATAACAGAACTGGTTTTAAAACCGGGGATAAATGAGCTGGTTATAGCAGCAACTGATAAACAGGGAAATACTTCCAATAAGATTTTTAAAGTAACCTGCGCTGCCATTGTAAAAAAAGACAATGCAGAACCCGATATTCCATTGGTTACCGAAATTCCTCAAAAATATTATGCCATACTCATTGCAGAAAAAGACTACGATGATGCTTCTATACCAGACCTGGAGAACCCGGTGAAAGATGCCCTGGACCTGAAAGATATTCTGGAGAAACAGTACACTTTCGGCGCTTCAAATATTGATACGCTTTTTAACCGCAGCCGGGAAGATATTATGCAGGCCATTGTGCAGCGTTGCAACACACTTACCGAAAACGATAACCTGGTAATTTTTTATGCAGGCCATGGCACCGCCGAAAAAGATAAGTTTGGCGATGTAGATGGTTACTGGATACCGGTATCGGCCAGGAAGGGTTTAACGGCCAGCTATATATCGGCCGATGATATAAATAAAGCCTTAAAACGCAGCAACGCCAAACATATACTGCTGATTGCCGATGCCTGTTTTAGCGGTGCCTTTACCCGCAGCCTGCTGCCCGATGCCGATAAATCAATACAAAAACAATATAAAATGATAAGCCGTAAAATAATGGCCAGTGGCAATTTAGAGCCGGTACCCGACAACAGTAAATTTTTGTTTTATCTAAAAAAATCTTTGCAGGATAATAAACAAAAATACATCAGTGCCAAAGACCTGTTTGACGGGCTTTACAAAGCAGTAATCAGCAATTCGGATAATTTGCCGCAGTATGCCGCCATAAAAAATGTGGGCGATGAGGGCGGCGAATTTGTATTTATAAGAAAATAATATTCAATTGCATACAGTTTAAACCAGCTTTTGGTTTTTGAGTAAGTAAACCATTTTTTAAAGAGTGATATTTTTAAAAACCCCGTATAAAATTATTACCGCCATGCTGCATGGCGTTTTGTTATTTATTATTTTATGGCAAATCAGTAACAGTTCCTACACATCGGCAGTTGATGAAGAGATAATGAAAAAAGTAAACGCTGCCAGCGATAAATTGTTTGGCAGCAATGCACACTACGATCATGATTTTGTTTTTGTAAACGTAAGCCGCGATATAAAATTAGTGAGCGACCCAACTGAGTATGGCGAAACCCCTATTACAAACAGAAGTAAGCTGGCACAGTTTATTAAGATACTGGCTGATAACGGCAACAGGCATCATTATGTTTTATGCGATATTTTTTTAGAGTTTGAAAACGAAGATGATACCGCACTACTGGCACAAACCAACCGATGCACAAAACTGTTATTCCCTTACCACCTGGCAGGCGACAGCATACAAAAACCTTGTATGGCAGTTCATTCAGCTTTATCAGATTTTGTAACCAACACAGGCGGTTTTTCTAAATTTAAACTGGTTTATAACGATTCTATAACCACCACACCACTGGCTTTATTGCATGATATTGATCATAAAAAATACCCGGCATCTTATCTTGATTTTAAATCGATTTTCCCAAAATATTATATCCAGTCTGCCCAGCTTTCTGCCGAAACCCAGAAATATCCATACTTTAACCTGGGAGAGTTACTGATGCTTTCAGAAACAGATTCTTTTTATCATCAGTTTTTGCAAAATAAATTTATAGTAATTGGCAATTACGATACCGATGTACATAGCAGTGCGGTTGATAAAATTCCTGGTCCGTTAATTTTGCTCAACACCTATCTTTCCATTCGCAACCGGGGGCATATTAGTTGGTGGTGGGCATTGTTTATGATTGCCGGTCTTTCTGCCGTAAGTTATTTATTGTTCTTTAAAAAAGTAAAGCCTCCGGTAATTTACAAATATCCCTGGTTAGATTTTATAATGCAGATTTTTGTAAACAATTATATTTCTTTCTTTGGTATTTGCCTGCTACTGGCTGTTTTATCCGAATTTATTTTTTCGGTACAATTGTCTTTTTCCGCACTGCTAAGCTATTTGCTTCTTGTAAATTTCTTCAGGGAGTTTTATAACAGACATTACAAAAAGGAAGCATCAAAAAATTTATAAGTATAAAGTATCCTGAAACCTGTATGTACTTTTCGTTTTTAATTTGCATTATACTGGCGTGTTTTATATATAACGGTTTTTATAGTCAGTAGATTCTACATTTTAGATCAATAATTTTATTTCTAGTTATTAATGTTGATAGAATATAAATATTATAACTCTTAAAATCTATAATATTCTGGCAGTAATGTAGCTGGTATTTTGAATTTCTTCTTGAATATTTATCTAATAAATCCATTCATATTTAAGTTTAAATAAAACCCGGATCTGTTTTAATAAAACAAAAAAATCCCCCGAAAAAATTCGGGGGATTTAAGTATACCAGATTGGTTATAATTTTATTGGATCACCACTCTGCACATGGTTAAACGGTTGCCATTTCTGTCAACAATCTCAACCCAGTACAAACCTTTTCCAAACCGCCTCATGTCAACATCCATTCTGTCATAAGGTCTTCCAATGATATAGTTTTGAGCCATTACCCTGTCGCCTTTTCCGTCGTAAACAACGATGCCTCTTGGTAAGTTATTGTTACCTGCAACGCTGTAGTACCTAACCTGGAACTTACCACTGTTAGGGTTAGGATAGATGAAGCATTTGCCGCTGGCGGAATCTTTTACCAGTGCGCTGTTTGATGTATTGGTACAACCATTTACATCGGTAACACGCAAGGTGTAAGTACCCATACCATCAACATCTACTTTTAGTGTGCCGGTACCTATACCACTTACCACGCCTGCAGAAGAGCTGGTTAACACCACACCATCACGTATCCAGGTGTAGCCACCATTAGGTGCAGGGGCATTGGGTGTAACGGTCGATGTTAAAGTAGCCGTCATACCAGGCATTAATGCACTGTATATTGGTGCAATGGTAACAACCGGTAATGGGTTTACAGTAAGTATTGCATTGAGCGATGTAGCAGCTGCACATGGTGCAGCACCGTTAATAATAACACGGTATTGGTAACCACTCATACTAACCGGAGGGGCAGTAATGGTTAATGTTGCTGTAGTAGCTCCACTATAAACACCACCATTGGTTATGTTGGTCCATGGTGGGTTACCATTGTTGGTACTAACCTGCCATTGGTAAGTAAACGGACCAGTTCCAGCTGGTGTTACAGTAAATCTGGCAACCTTATCAGTACATATAGTCTGATTCACCGGTTGTAAGGTTATAGTTGTAGGCTGATTTACCGTAACTGTAACTGTTCTACCAGGAGATTGACAGGTACCAGGACCACTTCCCAGGAAGGTAATGCTGCCATTAAAGTTCCTTGGATTATTAACCGGTGTACCCGGTGCATTAGGGCCACCCCATCCAACATTGCCGCCTGTAATAATATCACATCCGCCATTTGAATAAGTAACCGTTGTTGCTGCACCATTGGTGTATGCAGGGAACGTTGCTCCTGTCATATCCAGTGCTATGGCATAAGTGGCTCCCGGCGGTACCTGAAGGGTCATACCGCTTACAAGCAGGTTCATATTGCCTGCAGTAACTGTACTGGCTGCCGAACCAATTGAAGTAAAGCCATTGGCTGCACTGATTGGACCAGGATTACCTGCATTACCTACATTTTTATAGTAAATGGTTGAAGTAACTGCTCCCGAACCAAAAGTATTGCTTGATAAGCTACTCAAGGTTACCGGGAAGGTATTGTTGTTTTTAACATTAAAGGTTACAAGATTATTACCATTACCTCCCGCCATTGGTGTAGTTGGTGTAGCAGTGGTTGTAATAAGGTTATTAACCGTAACTGTGTAAGTGTAAACACCAGATGGTGTTGGTCTTGTCCATACAGAATCTACAGGAGCTCCGTTATAAATAACAGTTGCAGCTGCATCGCTGAATAAACCTGATCCAGGACCATTTGGAGTCCATACTGCAGGACTGGCAGGAACACCACATATATAAGTCATATCTATACACCATGATGTAAGTGTACCCTGATCACCTCCAAATGCATCTACCATCGCTAATGTCCAAACACCGTTTGGTGTACTGTACAATGCATTCCAGTTGGTAGTAGTTGGCGCAAAGCCTGTAGGGCCTGAAGGTGGTGCTGCTGCTGTAGAAGCATCGGCCTTGAAGGTTCCTGTATAAGGATTAGTTCCTGAGCTTAATGCCGCCGTACCGGTAGAACTGATCTTGGTATTTACAAAACCA